>DATDGN010000108.1:0-7572 GCA_036522095.1 Candidatus Cybelea sp. | reverse complement strand
AGCTGATCGCATCGCCGGAGGGGACCGTGCCGATGCTCTTGCCGCAACGGCATCCGCTGACGACGATCGGGCCGATCGCCGGCCGCACCGCGATGGCCGTCGCGCTGCCGGCGGGCTATACGCGGCTGCTGCTTCCGGCATATGCCGCCGAACGCGACGCGCCGCCGCTGCCGCTCTTCGGCTACACGTTCGCCTGCAGCATCGACGATCGGCTGCACGTGTCCGCGATGCGGACGGACGAGAGCGAGGACTGGGAGCCGCGCCGCTTTGCGCAAGGCGAGCTGGAGGCGATCGTCGCTGAGCGTGTGGCGCGAGAGCCCGACAACCGTGTGTTGCGCCAGGTGGCGCTCTGCTCCGTCGAATACGGTTGCTTCACGGCGCAGAACGTGTTTCTCGAACGCGGCGAAGCGGCGTTGCCCGTTTCTCCCAAGTGCAACGCGCGCTGCATCGGCTGCATCTCCGAGCTGGAGCCGGACGCGGGAATGCCGTCCCCGCAGACGCGCGTCGCCGAAGAGGCGACGGTCAGGGACCTGGCGCGCGTCGCGATCCATCACCTCGAGCGCGTCGAAGACGGCATCGTCTCGTTCGGGCAGGGCTGCGAGGGAGAGCCGCTTCTGCGGCCCGCGACGATCGTGCGCGCAATCGAGGCGATTCGCGCGAAGCGCGCCAACGGCACCGTCAACCTCAACACGAACGGCAGCCTGCCCGCGTCGCTCGAGCGCTGCATCGATGCGGGCCTGGGTGCCGTGCGAATCAGCCTAAATTCGTTCCGGCCGCGCGTCTACGCGGCGTACTATCGACCGATCGGATACGCGCTCGGCGACGTGCTAGAGTCCGTGCGGCTGGCCGTAGCGCGCGGCCTGCGCGTGAGCCTGAACCTGCTCACACATCCCGGCGTCACCGACGACGAAGAGGAGATCGCCGCGACGGAATCGTTCCTGCGCGACAGCCCGGTGGCGCTGGTGCAGACGCGGACGCTGAACATCGATCCTGCGCGCTACTTCGACGCGGTCGGGCGCCCGCGCGCGCCGGTTGGGATGCGGCGCGCGATCGAGGCGATGCGAAGTTTCGCCGGGGTCGGAAACTTCACGCATACCCACTAGAATTTCGCGCCGTGAAGCTGTGGCAGATCGTGCTCGTGGTTGGGCTGGGAATCGGATACGGGTTCATCGAGCCGGGGCGGTTTGCGTATGCGTTCGGCCACGCGACGCTCTACGTATTCCTGCCGGCGCTGCTCTTCGAGGCTGCGTGGAACCTCAACTATCGGGCGATTCGGCGGCAGTGGATCGCGATCGCCACGTTGGCCGGGCCGGGCGTGCTGCTGACGGCGCTGATCGTCGCCGGCGCGCTCGCGATCGTGCGCGTGCCGTTCGGCCCGGCGCTGCTGACCGGCGCCATCTTGAGCGCGACGGACCCGATCGCGGTCGTGGCCGTCTTTCGGCGCCTGAAGGTGCCGAAGACCCTCGTCACGATCGTCGAGTGCGAGTCGCTCTTCAACGACGCGGTCGCCGTCGCGCTCTACCGAGGCGTCCTCGTCGCGCTTGCCCTGGGAACCGCGAGCGCCGGCGCGATAGCGATCGTGGCCGCCGAGACTTTGGGCGGAGCCACGGGCGGTGCCGTGCTGGGCGTCGGGCTGGCATTCGTCGTCGCGCGGGCGCTCCGAGGAAGTGCCGACGCGCGACTCCAGATCGCGGCGACGGTTCTCTGCGCCTACGGCGCCTACTTCGCAGCCGACTACCTCCACCTGTCGGGCATATTCGCGACGATCGCGTGCGGCATCGCGCTGCGATTCTTCGAGCGGTCGTGGATCACGCTGAGCATCGCGGAAGACGTCAACCGGTTCTGGGATGTCGGGGCGCTGCTGGCCAACGTGCTCGTTTTCTTCATGGTGGGCGCCGCGCTGCAAATCGGACGCGTGACCCGGGAGCCGGTCTTCGTCGTGGCGTGCATCGTCGGGATCGCGGTCGCGCGCGGCGTCGTCGGCGGCCTGTTGCTGCCCGGGCCGTATCCGAGCGAGTGGATCGACGTCGTGCGCGTGGCCGGGATGCGCGGAGGCCTCTGCCTGGCGCTGGCGCTGGCGATCCCTCCTGAGATTCCCTACCGCGAAGCGATCGTCGACGCGGCGTTTGCGGTCTCGCTGGCGACGCTCGCGGCGGCCAGCTTCGCGCTAGTCCCGGTCGTGCGGCGCGCTAGTACGTTACGAGGCGCGCGAGCTCGAAGTGCGCTGGGACGCGAGTAGTAGGAGATCCGATCAGATTCCGAGCGGGTAAGCCTCCTCGCCGTGCAGGTGGGCGTCGAGCCCCTGCTGTTCGGCTGCCTCGTCTACTTTCACGCGCGTCATTAAGTTAATCAGCCACAGCATCGCGTACGTGAAACTGAATGCCCAGGCGCTGCAGACCAGCGCCGCGACGAACTGCTTGCCGAGGAACGCCGGATTGCCGCGGAGCAAGCCGTCCGCGCCGTTGGGATTCCACGCCGTCGATGCGAATACGCCCAGCAGCACGATGCCAAGGAATCCGCCGGCGCCGTGGACGCCCCACACGTCGAGCGCGTCGTCCCAGCCCAACAGGTTCTTGAGGGCGACCGCGTAGTAGCAGACGACACCGGCGGCGATGCCGACGATCACCGCGGTCGTGGGTGAGACGTAGCCGGCGCAAGGCGTGATAGTCGCAAGGCCCGCAACGGCGCCGGTGAGCAGTCCGATGAACTTCGGCTGGCGTCCGCGCGCCCACTCGACGAGCAGCCATGTGATGGCGGCGAAGGATGCGGCGACGTCGGTGTTGAGAAATGCCGCAGCCGTCACGGAGTCCACGCGCAGTTCGGATCCGGCGTTGAACCCGTACCAGCCGAACCAAAGCAGACCGGTTCCGAGCGCGATGAGCGGCACGTTATGCGGCTTGTTGTCGATCACGTGGCGCCGGCCGACGTAGAGAACCGACGCCAAAGCGGCGAAGCCGGCCGACGCGTGCACGACGATGCCGCCGGCGAAATCGAGACAGCCCCACTTCGCCAAAATTCCGTTGGGGCTCCAGAGCATGTGTACGAACGGAAAGTAGACGAAGATCAGCCACGCGGTGAGAAACCAGAAATAGGCCTTGAACGTTACCCGGTTGGCGAATGCGCCCGTGATCAGCGCGGGGGTGATGATTGCGAACATCATTTGATACGCGATGTGCACGACCAGCGGAATGCCGGCGTCGTTGCCGGTAAACATCGTGTGGAGCGTCACTCCGTGCAGGAGTGCGTAGGTGCCCGGATTGCCGATGATGCCGTGCCAGTCGGGCCCGAAGCTCTCCGAGTACCCGAAGGCGAACCACAGGACCGTCGTCCAGCCCAGCGACATGTAGCTCTGCATCATGATGGTGAGGACGTTCTTGCGCTGCACGAGGCCGCCGTAAAAGAAGGCGAGCCCCGGCGTCATCAGCATGACGAGGCTCGCGCAGAGCAACATGAACCCCGTATTGCCGATATTCACGGGGATCGACGTAGCGTTCATCGAGATTCCTCCGGCTAGCAATGAAAAAGGGCGCTGTCCGCGCCCTTAGGCAATGGCCCGTGATTTTCCGCTAATTCATGAAGGAAAGACCTGCACCGAAGTAGTGTTGCTTCTGCCCGTTGATGACGGTCGGCGAGAAGCCGTATTCGACATCAAACAGTAGGTGATTGCCGAAAGCGCGCTGATAAATGAAGTCGATGAGGCTCTTGGAGCCGAGACCGGGGCCGGCGGCTGAAAAGTATGCATACTCCGCGGAGACTTGCGATGGACCGCCCGGAAGCGCGGCGCTCAGCTCCAGGCTCGGAATGAAGGCGAAGTAAGACTGAGCGGCGCCGGCGGCGTTGGCCCCGCTCAATGCGTTAAAGCTGAGCGTCCCCGCGAGGCTGAACTCCGAGTTGATCGTGTAGCCCCCGTCGAAGTCGCCCGTGAACTGTGCGTTCCCGGCGGTGAACGCCCTGCTTCCCGTGGGGTATGTGATGGCCCCGTACAAACCCCAGTCGGCGTTGGAGTTGTAGCCGAGCTCGTATTTCGTGGCGAGGCTTACGTCGCTCGCACCTGTTACCCTAGGCTGGCCTACCGAAGACGTTTCGTAACTGGGCAAACCGAACTCGAAGTCGAGGTGCGGATCGGCCGTCCCGATGCGCAAGAGCGACTGCGGATAGTTTGCGTTGCTGCCGCCGCCGGCTCCGCTGGTCGTCGTGCTCGTATAGCCGTTCTCGAGGTCGAAATGCCCGGTTCGGACCGTGCAGACGCCGGTCGAGACGGACGGACGGTTCACGATCGAGAGTATCGAGCCGCACGGGTCGCTGGGAGCGCTCGGCGTCGGTGAAGGGGAGACGGTCGACGCCGGTGAGCTCGATGGGGTAGGCGCCGCCTGAGCGAAAGCGAGGCCCGGCGTGGCGGCGAGGCCGCACGAAAGCGCGGCGGCTCCAAGGAGCGTGGTACGAAGCATAGCAGCGCAATTATAGAGCTAAACGCGAGAGTCGAGCAGCCGTCACTCGGATCATCCAGCCGGATGTCCTTTCGGATCATCCGACCGGCGGATAGCACGCGCGCGGCCGGTGGGCTATCCTGAAACGAGTGGCCACAGAAATCGGTGTCGTGCTGCTCACGATTGTGTGTTTCGTCGTCCTGGACCTGTACGTGCTCGGCTGCGAGAAGGTGTAGCCATGGGCTTCGATGACGTGCTGGGACTGATCCTCACGGTCGCCGGACTGGCCTATCTCGTTTTCGCGATGCTGCGCCCCGAGAGGTTCTGACGATGACCGCGATCGGCTGGCTGCAGGCCATCGTCTTTTTCCTCATCGTCCTGGCGCTGACGAAGCCGCTGGGCTCCTATATGGCGCGCGTCTTCCAGGGCGAGCGTACGTGGCTGAGCCCGGTTCTCGTTCCGCTGGAGAGGCTCGTCTATCGGATTTGCGGCGTGCGCGAAGACGAGGAGATGACCTGTTACGCTTACGCGCTCTCTATGCTCGCCTTCTCGTTGATCGGCCTGGCCTATCTCTACATTTTGTTGCGGACGCAGAAGTGGCTGCCGTTCAACCCCGCGCACATCGACAACATGGCGCCCGACCTGGCGTGGAATACGGCGGTCAGCTTCACGACGAACACCAACTGGCAGTTCTACTCCGGCGAGACGGCGATGAGCTACGTCGCGCAGATGGCCGGTCTCGCCTGGCACAACTTCGTCTCGGCCGCGGTCGGCATCGCGATAGCGGTCGCGGTCGTGCGCGGCCTCGTGCGCACGAACGTCAAGACGCTCGGAAATTTCTGGGTCGACCTCACGCGCTGCTCGCTCTACGTCCTGCTGCCGATCTCGATCGTCGTGGGGCTGTTCCTCGTGTCCCAGGGCATGCCGCAGAACCTTCACGCCTACGAGGGCGTGAAGTCCATCGAAGGCTTCGCTCAATCGATCACCGGCGGTCCGATGGCTTCGCAGGAGGTCATCAAGGAGCTCGGCACCAACGGCGGCGGCTTCGTCAACGCTAACTCGGCCTCGCCCAATGAGAATCCGAATCCGTTGACCAATCTCGTCGAGCTGCTCTTGATCTTCTCGCTTGGCGCCGGGCTGACATACATGTACGGCAAGATGGTGAAAGACACGCGACAAGGCTGGGCGATCTTCTCGGCGATGGCGATCCTTTTCTTTTCCAGCTTCGTCGTTGCTTACTGGGCCGAGGGCGCCGGCAACCCCATCGTCCACTCGCTCGGCGTCGCCGGCGGCAACATGGAAGGCAAAGAGTGCCGTTTCGGCGTTTCGGCCTCGGCGCTGTTCGCGACGGTCACCACCGACACGTCGTGCGGGGCGGTCAACTCGATGCACGACTCGTTCACCGCGCTCGGCGGCCTGATTCCACTCGTCAACATGCAGCTCGGCGAGATCGTTTTCGGCGGCGTCGGCAGCGGACTATACGGCATGATCGTCTTCGTGGTTCTCACCGTCTTCATCGCCGGCCTGATGGTCGGGCGCACGCCGGAGTACCTCGGCAAGAAGATCGAGCGCCGCGAGGTGCAGTTCGCGATCCTCGCAGCGCTCGTTACGCCCGTGCTGTGCCTCGTGCCGACCGCCGTCGCCGCGGTGTTGCCGGCCGGCATCGCGACGCTGAACAACAGCGGCCCGCATGGCTTTTCAGAGATCCTGTACGCATTCACGTCCACTAACGCGAACAACGGCTCGGCCTTCGCGGGTCTCGGCCCGAACCTGTTCTACAACCTGCTGACCGGCGTGAACATGATGTTCGGCCGCTTCGCAGTCGCGGTGCCGGCGTTGGCCCTCGCGGGCGCGCTGGCCGGGAAGAAGGCGGTTCCCGAGAGCGCCGGCACGTTCACGACGCACTCGGGGATCTTCGTCGCCTTGCTCATCGGCGTCATCGTGATCGTCGGCGCTCTCACGTTCCTGCCGGCTGACTCGCTGGGGCCGATCGTGGAACACCTGCTCATGCTCCAAGGAAAGACGTTCTAATGCTCAGTCAGAGACGCTTGGAGCGCCGTCCCCAAGCGCGCTCGCTCTTCGACCGTGCGATTCTCACGCGGGCGCTTTGGGACTCTTTCAGGAAGCTCGACCCGCGCTGGCAGGCGCGCAATCCCGTCATGTTCGTCGTCGAAGTGAGCGCAGCGGCGACGACGATCTTC
Organism: Candidatus Cybelea sp.; assembly: GCA_036522095.1. Taxonomy (GTDB): domain Bacteria; phylum Vulcanimicrobiota; class Vulcanimicrobiia; order Vulcanimicrobiales; family Vulcanimicrobiaceae; genus Cybelea. Next base: position 944 of record DATDGN010000108.1, on the reverse strand, counting down.
TTCGCGCGCGACATCATCCGCCACGGCGGCTCCCCCGGGTTCGATTTCGCCATCGCGGCATGGCTGTGGTTCACGGTGGTCTTCGCCAACTTCGCGGAAGCGGTGGCCGAGGGCCGCGGCAAGGCGCAAGCCGAGACGCTGCGGCGGACGAAATCCGACACGTACGCGCGATTGCTCCACGGCGACGGAACGGAGGAGCGCGTCACGAGCACGAGCCTGCGCAAGGGCGACCGCTACGTCGTCGAGGCCGGCGAGATCATCCCGGCGGACGGAGACGTGATCGAGGGCGCGGCGACCGTCGACGAGTCGGCGATCACCGGCGAGTCGGCGCCCGTCATTCGCGAGTCTGGCGGCGACCGCAGCGCCGTGACCGGCGGCACCCGCGTTCTCTCCGACCGGATCGTCGTTCGCGTGACAGCCAATCCCGGCGAGAGCTTCCTCGATCGAATGATTCGCTTGGTGGAAGGCGCGCAACGCCAGAAGACGCCCAACGAGATCGCGCTGTCGATCCTGCTTGCGGGGCTCACGATCATCTTCCTGATCGCCGTCGCCACGCTGGCGCCGTATTCGCTGTACGCCGGCAAGCACCAAAGCGTGACCATTCTCATCGCGCTGCTGGTGTGTTTGATCCCGACCACGATCGGTGGCCTGCTCTCGGCGATCGGGATCGCCGGCATGGATCGCGTGATGCAGCGCAACGTCTTGGCGATGAGCGGCCGCGCCGTCGAGGCCGCGGGCGACGTGGACACGCTGCTGCTCGACAAGACGGGGACGATCACGCTGGGCAACCGCCAAGCCGTCGAGATCCTCACTTCGGATGGCATCGACACCAAGGATGCCGCCCGGATCGCGTATCTCTCGTCACTGGCCGACGAGACGCCCGAAGGCCGCTCGATTTTGGCCCTCGCGCAGCAGGTCGGGGCGCGTAACGGCGAGGCTCCCTC
>DATDGN010000107.1:0-22631 GCA_036522095.1 Candidatus Cybelea sp. | reverse complement strand
CGTCTGCTGCTTCCGGACGCTGCGGCGTGGTCGCCGCATTGTCGAGATAAATTCGATCGGAATTCACAGGTCGCTCACAGTCTGCCGCTATATTATCGGGCTGTGCGAAGCTCCAACGCACACTCCGAGAAGTAGCAACGGGAAACTGGCGGTCCGAGAATCACTCGGACCGCCTTTTTTTGTCCGGACTAAAGTAGCGGCGCTCGCTCAGGTTCTCCGGCAGGTTTAACTGCTTGACGTCGTAGTCGTCGTGGGAGTAGTGATACCCCTTACCGTACCCAAGCTCGCGCATGAGCCCGGTCGGCGCGTTGCGCAGATGCAGCGGGACGGGCTCGTTGCGGGTTTCCTGCACGTCCGCCATCGCGGCCGCAAACGACGTGCCGACGCTGTTGCTCTTCGGCGCCGTCGCGAGATAGAGCGTCGCATGCGCGAGCGGAAAAAATCCCTCCGGCATGCCGATGAAGTGCACCGCCTGCTGCGCAGCCACCGCGACGCTCAACCCGTTCGAATCCGCGAGCCCCACGTCTTCGGACGCGAGGACCACGAGACGGCGCGCAATGAAGAGCGGATCCTCGCCGCCGTCGATCATGCGTGCGAGCCAGTAGAGTGCGGCGTCCGGGTCGCTCGCGCGAATCGACTTGATGAACGCGCTGATCGTGTCGTAGTGCATCTCGCCCGACTTGTCGTACGCGGTGCCGCGCCGCTGGATCGCCTCGCGCACCAGCGCCGCATCGATAGTACGGGCGCCTTCGCGCCGCGCCGCCGACGCCGCCGCGAACTCCAAGGCGTTGAGCGCCACGCGCGCGTCCCCGTTGGCGAGCCCCACGAGAACCCGGCGCGCCTCGTCGTCGAGCGCGACCCCCTGCGCGCCCAAGCCGCGTTCACGATCCGCCAGCGCCCGATCGACGATCGTATCTACCTGTTCGTCCGAGAGTTGGTGGAGAACGAACACGCGAGCTCGCGACAGCAACGCCGAGTTCACCTCGAAGGACGGGTTCTCGGTCGTCGCGCCGATGAACACGACAGTTCCGTCCTCGACGTAGGGGAGAATCGCGTCCTGCTGCGCCTTGTTGAAACGATGGATCTCGTCGATAAAGAGCACGGTGCGCTTGCCGGAGCGTTCGCGCGCTCGGGCCTCGTTGACGACTCGCCGGAGATCCGCAACGCCCGCGCTGACCGCCGACATGCGCTCGAAGTACGCGCCCGTCGAGCGCGCTACGATTTCCGCGAGCGTCGTCTTTCCCGTGCCTGGCGGCCCCCACAGGATCATCGACGGCACCCCGTCGCGCTCGATCGCCGTGCGCAAAACGCGGCCCGGGGCCATCAGGTCCTCTTGGCCGACGAACTCGTCGGGAGTGCGCGGCCGCATTCGGGCCGCGAGCGGCACCTCGCGGCGGGCAAACTCGAACGGCATGTCGCCGCCGGGGCGGGCTATCGGCACCTCAAGGCTGCGCGCTGGGTGATGGGCCGGCCGGCTGCGTCAAACCGTTGCGCGGAAGCCTCAGCGGCCTCGGCGTTGCGATTCCGCGGTGGACTTCGTTCGGGAACTGCATGGTGACGTCGCCCTCGGCGTGAGCGCTCCCCGTTTCGGTGTTGTAGAGGACCTTGCGCGCGTTCATGCTGCGCGCGCCCTGCGTGATGTGGACCGTGCCTTCGAGCAAGAGGCTGTGGTTTGCGTCGTTGAGCGTCCCGGTATCGGCGTCGACAACGGTATCGGCCTGCACGTAATGGACGTTCCCGATGGCCTTGTAGACCTTCGCGGCTCCGTCGATCTGAGCTTGATCCGCCGTGAGCGTCGAGGGACCCGCGGACTGCGACTGAGCGCTGCCCTCGAGACTGCTGAGGCCGTTGCCCTGTGAGTCGTGCATGACGACGTGCCCGTTGAGATAGAGCATCTGCTTCTTGTAGTTGCCGTTCGCGCGATCCGCCGACACGTCGCCGCCGACGCGCGTCATCACGATCTTCTGGGGCGTGCTGAAGTCGCCGCTCTTGAAGTTCGCATCGATCGAGCTCGCGTGGACCGTCCAGACACCGAGGTCGAACGACGCCTGGCCTCCCGGCGGCGATGCGGCGCTAGCGGGGACGTGCGAACGCGCGCGGGCGCCTGGCGAACGCTGCGCCGCCGGCGAACGCGCCGGCGCGGGCGAACGAGGCGGCGCCGCGAGCGCGAGCGGCGTGGCGAGCGCGAGGGCGGCGGCGAGCGCGGAGGTGAGTCGGATCATGCGAGTTTACGTACCTTTATCGTCGGGCGTTCGATCGGTCCAAACAACTCCGTCAGGCGCTGCTCCGAGACCGCGCCCTCCCGCAGTAGACGCGCGTGCGCACCGGAGAGATCGACGATGGATGATTCGCTGTCGTACCGCGTCGGTCCGTGCTCGACGAGCAGATCCGCCGGCGGCAGCATCGAACGATCCGCGCCGCCGCGATAGCGCGTTCCGCCCGGCGGGTTCGCCGTCGTCCCGGCGATCGGCCCGCAGCGCTCGAGCAAGGCCCGCGCGAACTCGTCGTCAGGGACGCGAAACGCCAGCGTCTGCAGGCCCGCGGCCAACTCGTCGCTGATGAACGCCGGCTTGCGTATCAGCAGGATGACGGGTGCCGGAAGCAGCCGTTTGGCCGCGAGGACCGCGAGCGCGTTATCTCCAGCGTACTCTAAGAATTCCGGCGGCGTCGCCACGTGCAGCGTGAGCGGCCGGTTATCGGGCCGCCCCTTGGCGGCATAGACGCGATCGATGGCCGCATAGTCGTACGGATCGCATCCGATCAAATAGCTCGTATCATTCGGCAAGATGACGGTGCCGCCTGAAAAGGCGACGCGGGTGACCGCTTCGGCGACATCTTCGACGCTCGCCGCAGCAGCGTTGATTACCCTTCCATCAAACACGCAGCCGCGCGCCGGTCCCGATCGCGACGCACGAGAGCGGGTCGTCCGCGACGATCACCGGAACGCCCGTCACCTCCGAGAGAAGTTTCTCCAAGCCTCGCAAGAGCGCGCCGCCGCCGGTCAAGATGATGCCGCGGTCGATGATGTCGGCCGAGAGCTCCGGCGGCGTCTTTTCCAGCACCGCCTTGACGGCCTCGACGATCGCTCCGACCGGCTCCGAGAGCGCCTCGCGTATCTCTTCGCTCGTGATCTTCACCGATTTCGGGAGGCCGTTGATGAGGTCTCGCCCGCGGATTTCCATGGCGAGCTCCTGCTCCAGCTTGTACGCGGAGCCGATCTTCATCTTGACTTCTTCGGCCGTGCGCTCGCCGATCATCAGGTTGTACACGCGCCGGATGTAGCGCACGATCGCCTCGTCCATCTTGTTACCGGCGACGCGCAGCGACTGCGAGACGACGATGCCCCCCAGCGAGATGACGGCGACGTCGGTCGTGCCGCCGCCGATGTCCACGACCATGCTGCCGGACGGACCGCCGATGGGAAGGCCGGCCCCGATCGCCGCGGCCATGGGCTCTTCGATGATGCCGACGTCGCGCGCCCCCGCGAGCTTGGCGGCGTCCTTGACGGCGCGCTCCTCGACCGACGTGATCTCCGCCGGAACGCAGATCGTCACGTGCGGCTTCGGCTTGACGATGGACGCCCACCACGAGCGATCCTTCATCACCTTTTTGATGAAGTACGAAAGCATCGCCTCGGTGACTTCGAAATCCGCAATCACGCCATCGCGCAGCGGACGGATCGCTTGAATGTGCGCCGGCGTCTTGCCGAGCATCTGACGCGCTTCTTCGCCCACCGCCAGCACGCGGCCGGTATTCATGTCTTTAGCGACGACGGAGGGCTCGCGCAGAACGATGCCCTTCCCCTTGACGTGAACGAGCACGTTCGCCGTGCCGAGGTCGATCCCGATGTCCAAAAACGACTCCTAAGTTCGAAAGTTGACTTATCCCGTCGCCGAAACGCGCGGGTATTCGCTCGTTTCGAAGAATCCGCTCGGCTCGACCAGCGGCGTGACGCCGCTGCTGCGCTGCACCTGACCCCCGAGTTCCGAGAGCAGCTCCTCGAGCCGTTCGTAACCGCGGTCCACGTACTCCAAGCCGATGATTTCCGTTTCGCCCGCCGCGGCTAGACCGGCCACGACCAGCCCCGCGCCGGCGCGAATGTCGGGCGCCTCCACGGGTGCGCCGGAAAGTCGCTTGGGACCTTTGATCACGGCCGCGTTGCTCTCCATGGTGACCTTGACGTCCGCGCCCATGCGAGCGAGCTCGTTGACGTACGAGAAGCGAGCGTTGAAGATCGACTCTTCGACGACGCTCGTGCCGGGGCACGTGCACAGAAAGCCGACCATCTGCGGCTGGAGGTCGGTCGGAAAACCCGGGTAGGGCGCGGTCAGGATGTCCGTGCCGCCGGTTATCCCGCCCGCCTTCACGCGGATCCAGTCGTTTCCGGTCATCGTGACGACGCCGCACTCGACGAGCTTATCGAGGAGCGCACCGAGGTGCTCGGGCCGGCAATGCGTCACGGTGACGTCGCCGCGCGTGACCGCGCCGGCGACCAGCAGCGTCCCCGCAACGATGCGGTCGGCGATGATCTCGTATTCGACTCCGTGGAGTTCGGGCACTCCCTCGATGACGATCGTGTCGCTACCTTGGCCCGCAATCTTGGCTCCCATCGCGACGAGAAAATCGGCCAGGTCGACGACCTCGGGCTCCATCGCGACGTTTTGCAACGTCGTCGTGCCGTCGGCCAACGCCGCGGCCAGCATCGCGTTCTTCGTCGCGCCGACACTGGGCATGCGAAACTCGATCGCCGCACCGCGCAGGCGCGGGCTACTCGACTGCGCGATGAGATATCCGTGGGCGTTGTGGACGTCGCATCCGAGCGCGACGAACGCCTGCTCGTGCATGTCGGTCGCTCGCGTGCCCAGGACGCATCCGCCCGGCAGCGGGACCTCGGCGCGACCGAATCGTCCGAGCAGTGCGCCGACCACGTCGAACGAGGCCGCCAGCTTGCGCACCAGCGCATAGGGCGCGCGATACGACGCGACGTTGCTCGCATCGATCGTCACCGTGTTGTCGCCCTCGTAGCGGATGCGTGCTCCCAATGCCTCGAGCAGCGACCACATGACCGAGACGTCGGTGATGCGCGGAATCCGGTGCAGCGTTACGGTGCCCTTCGCCAGCAGCGAGGCCGCCATGATCGGCAACGCGGCGTTTTTCGAGCCGTGCGTCGCGACCGAGCCTTCTAACCGCGCGTCGCCCCGGATCCGGAGCGTTGTCTCAAGACGATCGAGCACGCTGATTTACGTTCGCGTAGCCCCGTGCCGCGCCTACCGGTGGCCCGTAAGCCGCAGCTTGGCGTTGGCGAACTCGATCGCGGCCTGTTCGCGCGCGTAGAGCTCCCGATCGTCCCCGGCCGCCTTCTGCCGCTCCGTTGCCGCCTGCAGCTCCTCGCGAGCCTCGGCGACGTCGACTTCTTCGAACCGGACGGCCCCGTCGACCAAGATCGTGACGCCGTCCGGCAGCGCCTGCATGAATCCGTCGCTGGTCGCAAGCTCCAGCCGCGAGGCGCTACCATCCGTCAGAACGTTTGCGCGCAGGACGCCGGGCTTCAGCGCGGCAAGAAACGGCGCGTGCCGCGGGAGGATGCCTTCCTCGCCTTCGGTCGTCACCGCGATCACGAGCTCAGCGTCGCCCTCGAACACGATCTGCGCCGGCGTGACGAGCTTGAACGGAAGCGTGCTAGCCATGCGCCATCCGCTGCGCTTTCTCTTTGACCTCTTCGATCGTGCCGGCGTAGAAGAACGCGCCTTCCGGCAAGTCGTCCACCTTGCCTTCGAGGATTTCCTTGAACGACGCGATCGTTTCGGGAAGCTTGACGTATTTGCCCGGACGTCCGGTGAACTGCTCTGCCACGAAGAACGCCTGCGAGAAGAAGCGCTGAATGCGGCGAGCGCGGGCCACGGTCACCTTGTCTTCCTCGGAGAGCTCCTCGACGCCGAGGATCGCGATGATGTCCTGCAGATCGCGGTAGCGTTGCAGTACTTCCTGCACGCCGCGCGCGACCTCGTAGTGCTCCTCGCCGATGATCTGCGGGTCGAGGATGCGCGATGTCGACGCAAGGGGATCGACCGCGGGATAGATGCCGAGCTCGGAGATCGGCCGAGACAGGGCAGTCGTCGCGTCGAGGTGCGCGAACGTCGTCGCGACCGCAGGATCCGTGTAGTCGTCGGCCGGCACGTAGACGGCCTGCACCGAAGTGATCGAACCCTTGCGCGTGGACGTGATCCGCTCTTCCAGCACGCCCATGTCGGTGCCCAGCGTCGGCTGGTAGCCCACCGCCGACGGCATCCGCCCCATCAGCGCCGACACTTCGGAACCCGCCTGCATGTAGCGGAAGATGTTGTCGATGAAGAGCAGCACGTCGGCGCCGAGCTCATCGCGGAAGTACTCCGCCATCGTGACGCCGGTCTGTGCCACGCGGAAGCGCACGCCGGGCGGCTCGTCCATCTGTCCGAAGACGAGCGTCGTCTGCTCGAGCACGCCCGAATCTTTCATTTCGATCCAAAGGTCATTGCCTTCGCGCGTCCGCTCGCCGACGCCGGTGAACACCGAGAAGCCCTTGTGCACGTACGCGATGTTGCGGATCAGCTCTTGAATGAGAACCGTCTTGCCGACGCCGGCACCGCCGAACAGGCCGACCTTGCCGCCGCGCGTGTACGGCGCCATGAGATCGACGACTTTGATTCCGGTCTCGAACACACGCGCCGTCGGCTCCTGGTACTTGAGCTCCGGCGGGGGACGGTGAATCGGCCAGCGCGCCGCGGCCGTCACCGGCGCGTCGCTGTCGATCGTCTCGCCGAGCACGTTGAAGATGCGCCCGAGTGTGCCCTCGCCGACGGGGACCGTGATCGGACCGCCGGCGCTGCGCACGGCGGCGCCGCGCATGAGACCGTCGGTCGAGCCCAGGGCGAGGCAGCGCACCTGATTGTCGCCCAGCTCGTCCTGCACCTCGAGTGTCAGCTCGCGCGCCGCCATCGCGGTTCCACCGAGATCGACGCTCTGCGCCGAAGCGGCCCCGTTGCTGCTCGCATGGTCCTCGTTCACGTTGACGCGTAGCGCGTCATTGATGTGGGGCAGCGTCTCGGGACTGAACTCGACGTCCACGACGTTGCCGAGCACTTGGACGACTTTTCCGGTATCAGCCATTTCTCTCAATGTTCCTTACACTCGTTTAGGTTTGTTTGCGGCGTTGACCGACGACATATCGTTCCTGCAGCCGCTTGCTCGGCGCATCCGGCGCCTCGCTGCACTCGGCCTCTGCGCCGCTCCCGCCATCCGTGGCTCCGCGGCGCATTCACACACTGCCGGACCGATACGTCGTCACTCAACGCCTAAAGCCTCCGCACCTGCCACTATTTCGAGCAATTCTTTCGTGATAGCGGCTTGACGGGCGTTGTTCATTGCGATCGTCAGCTCGTCGATGAGTTTGGAGGCATTATCGGTCGCGTTGGTCATCGCGACCAGCTGCGCCGCGAAGAAGGCGGCGTCGGTCTCGAGCATCGCGGAGTAGATCGTGAACTCGAGATACTTCGGAAGCAGCCTCCCTAGCACGAACTCGGGCGACGGCGCAAATTCGATGGCACCGCGCGATGCCTTTGCACCGCCTTTGTAATCCTGGATGGAGTCGAAGGACGAGTCGGGTTCTACCGGCACAAGCTTGCGCGTTAGCGGGCGTTGCGACAGCATCGTAATCAGCTGCTGCGAGACGAGGACGATCTCCGAGATCTCCCCATGCCGAAAATCGTCGGATGCGCGGCGCGCGGCGTCGCGCGCGGTGTCGATCTTCTCGCCGCTGCTCAAGGGCCAGGTCGCGTGATCGGGCATCCCCATGCGCCGCACCGCGTTGCGCGCCTTGGTGCCGATCGTGTAGTAGCGGGCGGCGCCGCGCTGCCGCGCGAGCTGCTCCGCGGCGTGAATCACGTTGGAGTTGAAGGCGCCCGCGAGGCCCTTGTCGGCGCTGATCAACACGATGCCGGCAGGAGCGCCGGTCTTGCCGGGCCGCATGAACGGATGATCGACCGAGTGCACCGCGCCGATCAGGTCGTGCAGCATCTGCGAAAGCGCGTCCGCATAGGGGCGAGCGCGCTTCTGCGCGGCCTCGGCGCGGCGAATCTTCGCCGCGGCGACCTGCTTCATCGCCTTGGTGATCTGCTGCGTGTTCTTCAGCGATCGAATGCGATCGCGCAGATCGCGGACCGTCGGCATTTACGAAACCCTAGAAGCTCTTGTTGAACTCGGCCACGGCCGCGTCCAGCTGCTTCTTGACGTCGTCCGAGAAAACGCCGGTCTGGGCGATCGCCTCGGGAATCTGGGGATGCTTGCCGCGAAGGAAGTCGATGAGTCCGGCCGCCCAGCTCTGCAGCCGCGGCGTAGGAATGCCGTTCACGAATCCGCTGGTGGCGGCATAGAGGATCGCCACCTGGTCCTCCATCGGCTGCGGCTGGTACTGCGGCTGCTTCAAGAGTTCCGTCAGCTTCTCGCCGCGCATCAGCTGGTTCTGCGTCGCCTTGTCGAGGTCGCTCGAGAGCTTCGCGAACGCCGCGAGATCGCGATACTGCGCGAGCTCGAGCTTCAGCTGACCCGCGACCGACTTCATTGCCTTGGTCTGAGCGGCTCCTCCGACGCGCGACACGGAGAGACCGATGTCGACGGCGGGGCGGATGCCCTGGAAGAACAGCTGCGGCGTCAGATAGATCTGGCCGTCGGTGATCGAGATCACGTTGGTCGGGATGTAGGCGGAGAAGTCTCCTGCCTGCGTCTCGATGACCGGCAGCGCCGTCAGCGACCCCGCACCCATGTCGTCCGAGAGTTTCGCGGCGCGCTCGAGCAAACGCGAATGCAGATAGAACACGTCTCCCGGATAGGCTTCGCGGCCCGGCGGGCGGCGCAGTAAGAGCGACATCTCGCGGTAAGACTGCGCGTGCTTCGTGAGATCGTCGTACACGATCAGAACGTCTTTGCCGGCGTACATCAGCTCTTCGGCCATCGCGCACCCCGCGAACGGAGCCAGCCAGCGCAGCGCCGCCGCCTCCGACGGGCTGACCGCCACGATCGTCGTGTAGGCCATGGCGCCCTTCTGCTCGAGAATCTGCGCCAGCGCCGCCACCGTTGAGTTCTTCTGCCCAATTGCGACGTAGACGCAGAAAACGTCGCGACCCTTCTGATTGATGATCGTGTCGACGGCCATCGCGGTCTTGCCGGTCGATCGATCGCCGATGATGAGCTCGCGCTGCCCCTTGCCGATCGGGATCAGCGCGTCTATGGCGCGGATTCCGGTCTGCAGCGGCTGCTTGACCGGCTGGCGCTGGACGACGCTCGGCGCGATGTTCTCGATCGTGCGGAAGCGGCTGGTTTCGATCGCGCCCTTGCCGTCGATGGGCTGGCCCAAGGGGTTGACGACGCGGCCGAGCAACGCCTCGCCGACGGGAACGGACGCGATCCGGCCGGTGCGGCGTACGCTGTCGCCCTCCTTGATCTCGACGTCGGCGCCCATGATCACGACGCCGACGTTGTCCTCCTCGAGGTTGAGCGCCACGCCTGCAAGGCCGTTCGCGAACTCGACGAGCTCGGACGAGCGCACGCCGCGCAGGCCGTAGACCCGCGCGAGGTTCGCGCCGACCTCGATCACGGTCCCGACCTCGTCCTCTTGGATTCCGGTCTTGAACTGCGCGATCTGCTGCTTCAGTATGCCGGCGATTTCATCAGCGTTTATCATTCGTCTGCTTTCTTGGAGTTGAACGTCATTGGCTCCCTAAATCTCTAGCAAGCGCGTCGAGCCGCCCTGCGATCGTAGCGTCGATACGGCGATCTCCCAGCATGATGCGCAGGCCGCCGATCAGCGCCGGATCGACGACCTCGGTTGCGTCGAATTTCTTCCCGTAGATGTGCTCGAGACGCTGCACTAACGCGGCGTACTCGGAGCGATCGAGCGTGCGCGCCGAGGTTAACGTGAGCGTCTGCGCTCCGCGTGCCGCGCGCTGCAGCGCGACATACTCGACGACGATGGCGGGGAGCAACTGCTCGCGGCGCTTGCGGACGAGCAGCAAGAGCGTGTGCAGCGCGATCGGATGAAGCTTGCCTTCGAAGGTCCCGGTGAGGATTCGCTCCTTGTCGGGCTTCGAAATCACGGGCGAAAGGAAGAACTCGCGCGCCTGCGTGTTGTCGCCGATCGCGCCGGCGACCGCGGCGAGCTCGGACCCGACGCGGTCCGCGGCCTGCTGCTCGCCGGCGAGCGACGAGACCGCGACGGCGTAGCGGCGTGCGAGCGTCTGGTTAACCACGGGCGCGTTCCAGCGATCCGACGAAGCCGTCGATCAGGCGCTCGTCCAGCGCGGGGCTCACGCGTCGCGCCGCATCCTCGCGCGCCACGCGCAGCGCGCGCGCCAGCAGGTCGTCGCGCAGCCGGCGTTGCGCCGCTGCCCGCGCGCGACCGAGTTCTTTATCCGCGTCGTGCAGGGCACGTTCGCCCGCGTCCTTGCACTCTTCCAACACCGACTGGCGCTCGTGCTCGCCGTGTTCGCTCGCTCGCTGCACGATCAGCTCGGCGTCGTGGCGCGCGCTGCCGATCTCGGAGCTCAGCGTCTCGAGCGCGGCCTTGACCTCGTCGCGATGGCGCTCCGCCTCCGCGATCTGTTTGTTGCTGCGCTCCTGCGCGTTCATGATGACCGGCAAGAACCAGCGGAACCACGCCAGCACCAGCACCGCGAGGAAGACGATCGACGAAATAGCCTGGCTCCAGATCGCGATGCGGAGATACAGCTGCGCGTCGCTCATCGGGCCCCCTCGGGAATAACGCGCTCGAGCATGAAATCCGCGACGCGACGGGCCGCGTCGTCCTCGCCCACGCGCGCCGACTCGAACTCCTCCTGGGCCTTGCGGTGTGCCTCCTCGACGACCGCCTGCGCCTGCCGCGCGTAACGGCCGGAGAGCTCGGCGGCCTCATTCGATGCCGCAGCCCGCGCCGCCGCGACGCGATTCTCGGCCTCGCGCCGCGCGTCGCTGCGGATGGAGTTCGCCTGCGCGCGCAGGCTACGCGCCTCGGCCTGATACCGGTCGTAGTCGGAGACGAGGCTGTTGATGTACTCGCGCCGGCGCCGAATCGCCGCAGCGACCGGCCGCAGAAACACAACGTTCAGCACCGCGAAGAAGATCGCGAAGTTGATCAGCTGCACGACCAGTGTCCCATCGATCGAGAGGAACGACATCGCCCAGTGTGCTCCGCTACTTGACCAACGCGGTGATGATGGCCGGCACCTTCGTCACCACGAGCAGGATGTAGAAGGAGAGCGCGATCGCGATGAACGGCACCGCTTCCAGCACGCCGACGCCCAAGAACATAAAGAGAAAGATGTTCGGTCGCGCCTCGGGCTGGCGCGCGATCGCCTCGACCGCCTTGGAGGCAACGACGCCGTCACCCACGGCGGAGCCGAATGCCACCCCCGAGATGATGATGCCGAAGCAGATCACCGCCGCGGCCGCAATTAACGCTTCAGGGTTCACAAAGGTTCCTTTCTAGTGGTCTTCGGCAAGCGCCAACGATAGGTAGACGATTGCCAGCAAGGTGAAGACGAAAGCTTGAATCGTTCCGACGAAAAAGTTGAAGAACTGAATCAGGATTGGGACGACCGCGACGCCAAACGACAGATTGAAGAATCCGATCTGGACGCGCGCCACGATGATCGACGTGACGATGACGAAGAGCAGCTCGCCGACGAAGATATTGAAGAAGAGCCGTGCGGCCAGCGTGATCGGACGCAGGATCTCGTCGAGCACGTTCACCGGAAAGAGGGCCGGAAACGGTTTGAACACGTGGCCCAGATAGGATAGCCCCTTCCTTCGGAACGCCACGACCTGGATCATGCAGAAGACCACGAGGGCGAGCGGCACGACCGTGTTGAGATCGGCGGTCGGCGATCCGCCGAACGGCAGATCGAACGCCTTGAACGGTAGCATCCCGAACTGGTTGAGCAAGAAAATGAAGATGAACAGCGCGACGAAGAACGGGACGAACGGCTCACCGCCTTCGCCCAGAACGCTCGTCACGAGATCCGCGATGTAGTTGAAGACCGCCTCGAGCACGGCCTGACGCTTCGTGACGTACGGAGACCGGTAGCTCGCGCCGATCCAGCCGAAGAACAGCAACGCGATGACCATGACGAGCCACGTCGTCATGATCGTGTCGGCATGAACTCCGCCGAGCAGCGGCAGTCGCCATATATAGTGTTCGCCGATCTGTTCGTGCACGCGTTACGGTTCCGTTACGTCTTGCTGCGGAAGAGTCGCCACGCGCGAAACGCGTACGTGGCGAGGGGGAGAAAAAAAGCGGCCAGAAACGGCCCGAGCGCCCACCAGGGGCCACGAACCGCCAATGCCGCGGCTACTATACTAAAGGCGGCCAGGCGCAGTAAACTACTTAACCCAAAGAACATCGGGTTCCCGGACTCGAGCAGCCGCTCGCTTCCTCGCATAATCCCTAGCATGTTCGCGATGCCGCAGGCGGTACCGACCGTAACCGTCAGGGCCGCATAGGGAGCCGGCGCCAGGAGCGCGAGCGCCGCAACCCCTCCCACGAGCGCCGACGTGGCAACCACGGATCGCCGCAGCCGCGCGAGCGTTACGAGCTCCGGGCCGGTCATCGCATGGCTTTGAGCAGGATCCGAAAGGCGGAATAGGCGCCGAGCGCCGCGCCCAGCACGAGCCCCACCGGCGCGTACAGCGGCTCCCCCCGCCGGCTCGCGACGAACACCCCGCACGCGAGCCCGATGACGGCGGCCCCCGCGAACGCGCTCCCGGCCGCGACGACCGGCAGCAGCGTTCTCACGGGCCGGCTAGGGCCGAACCGGCGGGCAGACGCTGATCCACGAACGGCTCGGGATAGGCGCCGCCGCGCAGCCGCGCCAGCAGCCATGCGGCGATGCGCGCCGCGGCGCGCCCGTCGCCGTACGGATTGACGGCTTGCGCCATGCCCGCGTACGCCGACGCGTCTTCGACCAGCTCGCGCGCCGCCGCGGCGATCCGGTCCCCGTCGTGCCCGACGAGCCGTAGCGTTCCGGCGCGTAGGCCCTCGGGGCGTTCCGTCTCCTCACGCATCACGAGCACCGGCTTGCCCAGGCACGGCGCTTCCTCTTGGAGACCGCCCGAATCGGTGAGCACGAAGGAACACGCCCGGATGGCGGCCACCATCTCGGCATAGTTGATCGGCTCGACCAGCACGACGCCGGGCATGCCGCCCAGCACTTCGCGCGCCACCGGCGCGACGCGCGGCGAGGGATGAACCGGCCAGTACAGCTGCGGCCGCGCGGGAAGCCCGGCGACCGCCCGCAGTGCCTCGCAGATCTCGCGCATGTGCGCGTGGTTCTCGCGGCGATGCGCGGTCACGACGATCGTCGGACGTTGCGGTTCGAGCTCGTCCCAGCGCGGCGGGACGGGAAGGTCGTCGCGTGCCGCCGTCGTCAGGAACGCGTCGATGACGGTGTTCCCGGTCACGACGATGTCCTCGGACGCGACGTGCTCTTGCAGCAGGTGATTGCGCGCCAGCACGGTCGGCGCGAAGTGATACGACGCGATCGTCGCCGTGAGCCGCCGGTTCATCTCCTCGGGATACGGCAGCCAGCGATTGCTCGTGCGCAGGCCCGCCTCGACGTGACCGACCGGAATCTGCTGATAAAAACCCGCGAGGGCTGCCGCCGTGCTCGTCGTCGTGTCGCCGTGAACGAGCACGATTTCGGGGCGCGCGTCCCGGAGCACCGGCTCCATGCCCGCGAGGACCCGCGTCGTGATCTCGGTGAGCGTCTGATCCTCGGTCATCACGTCGAGATCGTAATCCGGCGTGATGGAGAACAGCGACAGCAGGTCGTCGAGCATCTTGCGGTGCTGCGCGGTGACGCAGACGAGATGCTCGATCGCGGGCGCGGCCCGCAGCGCGGCGACGACCGGCGCCATCTTGATCGTGTCCGGGCGCGTCCCAAAGACGCTCATGACCTTCAGGCGGTCCATCTGTTACGTCGCGTGGCGAAAGACGTGCGTGAATTCGCCGGAAAAGGCCAGCGCCACCGCGCCGAGCACGAGGCACACCGCGTAGAGCAGCAGCACCGCTTGGCGCACGTTAAGGCCGAAGCGGAAGATCAGCTGGTGATGCAAGTGGCCGCGGTCGGCCTCGGTGATCCGCTTGCCGCTGCTGGCGCGGCGCACGATCGCCGCGGCCGTGTCGATGACCGGAAGGGCGAGCACGAGTAGCGGCACCACGACGCTGATCGCGATGGCCGTCTTGCTCGCGCCGATGATCGACACCGTCGCGAACACGTAGCCGATGAAGAGCGAGCCCGCGTCTCCGAGGATGATCCGCGCCGGGTTGAAGTTGTAGGGCAAGAAGCCCAAGGCCGCGCCCGCCAGCGCGATCACGACCAAGGCCACGACCGGGTTGGCGTGGACGACGGCGATCACGAACAGAAAAACGCTCGAGATCGCCGCGACGCCGGCCAGCAGCCCGTCCAAACCGTCGAGGAAGTTGATCGCGTTCATCATCCCGACGTACCAGATGAGCGTCAGCGGCACGCCGATCCAGAGCGGAAAGTCGATCCAGTTCGTGCCCGGATTGTGGTCGAACGGATTGTTGACTCCCGGAATGACGAAGCCGTAGAGCATCGAGATCAGCGCCACGACGATCTGCGCGACCATCTTGTTGCGCGCGCGCATGTGCATGACGTCGTCCCAGATGCCGACGCCCAAGATCAAGAGGCTGCCGAAGAGCAGGCCCACGAGCCGGTGGATGGCGTCGACCTCCTCGTTCGACGGCATCAGCGCTTTCGGCGAGGCGAGCGAGACGCCGAGCACGGTGAAGAGGGCGAACGCAAAGCCGAAGAAGACGGCGATGCCGCCGACCCGCGGCTTCGGCAGATCGTGCATGCGCCGCTCGGCGCCGTCGTTGTCGACGATGCCGAGGTGATTGGCCAGCCGCACGACCAGTGGAGTCGCGAGCGCGCTGACGATGCCGGCGATGATGAACGCGGCCGCATACAAGACGCCCGCACTGATCGGATGCAGGGTCATCCGCGCGCGCCCTCGAGGGCGCCGTACGCGACCAGCGCGACCCCGGCTTCCGCCAGCAGCTGGCTCGCCACGGCATCGGGATATGGCTCGTCGTACACGATCTTCACGACCCCGGCGCTGATCAGCAGCTTGGAGCAGTTGACGCAGGGCTGGTGCGTACAGTACGCGGTCGCGCGATCCAGGCTCACGCCGTGCAGCGCTCCCTGCACGACGGCGTTGGCCTCCGCATGAGTGGCACGCAGACAGTGTTCGTTGACGAGCGTGCAGCCCACCTCGGTGCAGTGCGCGACGCCGCGCGGCGCGCCGTTGTAGCCCGTCGTCAGAATTCGATGGTCGCGGATCAGTACGCAGCCGACCGAGGCGCGCGGACACGTCGCACGCGTGCCGACCGTGTGTGCGATCTGCATGAAGTACTCGTCCCAGCCCGGGCGCATGTCTACGGCACGTCGAATCGCGAGGTCAGCTCGCGGACGCGGCCGCGCAGCTTCTCGATATGCGCGCGCTCCTCGATGTCGCCGAAACCGGCGCAGATGATGCGCGCAACCTCGCGGGACTCCTCGACGCCGAGGCCGCGCGCGGTGATCGCCGGCGTGCCAAGCCGGATACCGCTCGCGACCATGGGCTTCTGTCTGTCGAACGGGATCGCGTTCTTGTTCACCGTGATGCCGATCTCGTCGAGATATGCCTCGACCGCCTTGCCGGTCAGGCCCTTGACCGAGACGTCCACGAGGATCAGGTGCGTGTCGGTGCCGCCCGCCACGAGACGCAGCCCGGCGCGCGTGAACTCCTCGGCCATCGCCCGCGCGTTTTCGACCACCTGACGCTGGTACTCGGCGAACTCCGGCCGCAGCGCCTCGCCGAACCCGACGGCCTTCGCCGCGATCGCGTGCATCAGCGGACCGCCCTGAATTCCGGGGAAGACCGTCTTGTCGATCGGCTGCGCCCACTTGGCCGTGGACAGAACGAAGCCGCCGCGCGGGCCGCGCAGCGTCTTGTGCGTCGTCGACGAGACGAAGTCCGCGATCGGGACGGGCGAGGGATGCAGTCCCACGGCGACGAGCCCCGCGATGTGCGCGAAGTCGACGAGCAGCGGCGCGCCGATCTCGTCGGCGATCTCGCGGAAGGGCCCGTACTCCATCACGCGCGGATACGCGCTCGCGCCCGCGACGATCAGCTTCGGCTTGTGCTCCAACGCGAGTGCGCGCACCTGATCGAAGTCGATGAGCTCGGTGTCGCTCTTCACGCCGTACGCGACGGCGTTGTACAGCTTGCCGGAAAAACTGACCTTCGTACCATGGGTGAGGTGACCGCCGTGCGCGAGCGACATGCCCAGGACCGTGTCGCCCGGCTGCAGCACGGCCATGAACACCGCCATGTTGGCCTGCGCACCGGAATGCGGCTGCACGTTGGCGTGATCGGCGCCGAAGATCTGCTTCACCCGATCGATCGCGAGCGTCTCCGCCACGTCGACCCACTCGCATCCGCCGTAGTAGCGCCTGCCGGGATAGCCCTCCGCATACTTGTTGGTCATCACGCAGGCCATCGCTTCGCGCACGGCGCGGCTCGCATAGTTCTCCGACGCGATCAGCTCCAGGTTTTCCCTCTGGCGACGCTCCTCGTCGGCGATGGCCGAAAAGAGCTCGGGATCCTGCACTTCGATCGCGGAAGGGGTGAGAATATCCATTACGGCGCTACGACGAGATCCTTCGGTGTTTGCGCGTCGGTCACTTCGCCGCGTTCCAGGTCCTTGAGCGTGCGTCTGCGCTGCGCCTCACCGAACTCGAACAGCTGCTGCGTCCGGTACGCGTGACGCCCGCCGTCGAACGGCGTCTCGAGATACACGTCGAGCATTCGCTCGACCATCTCCCAGCCGGTGAGCCGTTCCGAAAACGCGATCACGTTCGCGTCGTTGTGCCGGCGCGCGAGCTCCGCGGCGTACGGCTCGTCCACCGGCGCGCAGCGTATTCCGGGCACCTTGTTGGCGGCCATCGCGATGCCGAGACTCGATCCGCAGACGAGTATTCCGCGGTCGGCCTGGCCAGTTGCGACGGCCTCGCCGACGGCGTAACCGTACTGCGGATAATCCACGGGCGTCGCGTCGTGCGTCCCAAAATCCAGCACGTCGTATCCTCGGTCGCGCAGAATCTGCGCGATGCGATCCTTGTATCCGAAGCCGGCGTGGTCTGCGCCCAGAGCGATTTTCATAGTTTTGTCGAACGTCCGACGCCGATGAAGCTTGCTTGCGCGAGCAGTTCGTTCCACCGCGAGATCGAGCGCGGCGAGCTTACGCAACTGGAGTTCCTCGACCTCTGCGCACGCGAGCTGGCCTGCGACGGCGTCGTTTTGGACGTGCGGCATTTTCCGCGAAGCGACGACGACTACCTCGCTCAAGTCAAGAAGATGGCGACCGACCGGGGTCTTTCGGTGGCCGCGCTGGCCGATCCGAGCTTCTTCGCGTCCGCGCCCGAGCGCATGCGCGAGGTCCTGCGCTGCGCGGAGGCGCTGGGCGCTCCGGTCGTGGCGGCGCCGCTCGAGCGCGAGGTCAGCGGTTCGTGGAGCGACCAACTCGCGCGCCTGGGCGTCGCTACGTCCTTGGCAAAAACGCTCAACGTAACGCTCGCCGTCCGCAACGCCCCCGAAACCTTCGCTGCGGGAACGCACGACCTCAAGCGCGTGGCCAAGGAGGCCGACTCAGCGTGGCTGCGCTTCGGACCCGAGCCGGAAACGCTCGACGCCGGAAGCGACGCCGCGACGCTGCAGCCGAACACGGTGCTGCTCTGGAGCGATGTCGGGCAAAGCGGCGGATCGATCGGAGACACTGTCGCCGCGTTCGCGGGATTTCTCGGGCACGTCGCGCTCGACGAGCGCTCCGGCGCGGCCGATGCCGCGCTCGCCGCGGCGGCACTGCGTCGCTGGCGCGAAGTGCTCAACCGCGCATAGCGTCTTGCGCTCGGGGTACGAACCTGCGTTCTCGCAGGTGGGTGCGGCCCGGGCGCCGATCCGTCAGGCGTTCGCCCTCCGTATCGTCGTGACCGGAGCTGGTGCTCCCTAGGTCAACATAGTCGGTTCGGTACCTACGTGCGCTGCGCGCCTACGCGCAGTCGAGCCTCTCTACCGTATCACCGGCAGTCAAGCGGGAGGGCTCCACGAGCGGCGGAAAGCACCCAGCGGCAATGCCCAGGCTGCGCCTCTCCGTTTCGTCGCTTACGTTGCCGCTCGTCCATCCGTTCAAGATCGCGCGCGGCGAGGAGTCCGTCGCGCACACGGCGATCGTCCGCGTGCGCGCCGACGAACGCGAAGGAATCGGCGAGGCCGCGCCGATCGAGCGCTACGGCGAGTCCGTCGAGAGCGTCATCGCTTACCTCGAGTCGCATCCGCTCGCCGCGGACGATGAATATCGGTTCGAGTCGCTGCTGCACCCGGGAATTCCGGCGGCGGCGCGCGCGGGGCTCGACCTCGCGCTGCACGATCTGATCGGCAAGGAGCTCGGCAAGCCGCTCTACGATTTGCTCGGCCTCGACCCGTCGGCTACGCCCGCGACGTCGTTCACGATCGGAATCGCCGATCCGGAGCTGACGCTGCGCAAGGTCGCGGAGGCCGGCGACCATCCGATCCTCAAGATCAAGCTCGGCCTCGGAACCCCGTCCGAACAGGTCGAGACGATCGCAGCGATCCGCGCGCGCTACCGCGGCGTGCTGCGCATCGACGCCAACGAGGGCTGGGACGTCGCGACGGCCGTGCGCATTTTAAACGAACTGGAGCCCTTCGGGATCGAGCTCTGCGAACAGCCGCTCCCGGCCGGGCATCCCGAGCAGCTGCGGGCCGTTCGCGAACGCGTTTCGATCCCAATTGTCGCCGACGAGGACGCGCTCGTTGCAAGCGATCTGCCGCGACTGCTCGGCTGCGTCGACGGCGTAAACGTCAAGCTGGCCAAGGCCGGCGGAATTCGCGGGTCGCTCGCTATGATCCACACGGCACGCGCCATGGGTCTGCGCGTGATGATCGGATGCATGGTTGAGAGCGCGGTCGCGTCGACCGCGGCGGCGCAGATCTCGCCGCTCGCGGACTGGGCCGACATCGACGGACCGTTCTTGGTCGCGCGCGACCCGTTCGCCGGCGTCACCTATCGCGACGGAAAACTCGTGCTGCCGGAGGCCCCCGGACTGGGCGTTCGCGAGCACGTGCCGGCATGAGCCGCCGGTACGCGATCCTCGCGCCCGGGCGATTCGCAACCGACGCGAAGACGGCTCACGGAGTCGTGCGCTACGGCAACGACGACGTCGTCGCGGTGATCGATCCGTCGCTGGCAGGGAAGCGTGTCAACGACGTCATGCCGCATCTGCAAAGCGACGCGCCGATCGTCGCGAGCGTCGCCGAGGCGCTGGCGTTCGCGCCGACGGCCCTACTCATCGGGACGGCGCCGAAGGGCGGCGGCTTGGCGCCGGAATGGCGCGCGGCCGTTCTCGAGGCAATCGGCGCGAAGCTCGAGATCGTGAGCGGGCTGCACGACATGCTCGGCGCGGATCGCGAGGTGCACGTCGCCGCGCTCGCGGCCGGCACGACGATCTGGGACGTGCGCGAGCCGCCCGACGTGCCGCTCTTCTCCGGCGACGCGTACGGCGTGCGGGCTCCGATCGTGTTGACCGTCGGCAACGACTGCGCCGTCGGCAAGATGAGCGTGGCGCTCGAGGTCGTGCGCGCGGCGAATGCCGCGGGAGGCAACGCGCGCTTCGTTCCGACGGGACAGACCGGCATCCTCATCGCCGGCTGGGGCATCTCCGTCGATCGCGTAGTATCCGACTTCGCTCCCGGCGCCGCCGAACAGCTCGTGCTTTACGCGGCGCACGAGGGCGCCGACCTGATCGTGGTCGAGGGTCAAGGCGCGATCAACCATCCGGCGTACGCGCCGGTCACGCTCGCGCTGATGACCGGCTGCGCGCCGGACGCGCTGATCCTCGTTTTCGACCCGCGGCGCGCGGCGATCGAGTCGTACGGAACGCCCACGTTGCCGTACGCGGAGGCGGTCGAGATTCACGAGCGTCTGCTGCGGACGGTGAAGCCCGCGGACGTCGTGGGCATCGCGCTCAACACGCGCGGGCTCGGCGAGGCGGAGGCGCGCGCCGAGATCGCGCGCGCCCGCGATGCGACGCACTTACCCGCCGACGACGTGGTGCGATTCGGAGCCGAGCAATTCTACGCCGAGATCGCGTCGCGCATCGTAAAGCGGCCGCCGCTGCAAGCACCCACGTGAACGGGCCCACGCGGCTCGCCGCGGCGGCGCTCGCGCTGCTCGCGGCGCTGGGCGGATGCGCGCGATCGAAACCGAGCGCGGCCGCCGGCGAGCGCAACGCGTGGACGGTGCCCGGCGTCTTGCGGCTCGGCGAAGACGAGGAGCCCGACAGCCTCAACCTGATGTACGCACACACGTGGGCCGCGGATAACGTCGCCGGCCTGCTCTTTTCGTTTCTGCTCCGTTGCGACGCGCGCGGGAACCTGATCCCGGACCTCGCCGTCGCCGTTCCCACGTTGGCCAACGGCGGCATCAGCCGCGACGGGAAACGCATCGTCGTGCATCTGCGAAAAAATGCGCGGTGGGCCGACGGCGCGCCGCTGACTTCGGCGGACTGGCTCTTCACGTACCACGCCGTTATGAACCCGGCCAACGCCGTCAAGACGCGCTACGGCTGGGACGGCATCGCGTCGGCCGGCGCACCCGATCCCTACACGATCGACATTCGTTTGAAGAAGCCGAGCGTCGAGGTGCTCGGCATCCTCGCGATCGGCGGAGCCGCCTATCCGCCGCTGCCGGCGCACCTGCTCGCGAAGCTGCCCGACCTCAATCGCGCGTCGTTCAACCAGAGCCCGCTCTCGAGCGGGCCCTACGTGCTGCGGGCGTGGAACCACGGCACGTCGCTGACCTTCGCGCCCAACCCGCGCTACTTCCGCGGCGCGCCGAAGCTCAAGGAGGTCGTCTGGAAGGTTATCCCCGACGTCAATACGCTCTTCAACGAGCTCGCGACCCACGACGTCGACGTGTATCCGAACGTCAATGCCAACGCGATCGCGCGCCTGCCGAGCGTCGACGGCATCACCGTCGCGCGCGGCCTCATCGCCAACTGGCGCCACCTCGGCATCAACACGAGCCGGCCGCAGCTGCAAGACGTGCGGGTACGGCAAGCCATCGCCGAGGCGGTCGACTGGGCTCGCATCGAGCACACCGTGTTCCATTCGCTCGACCGGCTCGCGGTTTCGGACATCTTCCCGCAATCGTGGGCAGCGCCGGCGCTCGCGCCGTATCGCTACGATCCCGCCGGCGCGCGACGACTGCTCGCCGCCGCGGGCTGGCGCCTCGGCCGCGACGGCGTTCTCCACAGGGGCGCGCTCGCGATGCGCCTCACGATCTACGCGACGACCGGGCATCAGGAGAACACGGAATCTCAGGTGCTGATCCAGTCGATGCTGCGCGACGTCGGCGTGGACGTCGCGGTCCGTAACTATCCCGGAAGCTATCTGT
The DNA here is from genome assembly GCA_036522095.1 of Candidatus Cybelea sp. Classification (GTDB taxonomy): domain Bacteria; phylum Vulcanimicrobiota; class Vulcanimicrobiia; order Vulcanimicrobiales; family Vulcanimicrobiaceae; genus Cybelea. Next base: position 1,069 of record DATDGN010000107.1, on the reverse strand, counting down.
TCGCCATGGACGGTCCGCTCTACACCGGCAAATACGACCTCGAGTGGTCGATCGAGACGAACGGCCCCGACCCCGACAACTCCGGCGACTGGAACGGCGCGTTCATCCCGCCGCATGGGGCCAACACGTCGTGGCTAAACGATCCGATCGTCAATGCGACGAGCGCCGCGGCGGCGAGCACGTTCGATCGGGCCCGCCGCAGGGCGCTCTACCAGCGCGAGGAGGAGCGCATCCGCGAGGTCGTCCCCGCGGTGTTCTTCAGCTGGCAGACCAACTACACGGCGATCAACGACGACGTGAAGCACTACGTCCCGGCGGCCTTCATCGGCGACAGCTGGAACGCGTGGGAGTGGAACGTGTGAGCGCGGCCGCGTTCGCGCAGACGCTGCGAGCACGCGAGTGGGCGCGCCTCGAGTTCGAGCCGGCGCGCACCGGCGTGCTCAGCTGGAACACGCACGCGCCAAAGGGGCGGCTGCAGTTTCGCATCCTGCGTGCGAGTCAACCCGCGAGCGACTGGCTCGATCATTCCGAGTGGCAGCCCAGCGGCGCGAAGTCGTTCAGCCCGGAGCATCAAGGCGTCCGCGCCGACGTCGACGTCATTCGCGCGGCGCAGCCGTTCGACGGCATCGAGGTGCGCGCGCGCGACGTGGAGTTCGAGCTGGTGGCGTTCTCGTCGCCGGTGCGTCCGCGACCGTCGCTCCCGTACGCCCGCGACGCGCTGATCCTCGACGTCCCCGCGCGCTCGCAGTATTCGGAGGCCGAAAGCGAGCGCGGCTGGTGCAGCCCGGCGAGCCTCGCGATGATCCACGCCTTCCACGCCGTCGATCATGCCGTCGCGCAAGCGGCGCAAGCCGTCTTCGACCGCGCGTACAACGGCACCGGAAACTGGGCGTTCAACGTTGCGTACAGCGGCCGGCTCGGGCTGCACGGCGTGGTCGCGCATCTCTGCAATCTCGATCACGCGCAGCGCCTGATCGAGCGCAATCTGCCGATCGCGATCTCGTACTCGTGGAGCGCCGGCGAGCTCCCCGGCGCGCCGCTTCCGCGGTCCGACGGACAACTGGCCGTC
>DATDGN010000106.1:0-4727 GCA_036522095.1 Candidatus Cybelea sp. | reverse complement strand
TCGTCTGCTCTGGCGTCCGCGGCGGCGGCTTCGGCTAAGAAGAGCTGCGGCAAATAACCTTGCGTCGTGTTCCCGGAGGCGACTTGTCTCGCGATCGCGCGTGCCTCCGCGGTGCGCGCTAAACGCAGCGCGGCCCAGCCGCGCACCGCCGGGTTGCCAAAGTCGACCGGGTTCGAGCCATAGGCAGCCGCGTAGCGTCCGAACCGCAGCGCCGTCACCGCGTCGAAGTCCTGGTCGTAAACGCCGGCCATGCGCTGCGCCCAGACCAGCGCGACGGCGTAGTTTCCAAGCATCATGGCGGCGGCGTAGCCGACGGCCACGTCGTGCCTGGCATAACGACGCGCGTGTTCGCCGTCCAACCCGCCGGGGAGCTCGCCGAGCAGCGCGAACGCGCGATCGCTCGAGGCCAGGGCCGCCCGATAGTCTCCCGTCTCGATCCAGTAATGCGCCGGCATGTGCGCCAGGTGCTCCGCCTCGGGCGAAAACGCCGTGGCGTCCAGCCGTTGCGCGCACGCGCGCGCGGGAGCCCGGTCCGGCGCGAGGTCGTACAGGTGGACGCAGAGATGGTTGGCCATCGCGCTCCTCGGATCGGCGCGCAGGATGCTCGTAACGAGTCCGAGCGCTTCGCGCGAGGTCTCCGCGGCGAGCGTGCCGTCGCGCCACACGAGCCCGCCCGATTCGAGCAGCGCCTCGGCCGCGATCAGACGCGTGTTCTCGTCCGCGGAATCGCGCGCGAACTGCAGCATGCCTTGGCCGTACGCCGCATCGTTGGTCTGCCAGTCGGCGGAGCTCCCGCGATAGCGGTGGGCCATGAGCTCGATGAACTCGCGCTCGCGCGGGGATGCGTTCGCGGCGAGCGAGCTCGCTTGCCGGATCGCCTGCGACCCGCGCTCGAAGCGCTGCGCGGTCATCGGCGTGTTCAGATCGGGGCCGCTCGCGAGCGCGACGCCCCAAAAGGCCATCGCCAGACGGGGATCGAGGGCCGCGGCTTGCTCGAACGAGCGCGCGGCGTCGTCGCCGTTGTAGGCATAGTAGAGGAAGAGGCCGCGATCGACCGCGGCCTGCGCCCGCGGATTAGCGGTCGAGACCGGTAGATGAACCGAGGCGGCAACCGGCACCACGGCCGCGAGAACGACGGCGACAAGGCTCATCGGAAATTCTTCCACGAGCGTCGCCACGCTCCGTGCTGGACATCGCGGACGACGGTAGGGTAAGATTCGGTTTTGTCCAAGGAGCCGTCACCGGTACGGGCGCGTAGCTCAGCGGGAGAGCATCCGCTTCACACGCGGGGGGTCGCTGGTTCGAACCCAGCCGTGCCCACCACGCCGAGCCGGCAACCCGGTCTTGGCGCTGTAGCTCAGTTGGTTAGAGCGTCGCCCTGTCACGGCGAAGGTCGTGGGTTCGAGCCCCATCAGCGTCGCCATCGTTACGAGCGCATCGCATTGCAGAGCGACCATGCGATGCGCTCGCCGCAATAACGTGCCAAGGTAGCTCAGTTGGTAGAGCACGCGCCTGAAAAGCGCGGTGTCGCCAGTTCGATTCTGGCCCTTGGCACCACTTTTTTCGCTAACCCAGCGTGCGGTCGAAGAATTCGGTCGTTCTGCGCCAGGCGGTTTCGGCGTGCTCGGGATGGTAGTGGCCGAGGCCGCCCTCGCCGGGCTTACCGGTGTTATAGAAGCCGTGCTCGGCGTCGTAGCGATGAAACTCGTACGGCGCGCGTGCCCCTTTGAGCTTGGCCTCCAGCGCGTCGACGCCCTCGATTGCGAAGAACTCGTCGTGCAGCGCAAAGTGCCCTTGAATCGGCACGCGGATGTTGTTCGGATCGCCCGCCCCCGCGGGCGGGTTTCCATACCAGATGCTGGCCGCATCGAATTTGACGCCGTGCATGAGGCAAAGCATCGCCAGCGCACCGCCCATGCAGAAGCCCATCGCGCCGACGCGCGTTGCGCCGCCGTCACGCAGGTACTGCGCGGCGCCGGCGCCGTCTTGCGTCGCGGCATCGCCGAAGTCGAGGCCTTCCATCAGATGGTTGGCCTCGTCGCCGGTCGCGGCGCTGCGTCCGCGATACAGGTCGGGCACCAGCACGTTGAAGCCGTGCGAAGCGAGCCGATCCGCCGTCGCCTTGATGCGGTCGTCTACCCCCCACCACTCCTGGAACATGACGATTCCCGGAGCGCGTTCGGGATGCGGCGCCTGCGCGAGATAACCGGGAGCCGTCTTGCCGTCCGGGCGCTTAAACTCGACGGCGGCTCCCATCAGCGCTGTGCCGCCGGCAAGGCCTCTTCGGTGTCCTGGCGTTCGAGGTTCTCCGTCCTCTCCGCCAAGAGCCACGCGTTCGCGGCCTTTATCTGTTCCGGGCGCACGCGCGCGACGAACCAGTTGTAGAGCGACTCGTCGGTGGGATTGTCGCGCAGGGCTTTGTCGAATTCCGCCGGGGCGATGCCCCAGCGTTCGAGCATACCCTGGTCCATCGGGCACGGATAGATGTAGTCGTGGATCGTCCTCGCCGCCGACGCGCGGCCCTTGTCGGATACGCGAAGCAGCCAGAGCGCTTCACCGATGCTCTCGCGCCCACGGCGCGGAAAGGTCTTTCCATCACGAAAATCGGTAGGCATGCGGCCCATAATGCGCAACGGCTGCGGCGGGTTGCGCCGCGCGGCCAAGCGAACGGTGCGTAGGGATGCAAGACGCAAAGGCGCCGTCACGCCACGAGCCGCGCTGGCACGCATCGCTGGCCGTTGTGGCGGCGATGCTGTTGTACATCACGCTACCGCCGCGGCTGACGATCGGCCCGGTGTGGGCGGCGCCGGCGATCGTGTTGCTGCTGCTCGTTCCGTTATCGATTCTCGTGCCCCGGCGCCACAAGGAAACGCGGCGGACGCGATTCTGGAGCATCATGCTCATCGCGATCGTGAATTTCTTCAATCTCGTTTCCGTGCTTTTGCTCGTCGGCGGGCTGTTCCGTCCCGAGAAAGCGGTCCTGCATTCGGCCGCCCTTCTGCTGCGGACGGGCGCGCAGATCTGGGCGACGAACATCCTCGTTTTCGCGCTGTGGTTCTACGAGCTCGACGGCGACGGGCCCGACGCTCGAGCCCACGCCAACTCCGCGACCGAGTTCGAGAACGCGGACTTCCTCTTTCCTCAGATGACGATGGCACTCGCCGGCGGCGACGGCATGCAGTGCATCGACCGGAACTGGAAGCCGCAGTTCATCGACTATCTTTACCTGGCGTTCACCAACTCGACCGCCTTCAGCCCAACGGATACGATGCCGCTGAGCCGCTGGTCCAAGGTCCTGATGACGGTGGAGGCCGTTATCTCGCTGATCACGATCGCGCTCGTGGTGGCGCGCTCCATCAACGCCATCCCCTAAAACTGAACGCCGGGTTTGGGGGTTGTAGGACGGAGTATGGAGCGGCTAGAACCGGAAGGGTCGCCGTGCGCGGGTATGATGTAATGGCAGCCTGCGACCTTCCCAAGGTTGATGCGTGGGTTCGATTCCCACTACCCGCTCGTACTTCGGGGTCCCCGATGCGCGAAGCGCATTGGGGTGATGGCGACGTAGCCAAGTGGTAAGGCAGGGCTCTGCAAAAGCCCCATTCGGCAGTTCAAATCTGCCCGTCGCCTCAAGATTCTGGGGAAACCTCTGAAGAAGTCCATGGCAGCGACTTCTTCAGAGGTTCCCTGGTGATGCGGGTCGCGGTCGTCGGGGCGGGGGCCATCGGCGGGTTCATCGCCGCGGCCCTGGCGCGAGCCGGGGCGCCCGTGGCGATCGTGGCGCGCGGCGCGCACCTCGCGGCGATCCGCCGCGACGGACTGCGCGTCGAAAGCGATCTCGGCGGCTTCACCGTCCAGCTGCAAGCAGGCGACGATCTGCGCGAGCTCGGTGCCTTCGACGCGCTCCTGCTGACGTTCAAGGCCCACCATTGGCCTGAGTTCTTGCCCCAGCTGCATCCCTTTGCCGACACGCCCGCGACGATCGTGACGCTGCAAAACGGCGTCCCGTTTTGGTACGTGCGCGAGCCCCCGCTGCGCAGCGTCGATCCGGGCGGCGCCATCGGCGGCCTCTTCGCAGACGATCGCGTGGTCGGCGGCGTCGTGCACGTGTCGGGCGAGCTGCCGGCGCCGGGCTTCGTCCGGCAGAGCGGCGGGCTGCGCTACGTGCTCGGCAAAACCGGCGGCGACGACGCGCGCGCCGAGTCGATCGTACGGCTCTTGCGAAGCGCCGGCCTCGCGGCCGAGCTCGATCCGGATGTGCGCGCGACGGTGTGGCTCAAGCTCGTGAATAACGCGGGGCTGAACTCGGTGAGCGTTCTGCGCCGTGCCAAGATCAAGCCGATGCTCGCCGATCCCGAGGCGCGCGCGCACGTGCGCCGCCTGATGACCGAGGCGCTGCGCGTCGGGCAGGCGATGAAGGTCGTGCATCACGTCGACGTCGACGCGCGCATCGACTACGCGGCTCGCCTGGACGACGTGAAGACGTCGATGCTGCAGGATCACGAGCGCGGACGCCGGCTAGAGCTCGAGCCGATCGTCGGCGCGGTCATCGAGCTAGCGGAACGCCATAACGTCGCGGTGCCCAACCTGCGCGAGGCGTACGCCGCGCTGCGACAGGCGGAAACGGCGCAGTCACCCGGGTGATCGCACAACCGCCGGCCGGCGTCGACGTCGGCGAGCTGGCCGGCGTCGGCGCCAAGACCGCCCCGCTGTTTCGCGAGCTCGGCATC
>DATDGN010000105.1:0-26912 GCA_036522095.1 Candidatus Cybelea sp. | reverse complement strand
CGCGCGCCGGGCCCGCGTCGACGTAGCCGAGCGGCCGAGCCACGGCGACGGCGTCGCCGCGCTCGACGAGCCGCTGCGCGGCGGCGGCGGCTGCGTCTTCGCGCAAATTCGCCGCGAACGCGACCTCCGTCGGTTGCAGCGCGTCGATGCCGCGCTCGCGCAGAACCGCGAGCACCGCCGCCTCGTCGGGATCGCCGCTCCCGGCGAGCTCCGTAGCGTGCGCGATCTCGACGAAACCGCCGCCGAGCAGCGTCATCGGCGACGGGCGCCGCAGGACGAAGCGCAGACCGGGGAAGGCGACGACCGGCTCGCGCAGGAGCAGCTCCGCGCGCAGCTCCGTGTCTCCGGCCGCGCCGTCGGCGACGAGCGTCCCGAGCACTTCCGCCGATCCGAAGTAGGCTCGCACCGGCGTGCGCCGGCGCAGCAGCGGCGCCGCCTCCGGCAGCGGCACGAAGTGCACCGTCAGCTTGCGCCGCGCGGAGAGCTCGCGTCCCACGATCGCGTGCCCGCGCGCGACCTCATGCCGGTCGACGCCCGGGACGCTCAAAGCAACGCGCGCGCCGGCATCGACGCGCCCGCGCGTCGCGCCGAACACGCCGACGCTGCGCACGTGCGCCGCCTTGCCGCCGGGCTCGAGCACCAGCGTCTCACCGGCCGCGATGCGGCCCTGCATGAGCGTGCCGGTGACGACCGTGCCGAGGCCGGGGAGCGCGAAGACGCGATCGATCGGCAGATAGGCGGGTGCGTTCGGGTTGCGCGGCGGAACGGCGGCGAGCTCGTCGTGCAGCGCGACTCTCAGCGCCTCCAGATTGAGGCCCGTCACAACCGAGACCGGGAAGATCGGCGCGTCCTCGGCGATCGTTCCGCGCAAGTCCTCGCCGATCGCGCCGCAAGCCGCCGCGGCGCGCGGCCACTCGAGCAAATCGATCTTCGAGACCACGACCAGCACGCGGCGCACGTTGAGAAATTGCAAGATCGCGAGGTGCTCGAGCGTCTGCGGCATCACGCCCTCGTTGACGTCCACGACGAGCAGCAGCAGTTCCATGCCCGCGGCGCCGGCCAGCATGTTATGCAGAAATTTCTCGTGACCCGGCACGTCGACGATGCCGCCCTCCACGCCGTCGTCGAAGCGCAGGTGCGCGAAACCCAGGTCGAGCGTCATGCCGCGAGCGCGTTCCTCGGCCCAGCGGTCTGGATGCGTACCGGTCAGCGCCTCGATCAGCGCCGACTTGCCGTGATCGACGTGTCCCGCCGTTCCGATGATGTGCACGCTCGTCCCTTATCCGACGGCGCGAAGGCGATAATCCGCGAGGACCTCGGCGGCGGCGCGAACGCCCGACTCGGCGCCGCCCTCCATGAAGCCCTGGTACGCGACCGACGTGTGCTCGCCGGCGAAGTGCACGCGCCCCTGCGGCCGGGCCTCGTGGCCGGCGATCGTCGTGCACTGACCGACGAGCCAGCACGAATAGCTGGCGCGGATGTTCGGATCGGCCTGGGCGTTCCCGAACGTCGCCTTGCCGGTCCACGTCGCCGAGACACCCGGCCAGATATGGTCGAGCTCGCCGAAGAAGCTACGCACGTGCCGGTCCACCGCGGCGGAATCGCCCGCGTGTGCGTACGGCATCGGCGGCGTGTCGAGCATCGCCGGGGCGCCCGCCGTGAAGACCTCGATCAGCCCGTCGCTGCCGCTCTGACCCAGCGAGTAGTCCAGCGCGCTCTGCACGCGCAGCGTCGTCCAGATCTGCCCGTTGGTAGCTTGCGGCCACGGATGCGGCGTGCGCATCCAGGCGCGGCGATCGAATTGAATGTGCAGCTTCGTGTGATAACCGTAGCCGAGGTTTTGGATCGCGTTGTTCTTCGCGGAGTCGAAGCCCGCGCCGGACGTGTCCACCGCGCGCAGCACGACGAACGGGATCGCCAGCACGACACGATCGGCATAGACCGTTTCCTTGTTCCCGCCGTTGTCGAAGCGCAGCTCGTACGTGCCGCGCGGCAGGCGCCGCAGCGCGATCAGGTTGTGCTCGAACGCAATGCTGCCGGCGGGCAGCGCTCCGGCGATCGCTTCCGGGATGGCCTGGCTCCCGCCGGCCAAGATGTAGCGCTGGTCGGAGTAGCCCAAGACGTTCATCTCGCGATCGCGCGCGTAGTGCCGCTGCGCGCCGAGCTGCGCCACGAGATTTACGGCGCTGAGCTCGCCGGTGTCGCGTCCGTACTCGTTCCAGTAGGCCTGCGCGATGAGCCGCCCGAGCTGCGACTCCATTCCGCCCGGCACGTGGCGCGCGATCCAGTCGCTCATGCTCATCGCGTCGAGCTTGCGCGCCATCGGCGTCGGATTGGCGTAGGTGGTGGCCGAGGGGATCGCGGCGAGCTGCGCCTGCAGAACCGGATAGATCTTCGCGAAGTCCCTATCGGCGTCGGCCATGGAGTAGTAGTGGCCGTCCAGATAGCACGTGTCGCGCGCGCCCGGCGGCCGCGCCGCGTGCGTGTCGAGCAGCCCGAGGCCGAAGCGGCGCGCGAGGCCGCGAATGTTTTCGTGCAGCGAATCGACCATCGCGCCGCACCACTCGGTGTGCTGTCCCTGGTTCCAATAGCCGCGCTCCGAGTGCATGCGTCCGCCTACGCGCGACGATGATTCGTAGATGGTCGAGGCGATCCCGGCGTCTTGCAGGCGCAGCGCGGTCACGAGGCCGGCGATGCCCGCGCCGACGATGGCGACGCGTTCGCTCGAGCGCGCCTGAGAGCTCCCGCACGCGACGAGCTCGGGAACCGCCGCCGCGCCCAGCGCGGCCATGCCGGCGACGCGGACGAAGCTCCGGCGCTTCAAAGCTTGAGGCTGAGGTCGGCGAAGAAGCCGAAGGGCTGCGACACCGACGAGATGCCGACCTCGGTTACGTTGAAGAACGTTCCGTACGGATAGCGCAGCTGCGGGGGCGGATTCTTCAAGAAGTTGCCGGCCGGCGCCAAGACGTTCGACGGCAGGGTCGAGTACAGGCACGTCACCGAGTTGTCCCACGCGTAGCCGCGCTGGAAGCAGCGATCGTAGAGGTTGACGGCCTGGAACGTGACCGTCATGCGCGGCGAGATCTCGTAGCTCGTCTGCAGATTCAGCGTGAGCTGCGACGGCTGGATGAAGGCGCCCAGGTTGTCGAAGCGGCCGCTGTACGGATCGGGCAGGAAGATCGCGCCGATCGCGCCGCCCGGGCAGCTGACCCCGGGCGTCAGCGGCGTCCTCGCGGGCTGCTTCGAGCACGACTGCGGCACGTAGCCCGGCCACACCAGCGGCGAGCCGTAGTTGGAGCCGTTCGCATAGTGCACCGACGGCGTCACGGCGAACTTACCGTGCCGGTAGTTCACGATCACCGACGCGACGTCGGGCACCTCGTAGCCGTTGGCGGCGTTGAACGGGCTCGGGATCACGTCGTACGGCGTGTACCACGCGCCCGTGTCGAACAGCGGCGCAAGCGCGTCGTTATAGTACGGGTTGGGAATCTTGAGCTTGCCCTGGTCGCCGGTGCCGGACTGCGTGTTGAGCAGCCGCGGCGCGGCGTTGCCGGGATAGGCGCCGCTTCCGCACGCCGCCCAGTTGGGAGAGCTGCGCGTCACGCCCGCGCACGCCGAGGTGTACGAGTTGTACAGCTCGACCTGGGCGTTGAGCGAGTCGATCACGCTGACGCCGTTGATGGGCTTGAAGCGAATCTGGTTCTGCGTGTGCGTGTACGAGAGCAAGCCGGATACGCCGTTGCGGCTGAAGTCGCCGTACTGCAGCGAGAGCTCGACGCCGTAGGAGCGCTGCGTGCCGACGTTGAGGCCGGCGAGGGTCCCCTGCACCGCATTGATCGCCTGGAACTGCAGCTGATTGCTCGTATCGCGGTAGAACGGCGTCACCTTGTACGAGAGCTGGGTTCCCTTGACGTGTTTCTCCAGCGAGAGATCGAAGTTATTCGACGTATCGGGAAAAATATTGTGATCGGGCGTGTGATAGCCCAACGGATAGAACTGTGCGATGAACGACACGAGGTTCTGTTGATAGGTATTGTACTGGTAATAGGACGAGCCTTCGGCGCGGGCATATCTTCCGGCCGAGCCACGGATTACGGTGTCGGGATTGATCGTGTACGTAAACGAGAGGCGCGGCTGAAAGACGTTCGATACATTTTCGCCGGCGCCGACGTTGTAGAGCCCGTTGCCGGGCGCCGTTAGCGGCGCCAGCCCCGGCGCGCACGCGCCGAACGCACTGGTTGCCGCGTTCCAGGTCCACTGCGTCGCCTTTCCCGGCGCACCGCAAAATTCGTTGTTATACGCGTCGAACCAGAATTGCCGCGCGGGATAGCCCGACTGGAGATCGTTGGTAAAGTAGGCGTAGCGGTCGAAGCGCGCACCCACGTTGACGACGATTTGATCGTTGGGCTGCCAAAGGTCGGTCACAGAAACTGAATCGAAGCGCGGCGTCACGTTGTCGACCTGCGCGCTGTGTCCGTTCTCGGTCATCATCCAGCGCGCACCCGCCTTGGCGGCCGGCGAGCCCGGCGGCGCGAGTCCCGGCGTCAGGTTGAAATTGAACGATCCCGTCCCCGGAAAGCAGCCGGTGGAAGTCAGGCAGCCGCCCTGGCTGCCCGCATCGAAGCAGCTCCACGGCTGCCCGGTCACGTAGTTATAGCATTTACCGTTCGGCGTGCCGTAGCTCGAGAGGATCGTTCCGAGGCCGGTCGCGGCGAGGCTGCTCGTGCTCGGATTGGTCGAGCTGAATTGCGCATTATAGGTTTGGAGGTACTGCGTCATGTAGGTCGCTTCGGCGGTGATCAGGTGGCGCGGAGACAGCTGATTGGCATAGATCAGACCGGCGCCGTAGCCGTGCTCCCAGACTTCGTAGTCGGCCGGATCGGAACCGAAGACGAGCTGCGCGCTGTTGGGCCCGTTGATAAACCAGTCCGAGTACGCTCCCCAGACGAGTCCGCGCAGATACGAGCGCGTATCGAAGTTCTTCTGGTATTGCAGCTTTTCGATCGAGTAACCGTTCCAGTTGCCGTCGCGGTTGTCCAGACCGATCGGTCCCGCGACAGGGCGATCGGTGGGACTGCTCGGGAATAGACCGATCGCGACCTTCCTTTGATCGGGCGCCTGCATCAGGGGACCGGTGTAGTAAAGCGAGTCGAGATACGGTATGGGATAGCCGACTCCGGTCGCTGCGCCGACTTTCGGCGTGAACCAAGTGTCGTTCGCCGAGCTCAAGAACTGGTCGGCGATGCCTCCGGTCACGTACAGCATCTGAATGTCGTCGCGCAAGAACGCGTCGCGATGTGGAATGCCGATGTGCAGATTGACCACGTTTTCGCGGTCGAAGTTGACGCCTTGGGCGTAGCTATACCCGGGTGAGAAGATGAAGCCGTAGGGAAACGTCTTGCCGCCCGAGCCGTCCAGAATATTGTAGACGTTGTTGTTCGTCGGGACGTTCATCGGATAAAAATACAGCGGGTCGCTCACGCCGCCGAACTGATCGCCGAAGCGGTACGCTTGATTCGTTCCCGACAGGCCCACATAGTAGGAAAAGAGCCGATCGGGCGTGGCGCCGCCCGCCTCGACCGTCGCCTGATGGTAGAAGGCCGGGCCGCCGATCCCCAGATCGCCGCTGAGATAACCCGGGAACGTGCCCGTCTTGACCACCTGATTGATGTAGCCGGCGAGTCCGGACGAGTTGGACGTCGCCGGCGTGCCGCCGGTGTAGACCTGTACCTCTTGACTGCCCAGCGAAGTCAGCGTCGCGATCGGCGCGAGGTCCGACTGGCGCGTCGTCGGCAGACCGTCGAACTCATACGCGACCTGATCGACGTCGCCGCCGCGGATGTACACGCTCTGATACCAGCCCTGCTGGTTCGACGGGATGCTGACGCCGGGAGCGGATGCGATCGCGCCGTACGCCTGGGTCAGCGAGCCGGAACCGGAGAGCGTCGACGCGGCCTTCTGGCCGGCCGTGTTGATCGAGTACACGTCGCTCGTGATGCCCGAATGTACGAGCGACTGCGCCGAACGCGACGTCGTGCGCGCGATCGTCTTGAGCGCCCGTTGCATGGAGAGCGGGACGCTGGCGGACTGATCGGCGACGACCGTGATCCCGGCCTGCGACAGCGGCTCGTAGCCCGTCTTGGTCGCGCTCACCGTGTACGTGTCGGGCTGCAGCGAGATGAACGAGAACTCGCCGGCCGCGTCGGAGACGGTCTGTGCGGCCTGCGACGGCGACACGGCCGTCACGGCGGCGCCGGCGATCGGCGCGAGCGAAACGGTGTCGACCACGCGGCCGCGCAGCGTGCCGGTCGTTCCCGCCCTTGCCCAGCAGGGCATGGCAAATGCGCAGAGCAGGGCGAGTCCGGCGATTCGCTTTCCCATAGTAAAGAAGAGCGCCTTTAAACCCGCCGAATACAACCTCCTCGCTTCCACCATGACCGTACGAGAAAAAGCGTTGAACACCGCAAGGGCGTCGCTCGCGCAGCGCCGCGACGAAAACGTCGCGCGCGGCGTCGCGACCACGCACCCCGTCTGGGTGGCTCGAGCCTCCGGAGCGGCGCTTTGGGACACGGAAGGACGCCGCTATCTCGATTTCGCGGGCGGCATCGGCGTGCTCAACGCGGGCCACGCGAATCCCCATGTCGTCGCCGCCATAGCCGCCCAGGCCGCGGCCCTCACGCACGCGTGCTTCCAGGTCACGGCGTACGAACCATATCTCCGCGTGGCCGAAGAGCTCAACCGCCGCGCGCCGGGTGCGTCGCCGAAAAAATCGCTGCTGCTCTCGACGGGCGCCGAGGCGACCGAGAACGCCGTGAAGATCGCCCGCGAGTACACGCGTCGCCCGGCAGTCATCGCGTTCACGCACTCGTTCCACGGCCGCACGATGCTCGCGCTTTCGATGACCGGCAAGTTCGCGCCGTACAAGCAGCACTTCGGCCCGTTCTGCAGCGAGATCTATCACGCGCCGTTCCCGCACGAGCATCATGGAACGTCCGCGACCCAGGCGCTGCACGCGCTGGGAGAGATGTTCGAGTCGACGGTGGCGCCCGGGCGCGTGGCGGCGATGATCGTCGAGCCGGTCCTCGGAGAGGGCGGCTTCGTTCCGGCTCCGCTCGAATTCTTGCGCGAGCTTCGGAAGATCGCCGACGAGCACGGCATCGTGCTGATCGCCGACGAGATCCAAACGGGATTCGGCCGCACCGGCCGACTGTTCGCGTGCGAGCATTACGGCATCGAGCCCGACCTGATCGCGGTCGCCAAGTCGCTCGCCGGCGGGCTGCCGCTCGCGGCGGTCGTCGGGAAGGCGCACATCATGGACGCGCCCGAGCCGGGCGGCCTCGGCGGCACGTTTGCCGGAAATCCCGTGGCGTGCGCGGCCGCGCTGGCAGTCCTCGAGATCATGGACGACGCGTTTCTGACGCGCGCCCGCGACCTCGGCACGCGCATCGGCGCGGAACTGCGCGCGCTGGAGTCGCGCTTTTCCGCGGTGGAAGACGTGCGCGGGCTCGGGGCGATGCTGGCGATGGAGCTCGAGTCGGGAGCTCCCGACGTCGTCGCGGCCGCGCGCGGACGCGGCCTGATCCTGCTGCTCGCGGGAGAACGCGACGTGATCCGCATTCTCGTGCCGCTCGTCGTCACCGACGAAGAGCTCGAGGAGGGCTTCGCGATCTTACGCGCGAGCATGGAAGACGTCTTCAACCAAACGAGGTGACCGAAAATTACCGGTGATAAAGAACAGAAGGTATACGAATACACGCAGCGCGTCTTAGACCTGATCGAAAAGTCTGACGTCACGCCTACTGAGGCGGACTGGATCACGCGCGAGACCGTCGACTCGTTCCGCAACCACGTCAATCCGGGCTTCCTCGAGTACCGCAAGGCGAGCGACCCGAACCGCGCCGCCGCGGTCGTCGAGTGGGCGGACGCCGGACTCAACTCCTACCGCGACGTCACCGGCCGCACCTACCTCGATTGTTTGGGGGGCTTCGGCATCTTCAATGTAGGCCACCGTAACCCTAAAGTGGTCAAGGCCGTGATGGATCAGCTGCGGCGCCAGCCGCTGCACAGCCAAGACCTCCTCGATCCACTGCGCGCGATGCTGGCCAAGGCGCTCGCGATGCTGACCCCCGGCGACCTGGACTTCAGTTTCTTCTGCAACAGCGGCACCGAGGCGGTCGAGGGCGCGCTGAAGCTCGCGCGAGCGTACGATCCCGCGCGCCAGACGATCGTCGCGGCCACGAAGGGCTTTCACGGCAAGAGCTACGGCTCGCTGTCGGCCAGCGCGAAGGCCGAGTTCCGGCGGCCGTTCGGCCCGATGCTGCCCAACATCGAGCACGTTCCGTTCAACGACCTGCCCGCGCTGCGCGACATGCTCACGTCGTGCAGGGCGGTCGGCGAGGACGTCGGCGCCGTGCTGCTCGAGCCGATCCAGGGTGAGGGCGGCGTCAACATTCCCGACGACGACTATCTGCCGGGCGTGCGCGCGCTCTGCGACGAGTTCGGAGCGCTCTTCATCCTCGACGAGGTCCAGACCGGAATGGGACGCACCGGCAAGATGTTCTGCTGCGAGCACTGGGGCGTCGCGCCCGATCTGATGTGCCTGGCGAAGGCCTTCGGCGGGGGCGTCGTGCCCGCCGGCGCGGTGGTCGGGCGGCGCGAGATCTTCGCGCGGCTGTTCGACAACCCGTTCCTGCACACGTCGACGTTCGGGGGAAACCCGCTCGCCTGCGCGGCCGCGCTGGCGACCATCAACGTGCTGATCGGCGAGCGTCTGCCCGAACGCGCCGCGGTCTTGGGCGAACGGATGCTGGCCGGAATACGCAGCGCCGTGCGCGCCCACGACGATCTCGTCGTCGCGGTGCGCGGCAAGGGACTCTTGATGGCGCTGGAGTTCAGCGACGACGCGATCGGCTTCGAGTTCAGCAAGCAGATGCTCGATCGCGCCATCCTCGTGTCCGGAACGCTCGTCAACGCGCGGACGATCCGCATCGAGCCGCCGCTGACGATCACGAAGGAAGAGGCGGACTACGTGTGCCAAGCCATCGGCGAAAGCTTACAGCAACTTTGTCATCCTGAGCCTGTCGAAGGATGACCGAGAGGAGACCCTCATAATGCAAACGATCGCAGACTCCGGCGCACGCGCCGAGGAAATTCTTCGCAACCTTCCGCGCATCAACGGCGTCGTTCCGATGCACGTCAACGGACGCTGGACGCTCGCGGTCGACGGTGAGACGCGCGAGCTGATCAATCCGGCGGACGGCCGGCCGATCGCGGCGGTCGCGGAGGGAGGCGCCGCCGACGCGGAGGCCGCGATCGCGGCGGCGCGCGCGGCATTCGACGACGGACCGTGGGGCCGCATGAGCGCGGCCGATCGCGCGGCCATGCTGTTCCGCGTCGCCGATGCGATCGACGCGAATCGCGACGAGTTCACGCGGATCGACACGCTCAATAACGGCAAGCCACTGCGCGAAACGGAATACGACGCGATCGACGCGGCGAATTGCTTCCGCTACTACGCCGGCCTCGCGACGAAGCCGCACGGGCAGACCTTCGACGTGCCGGCGCCGTCGCAGACGTTCACGGTGCGCGAGCCGATCGGCGTGTGCGGCCAGATCGTCCCGTGGAACTATCCGCTCCTGATGGCAGTCTGGAAGCTCGCGCCGGCCTTGGCGGCGGGCAACGTGTGCGTGCTCAAGCCGGCGGAGCTGACCCCGCTATCGACGATCCGCCTCGCGACGATCTTCGAGCAGCTGGAGTTCCCGCCCGGCGTCGTCAACGTCGTTTTGGGCGCGGGCGCGACCGCCGGCCACGCCATCGCCGCGAGCATGCTTGTGGACAAGATCGCGTTCACGGGGGGAACGAGGACCGGCCGCAGCATCATGCAAGCCGCGACGTCGAACCTCAAGAAGATTTCGCTCGAGCTCGGCGGCAAGTCGCCCAACGTCGTGTTCGCCGACGCGGATTTCGACACGGCAGTCGATTACGCGCTCTTCGGCATCTTCGCCAACGCGGGGCAAGTCTGCTCGGCGGGGTCTCGGCTTATCGTCGAGCGCTCGCTGCACGACCGATTGGTGGAACGCGTGGTCGAGCGCGCGCGCAAGATCCGCGTCGGCGACGGGTTCGATCCGGAGACGGAGATGGGGCCGATCATCTCGCCGGTGCATCGCGAGCGCGTCGAGGGCTACATCGAGAGCGGGCTCACGGAAGGCGCGAAGCTGCTGTGCGGCGGGGAGCGGCTCGGCGGAGAGCTCGCCGACGGCAACTTCGTCGCACCGACCGTGTTCGACCGCACCTCGCCGAAGATGCGCATCGTCCAGGAGGAGATCTTCGGGCCCGTGCTCGTCGTGCAGACGTTCGACGACGAAGCCGAGGCGATCGCGCTCGCCAACGACACGATCTACGGACTCGCCGGCGCGGTCTTCACCCAGGACATCGCCAAGGCGCACCGCGTGATCCGCAAGATGCGTGCCGGCATCACGTGGATCAACACGTATCACCCGACCTACAACGAGGCGCCGTGGGGCGGCTACAAACAATCGGGCATCGGCCGCGAGCTCGGCACCTACGGCTACGACGCGTACACCGAGGTCAAGCAGATCAACGTCAATCTGGACGTGGAACCCTCGGGCTGGTTCTCCGAATAGGGCGCTTAAACGTCGTCTAGATCGGCGAAGGCTTCGGCGACATCAAACCGCAGCCACGGCAGCGCCGGATGCTCGAAGAGTTCGCCGGTTTTGTAGGTGCGGATCGCGTTGCCATCGTGCGCAACGATCGTTCGCGCGTACGGGTCCACGTCTAGGACGAGCACCGAGCCCGTCGCCAGATAGCGCGCGATCTTGAGATCCAGGTAGCGCCGGTCGTTTGTCAGAGACCATACTTCGACCGCGATATCCGGAGAGAACGGCGGCTCCTCGCGGTCCGCGGGTGACAGCGCGCGCAGCCGTTCCATCGAGACGTACGCCACGTCGGGCACGAATTTAGTCAGACTCGCGCCGGTTCCGCCGGGATACACGTCGAGTTCCGGTCCCACGCGCCCTCGCTTGCCCGCGCAACGATGCAGAATCCGAACAAGCGCGCCCTGCACCACGGCGTGGGTGAGCTTCGGGCTCACCTTCGGGTACGGCTGTCCGTCGAGGTACTCGATCTCCGGTTGGTCGATGAGCATTTCGGGCTGCATGTCACACAAAGTATATCACGCAGCGGCACCTACGACGCACGGCCCGTCTACAAACCTCGGGCTGGTTCTCGGGCTGACATTGTCACCCTGAGGGTTCGAAAATCGGCGCGGACGTGCTACGATGGCGGCATGCGGAAGATTCTCATGGCAGCTGTATTTTTGTGCGTGGCGGGGGCCGCGTTCGCGGTCGCCCCGGCCGCTCCGTCAACCCAGGTCGTGATGTTTGCGCCGTTCGGGACAGGCGGCCTAAACGCGAGCTACAAGGTCACGTCGAAGATGCACGGCGCGTGCTGGACGGGCTCGATCGCATCACAGAGGCCGGATGCGTGGCGATGCATGGTCTCCAACAGCATCTACGATCCGTGCTTCAGCAACGCGGCCCTTTCGAGCGTCGCGTGCTCCAACGACCCGTTTTCGAAGAGCATCGTGCTCATCGTCCTCGACAAGCCCATCCCGACGCAGGAACGCAACAAGGGCAAACCGGCGCCCTGGGCGCTCCTGCTCGCAAACGGGGCGCGCTGCTACATGGCGACCGGAGCGACCGGCGAGGTCGCTGGGATGCGCTTGAACTACGAGTGCAGCTCGAGCGGATGGGTGCTTGGAACGCCCGACCAATCGAAGAAGCCGTGGCAGGTCTTCTACAGCGCGAAGTCCGACGGCACCCACCCGACGCGGGTTTCCGTGCGCCAAGCGATTCTCTAGCGATTCTCTAGTGAAAGCGCTGGGTCGCTGCTTGTGTGCAGGCGTAGCGGCGGCGCTGCTCAGCGCGTGCGGAGCAAGTGTTGGCGCGCCCACCGTCGCGACGCGCGATTTGGAAGGCGCGCTCGCGCATAGCCGCACGTTCAAATACACGGGCGGCGAGCAGTCGTTCAAGGTACCGCCGGGCGTAGGGTCGATCGCGGTCGATGCGAATGGCGGCGCCGGAGGCGGCGAGGCCGGCGGTCTCGGCGGCCGCGTGAACGCGGTGATTCCGGTGGCGGCGGGAGACATGTTGGCGATCTACGTCGGCGGAAAGGGATCCGCGTCGAGCGGCGGTTTCAACGGCGGCGGAAGCGGCGGAATGTCGGGCTCGAATGTCAACGGAGCCGGCGGAGGCGGCGCGTCCGACGTCCGGCGGCACGGCCTCAGATTGGCCGATCGGATTCTCGTCGCCGGAGGCGGCGGCGGAGATGCCGGCACGGGCGGTAACGGGACGGCGGGCGGAGCCGGGGGTGGCGGCGGACCGCTCGTCGGTGGCGCGGGTATGTGGGGCGGCTCGTATGCCAGCGGCGGCGGGGGCGGCGGCGGTCGGCAAAACATTGGCGGACACGGCGGCAGGGCCGGATACAACGGGCTCTCGGGACAGCATGGGGAGCGCGGATTGTTCGGCAAGGGCGGCGCCGGCGGCGCCGCCGCCCACTACCACTCTGGCCTCGCCGGCGGCGGAGGCGGAGCCGGTGGCGGATACTACGGCGGAGGTGGCGGCGGGGGCGGCGGCACCGACTCGTTCGTCGGCGGCAGCGGCGGCGGAGGCGGCGGCGGATCGTCATACGTCGAGAATGGCGCTACCCACGTCCACATGCTGCGCGGGTGGAAGGACGCAACGGGCGACGGCCTCGTGGTGCTCAGGTGGAAGTGACCACCACCGTTTACTTCTTTCACGTCCTTTTTGCGTTTGCCGCGATTGCGTTCTTGGTCGTGCCCGGGGCGATGATGGAGATGGCGGCGCATACGCGCGACGTGCCGTTCATCCGCCGGATGTACCAAATGGGAAAGTTTCACGGCCAGATCGGGGGACCGCTCGCGCTGTTGGCGGCGCTCGTTGGGCTCTTCGCCGCGTGGCGTTTGGGAATTCCGTGGACTTCCGGATGGCTCGTCGCAGCATATGTCGTGTTCGCACTCATCATGCTGCTCGGCATCGGCTATCACACGCGACGCGAGATCCGCATCGGCGCGCTCGCGCAAGCGTCACCCGACGCTGCGCCCTCGCCCGAACTTGCCGCCGTGATAGACGATCCGCTGAGCCGGCCCGTGTTGTGGGCTAGCGGCCTACTCTGGATTCTCCTCATCTGGCTGATGGTCGCGAAGCCGTTTTAGTCGCGATCCTTGACGGCACTCTCCCAAAAGTTGAATGAACGGTCGGATATTCGCCTCGACCCGGTTCTGAGTTCTTCATTGTAGATCTCGGTAACCGCCGCAAGGAGCGCGAGCGCAGACTCTCGTTCTCCCAAGAGGGCCAGGGAGCGCAGCATGCGGGTGAGGCGCAGGTGGTTATGATTTCCCTCGCGCAGCCAGTTGCTCCCGCGAAGCGGAAAGTCCGCGCTGTCGGTCGTCGGGCGCGCTGCCTTCGTAGAAGGCGACGATGCGCTCACCCTCGCTCATTTGCGCGCCAGCGCGGCGATCACGTCGCGATCCTCGGGAGGCGCGATCGTGCGGAGATCGAGCAGCACGCGCCCCTCGTCGACGCGCGCGACGATCGGCGGCTTCCCGCGGTGCAGGTTCGCGGCGAGGAGGTCCGGTTTCTCCGTCGAGATCGCGACGGCGATCGATGCAACGCGCGCCCGGGGGAGCGCGCCGCCGCCGATATAGGCGCTGCTCTCGATCGCAACCGCGCCGGGGAGCGCGGCGACGTAGCCTTCGGCGCGGCGGCGAAGGTCGTCCAGGCTCGCCGCCAGCATGCGCAAGATCGGAACGCGCTCGGGCGCGGAGCCGTCGCGATAGATCTGCAGCGTCGCGGCGAGCGCCGCCAGCGTCATCTTGTCGACGCGCAGCGCCCGCAGCAGTGGGTTGTTGCGCAAGCGTGCGACGAGGTGAGCGCGCCCGACGACGATCCCGGCCTGCGGCCCTCCGAGCAGCTTATCGCCCGAGAACATGACGAGCCCCATTCCGTCGGTGAGCGCGTCCTGCACGGTGCGCTCGCGCTCGACGCCGTACTCCGCGAGGTCGACGAGCGCGCCGCTGCCGAGATCCTCGACGACGACGACGCCGGCTCGGCGTCCCAGCTCGACCAGCTCGCGCGCACCGGCGTCGTGCGTGAAGCCCTCGATTCGGTAGTTGGAGGCATGCGTGCGCAGCAACAAAGCCGTGCGGGGCGAGAGCGCGCGCTCGAAGTCCTCGACGTAGACGCGATTCGTCGTCCCGGCCTCGACGAGCGTCGCTCCGCTGCGCTCCAGCACCTCGGGGATGCGGAAACCGCCGCCGATTTCGATCAGCTGGTTCCGCGCGACGATCACCTCGCGCCCCTTGGCAAACGTGTCGAGCGCGAGCAGCACCGCGGCGGCGCAGTTGTTGACGACGAGCGAGTCCTGCGCCCCGGTCACGTCATTGAGGATGGCGGCGACGCGCGCGTAGCGCGAGCCGCGCTCGCCCGCATCGAGGTCGTACTCGAGATTCGAATAGCCGCGCGCGATCTGCGCGACGGCGTCGAGCGCTTCCACGGCCAGCGGCGCCCGCCCGAGATTCGTGTGCACGATGACGCCGGTCGCGTTGATGACCGGTGCTAGGGCCTGTGCCGCGAGCTCCTCTAAGCGCCCCGCCACCGACGCCACGATCGCCTCGTACGCCGGTTCGGCGTCGGAAGCGCGAGCGCGGTCGAGGACAGTCTCGACCGCGCGCCTTACGTTCGCTCGCCCCAGCCTGGGCTCGTATCTCTCCACGGCAACGTCCTCAAGAACGCGCTGGACCGGCGGCAGCTGCCATCGCCGCTGCTTCACGAGATCACGAGGGAAGACAGACCTTGTTGCTCAGGTCCGAATAGGTGAGCTCAGCTCGGTTGGAGCTCGCGGCCGGCGCTACGGCGCGAACTTGGAAACAATCCCCCGGCTTCCACGCCTCGGCCGGCACGGTGATCGTATACGAAACCAACTGCTGCGATGTTTCCGGGACGGCGCCGGCGTCGATGCTCGCGACGACTTGCCCGGCGCGCACGGCCTGAAACGACTGAGCCATTAAACAAACGTCTTCCGGACAATCCATCTTCCACGAAAATTGCATCGTGACCGCGCCCGAATTGGTCGCGGTCACGTGCAGATTGCTGGGAGCGGCAACGGCAGTCGCAAGAGCGAGGAGCGCCGCCGATAACACTGTTCTACGCCACGTGCTTGCTGAGCATCGACGTCACGGTGTTCTCAGGAACATAGCCGACGATCCGATCGACCGGCTGACCGTCCTTGAAGAGAATCAAACACGGAATTCCCGAAACTTGATACTGCCCCGCGAGGCTCGGATTCTCGTCGGTGTTCAACTTGACGAATTTCGCTTTGCCGGTGTTGGCCGATGCGACTTTTTCGACAATCGGGCTCAGCATGCGGCACGGCCCGCACCACGGGGCCCAAAAGTCGACCAGCACCGGCTGCTGGCTCTTCAGCACCTCAGAGTCGAAGTTGGCTTGCGTGACATCGGGTAGCGCGCTCATGGCTGTTTTAAATCCTCCGTTGTTGAGAAAACCTTGTGGAGTTCTTTGGTTTCACGAAGCGGTTTCACTTCGTAAAGCCCGGTTAGCGCTGGTTTCCGACGCTAACGGTTACTCCGGCGACATAGGGGCTGCCGATCTCTTTAGTCTCCATTTCGCGATTGCCGCCCGACGGATAGGCCCAATAGCCGATCTGACTGGCGCGGGAACCGCGTCTGTTAAAGTTTTCGGTTGGAAAGAGTGCCGTGCTTCCCTGAATCCAGAACCGGGAATCCCCGGAGAAGTTTCCATGCGCAAGTGCATACGAACTCGTGCCGACGATCCTCCCCACCTTCCCGACAACTTTCACGCGATAGAGCACATACTGCTGTGAAGAACCGATAAAGTCTCCGATGGCCAGGTATCGGCCATCCCATCCAATTGGTTGAAAGAACTGACCACCGATCTTTCCCTTGACGAGAATGTCTTGCATCGTGGTGCCTCCGGCGGGCAACTCTCCGAGTGCGAATCCCTGATCGTTCGCGCCCGAAACGAACAGATCACCCTTGTCGTCATATGCGCAGTCCGATACGTACGGAATATTCGGGTCGGTATAGACGGTGGGGGTACCTTGTGCCTCTTGGTAGACGGCTACGCTGCCGGGAGCCGACGTGTAAGTATAGAGAGCTGCCGCCAGGTTTCCGGTCCCGGCATCCACCGAACACCCAGTCGGCTCTCCGGGCGCGCTGAGCGTTTCGATCGGCTGTGTCCCACCGTGCGCGTACTCAACGATCTTGTTATTGCCGCTTGCATAGACCCCAACGAACACGTCCCCTTCGCGATCGGAACAGACGGTCAGCGCATCGCCGGGCAGTCCGGTAAGCTCGCCGAGCAACTCGGCTCGCCGATAGGAAAAAACGTAGACCGTATTGCTCGCACCATCGGACGCGTAGAGCAGGTCACCGGCGCTCGCCACGGGCGCCATCCATGAATGCTCTACCGTAGGGTTGTTTGGTGCGACTGGAACGACGCGCTGCCGCGCGAGGCCGCTGCAGCCGGTGAGGACGCCGAACGCACTGACGATCCCGATCCGCAAGGCGAAGCTCCACATATAATTCGGCTCCTATAGCTCGGGTTGGTGCGGCTCGCCCGTGATCTCGGTAATCTGCTTGGCCTGTTTGCCGAGGTTGGTGACGGCGATGACTTCCTCTCCCTCGCCCAGCCGTTGGAGCCGGACGCCCTTGGCGTCGCGGCCGGTCTTGCGGATGTCGCCGACCTTGAGGCGGATCACCTGATTGCCCGACGTGATCATCAGGATCTGATCGTCGGGTGCGACGAGGATCTGATCGAGCACCTGCCCGATGTCGTCACGCTGGCGCGCGAATGCCTTCACGCCCTTGCCGCCGCGCGACGTGTGGCGGTACTCCGTAATCGGCGTGCGCTTGCCGAAGGCCAGCGACGTGACGAGGAGCACCTCGCGGCGGTCCTCTTCGAGCACGTCCATCGCGACGACGGTGTCGCCCTTATCGAGCGTCATCGCCTTGACGCCGCGCGCGACGCGTCCCATCGGGCGCACGTCCTTCTCGTTGAAGTACACGGCCATGCCGCGAGTCGATCCGAGGATGATGTCGCGCGAGCCGTTCGAGAGATCCACCGCGAGTAGCTCGTCGCCCGCATCGAGATTTATCGCGATCAGGCCGTTGCGGCGCACGTTCGCGAACTGGTCGAGCTTCGTCTTCTTGATGACGCCGCTCTTGGTGACCATCACCAGATATTTCTCGCCCTCGAACTTGTCCACCGGGAACACCGCGCTGACCTGTTCGCCCGGCGGCAGCGTCAGCAGGTTCACGAGCGCAGTGCCGCGGGCTTGCCGCGTCGTGTCGGGAATCTCGTAGCCGCGCAACCGGTAGACACGGCCCATGTTCGTGAAGAAGAGCACGTGGTCGTGTGTTTTCGTCACGAAGAAGTTACGGACGACGTCCTCCCGCTTGAGGTTGGAAATACCGGTGACGCCGCGCCCGCCGCGACTCTGCGTGCGGAACGTGTCGACCGACACGCGCTTGATGTAGCCGCCGACCGTGTAGGTTACCACGACGTCGATGTTTGGCGTGATCTGCTCGATCGAGATCTCGTCTTCGGCGGGCTCGATGCTCGTGCGCCGCTCGTCGCCGAACCGCTTCTTGACGTCGAGCGCCTCGCTCCTGACGATGTTCGCGATTCGCCGCGGGCTGCGCAGGATGTCCTGAAGCTCCGCGATCGTCTTGATTAGCTCCGCGTATTCTTGCTCGATCTTCTGGCGCTCGAGGCCAACCAGCGTCCGCAGGCGCATATCGACGATCGCCTGCGCCTGCACGTCGCTAAGCTCGAAGCGCTTCGAGAGCCGCTCCTTGGCCTCGTCCGTCGTCTGGCTGCCGCGGACGATCTCGATGACCTCGTCGATGTTGTCGAGGGCGATGCGGTAGCCCTCGAGCAGGTGCGCGCGCTCCTCGGCCTTGCGCAGGTCGTAGCGCGTGCGCCGCGTGATGACGTCCTTGCGGTGCGCGATGAAGTGCTCGAGCAGCTGCTTGAGCGACAGCACCTGGGGCTCGATCGGCACGGAGCCGTCGGCGCGCGGCTTGCCCACCGGCACCAGCGCCAGCATGTTGAAGCCGAACGTGGCCTGCAGCGGCGTGTGCTTGAAGAGCTGATTGAGCACGATCTTGGGTGTCGCGCTGCGCTGCAGCTCGACGACCACGCGCATCCCCTTGCGGTTCGACTCATCGTCCATGCGCGCGATACCCGCGATGCGCTTCTCCGCGTACGCCTCGGCGATGGCCTCGAGGATACGGCCCTTGTAGACCTGATACGGGATCTCCGTGATGAGGATCTTGTGCTTCCCGCGCTCCTCGATGATCTCGGCCTTCCCGCGGATCGTGATCGAGCCGCGCCCCGTCTTGTAGGCCTCGCGTATCGCCTCTTGGCCTAGGATCGTGCCGCCGGTCGGAAAGTCCGGCCCGGTGACGATGTTGCACAGGTCGTCGTCGCTCGTCTCGGGGTCGTCGACCAGCGTCGCGATCGCGTCCGCAATCTCACCGAGGTTGTGCGGAGGAATGTTCGTGGCCATTCCGACCGCGATGCCGCTCGAGCCGTTGACCAGCAACTGCGGGAGCCGGCCCGGCAGGACGCTCGGCTCCACGCCCTGGTTGTCGAAATTTTGAACGAACGGAACCGTCTCTTTGTCGATGTCGGCCAATACGTCGAGCGCCGCGCGTGCCAGACGCGCCTCGGTGTAGCGGTAGGCCGCCGGCGGATCGGGGTCGATCGAGCCGAAGTTGCCGTGACCGTCGACCAGCGGATAGCGCAGGGTGAAGTCTTGCGCCATGCGCACGAGCGCGTCGTAGACGGAGGTGTCGCCGTGGGGATGGTAGCTCTTGAGCACCTCGCCGATGATGCCGGCGCACTTACGATGCTGCTTGCTGGGATCGAGTCCCACCTCGCGCATCGCGTAGAGGATCCGCCGCTGCACTGGCTTGAGGCCGTCGCGGACGTCCGGAAGCGCCCGCGAGGCGATGACGGACATGGCATACGAGAGATAACTCTCCCGCATTTCGTCTTCGACGTTGACCTGTGCGACGATGTCGTTGTTCAATACTTACCTGTACCTATCATGGACGACCAAGTGACCCTTGCGACCCAAGACGACTTCGATGTGTTTGCCGCTGCGTTTTCGCGGCGCCTCCGTGCCGGCGACGTCGTCGCGCTGTCCGGACCGCTCGGCTCCGGAAAGACCGCCTTCGTCCGGGCCGTCGTGCGTTCGCTCCACGGCGCCGATCAAAGCTACAGTCCCACCTTCACGTTTTGGCACCACTACGACGGGACTCCGCCCATCGATCACATCGACCTCTTCCGCATCGACGATCCGCGCGAATCCGCGGAGCTCGGCCTCGAGGAAGCGCTCGACGGCAGCTCGATCGTGCTGGTAGAGTGGTGGCGCAACGTGCCCGAGCTCGTCGCCGAGCGCCGGTATGAAATCGAAATAGAAGGCTCCGGTAACGAACCGCGCACCATTTTCATTCGACAACTCGCGTGAACGTTCTTGCCCTGGACGGTGCGCTGGGCTCCTTCTCGGCGGCGATCGCGTGCGACGGCCGGATCGCCGCCTCGATGAGCGAGCCCGGCAACGTCGCGCTCGAGCGCGGCCTCGCCGTCGTCGAGAGCGTCTTCGGGCAGGCGCGCTTGACGCACGGCGACATCGATCGCGTGGCGGTCGGAATCGGGCCCGGCCGCTTCACAGGCCTGCGCATCGCCGTCGCGTATGCCAAGGCGCTCGCGGCGGTGTGGGACCGCCCGCTCGTGCCGATTGCGTCGTTCGACATCCTCGAGTACGGCGGCGCGTTCCAGCGCGTGCTCGGCGTCGTCGAGGGTCGGACCGGCGTGATCTCCGCCCGCTATCGCGTGGGGGGTAACGTGCGCCGCGCTTCGGGCCGGATCGCGGACGTGCTCGACACGCTCCATCCTGAAGGGGAGGTGGCCGTGGTGGGGGCCCCGGAGGACGTGCTCCACGCGCTCGCCGAACGCGCAATCATCGTGCGCTCCGTCGACCCGCTCGTGACGCCCGCCGCAGCGGCAGCCGCTCTGGCGGCCGGCACGCGCTCGCCTGCGAAGAGCCTGCACGAGGTCCGCGCCGACTACGGCGAGCTGCCCGCCGTCACGAAGCCCCGCCGCTAGCGCTTCATCCGATATGAAAATGGAGCTCGAGCGGCCGGCGGAACGGCCCGACCAGTTCTCCGTTGCGCCGATGGTCACGTCCGACATCGCGGCCGTGATGCGGATCGAGCGCGCCTGTTTCAGCGCCGTGTGGCCGTCGGACGCCTTTTTCAACGAGCTCAGCACGAACAGGCTCGCGCACTATTACGTCGGACGCTACCAAGATCGCGTCGTGGCGTACGGCGGCATCTGGGTGATCCTAGAGGATTCGCACGTCACGACGCTCGCCGTCGATCCGGAGTATCGGGGACGGCGCTTCGGCGAGGTACTGCTGTTGCGGCTCATCGACGAGGCGATCGCCCGCGATGCCGCTTGGATGACGCTCGAGGTGCGCGAGAGCAACGCGATCGCGCAAGGGCTCTATCGCAAATACGGGTTTACGACGGTAACGATGCGTACCGGCTACTACAGCGACGACAACGAGAGCGCCCTGATCATGTGGGCCGGCAGCCTGAAGAGCGAGCTCTACCGCAATCGCTTGCGCGTCTTGCGAGAACGATTTCAGACGCGGTGAGCGCCCACGATCCCGCGTCGTTCTCCAAGCTGCTGCGGCGCGTTCGCAAACATCTGCACCAGGACGACCGCTACGCGCACAGCGTCCGGGTCGCGCGCAGCGCCGGCGCGCTCGCGCAGCGACACGGCGCCGACGCCTCCAAGGCTCGCCTCGCGGGGCTCCTCCACGACCTCGCGCGCCTCTACCCGGCCGCACGCCTCCTCGGCGAGTGCGAAAAGCGCGGCTTGCGCATCGACGACTTCGAGCGCGCTCATCCCGTGCTGCTGCACGCGCGGCTCGGCGCCGCGCTCGCGCGCGACCAGTTCGGGATAGACGACCCAGACGTGCTCTCCGCGATCGAAAAACACACGACGGCGGCCGGCGAGATGTCGCCGCTGGACTGCGTCGTCTATCTGGCCGATTCGCTGGAGCCGGCGCGCAAGTTCGCGGAGCGGCCGGCGTTGTGGCAAATCGCGCTGCTCGATCTCGCAGAGGCCATGCGCGAGACGCTCGCGCTGGCTATCCGGCACCACGAGCGCAAGGGGCTCGCGCTCGCGCCGCCGACTCTCGCCGCGGCCGCTCTCTTCGGCGCGGACTCCGAGCCCGCCGAACTTCCGGAGGTGCAGGCATCCGCGAGCTGATCGAGGTGGTGCGCGAGAGCGCGCTCGACAAGAAGGGCGACGCGTTCACGGTGCTGGACGTGAGCGGCCGGACGATCCTGGCCGATACCTTCGCGATCGTCAGCGGCCGTTCCAAGATTCAGACGCGGGCCATCGCCGACGCCGTGATCGAGGCCGTGCGCCGCGACGGCTTCGGCGTCGCCCGGGTCGAAGGATACGCCGATGGATCCTGGATTCTCATCGACCTCGGCGACGTGATCGTGCACGTATTCACGCCGGAGCAGCGCGCGTTCTACAATCTGGAGCGCTTGTGGGCCCCCATCGCGGCCCGGCAGGCACAAACGTCGTGAAGGGACGCCGGCCCTCGCACCAGACGCGCTCCGCGCGCGCGCGCCGCGACTTCTGGAAGCGCTTCGGCGTGTGGGTGTTCATCGTGTTCTTCGCGCTCAGCGTCGCGGGCGGCCTGATCGTCGTGTCGGGAAGGCTGGGCACTCGATGAAGCCCTCGACGCTCGTGGCCCGCGACATCGCGGGGATGCACGAGCGCTACGTCTTGACGCCGTGGGTGGCGCAGGCCGGACGCAAGGCCCCGCTCATCGTGCGCGGCGAGGGCTCGTACCTCTACGACGAGGCGGGCGGGAGGTATTTGGACCTCTCCGCCGGGCTCGTCGCCGTCAACCTCGGTCACGCGCATCCCGCGATGGCGAAGGCGATCGCCGAACAGGCCCAGCGCGTGGCATACGTCGCGCCGAGCCTGGCCAGCGATCGGCGCGCCGAGCTTGCGAGCGCGATCGTCGAGATCGCGCCGTGGGACGAGGGCGGACGCGTCTTCTTCACGACCGGAGGCGGAGAGGCCAACGAAGACGCGGTCAAGTTCGCGCGAGCGCTGACGCGGCGCCACAAGGTGCTCACAGCATACCGTTCGTTTCACGGCTCGGCGCCCGGCGCCGGAACGCTGACCGGCGAAAACCGGCGCTGGCCAAACGAGCCCGGGCTGCCCGGCGTCGTGCGCTTCTTCGCACCGTTTCCGTACCGCAGCCCGTTTCACGCGCGCGACGCCCGCGAAGAGACGCAGCGCGCGATCGCGCACCTCGAGGCCATTATCGACTACGAAGGCGGCGACCGCATCGCGGCGCTCCTAATCGAGCCGGTGGTCGGCGCGAACGGCGTCATCGTCTATCCCGAGGGTTATCTCGCGCGCGTCCGCGAGCTGTGCGACCGCCACGGAATCCTGCTGATCTTCGACGAGGTCATGACCGGCTTCGGCCGCACGGGCGACGCCTTCGCCGCGCAGCGCTTCGGCGTGACCCCCGACCTCTTCACGTTTGCCAAGGGCGTTACGTCGGCGTACGTTCCGCTCGGCGGCGTCGCGGTGCGCGAGTCGCTCGCGCGCCACTTCGACTCGCATCCGCTTCCGAGCGGACACACGTTCAGCGGACACCCGCTCGCGATGGCGGCCGGCGTCGCCGCGCTGCACGCGTATCGCGACGAGCGGCTCTTCGACCGGGCCCGCGAGATCGAGGTTTGGCTGCGCTCGCGTTGCGACGAGCTGGCCCGCCGCCACGCCGTCGTCGGCGAGGCGCGCGGCATCGGCGCCTTCTTCGGGTTGGAACTCGTCTCCGATCGCGAGACGCGCGCGCCGCTCGTCGCGTGGCAAGGCACGCAAACGCTGGGCGCGTTTTTTAATGACCTGCTCGCGCATGGTCTGTACGTGTACGGCCGCTACAACGTCGCGATCGTCTCGCCGCCGCTTACGGTCGCGCCCGCGGAGCTGGACGAGGGCTTCGCGATTCTCGACGCGGCGCTGACGCGTCTTGAAAACGCGGCACGCTGATGCAGCTGCAGGTTCACGACAAGGCGACGCGCGAGCTGCTCGGCGAGGTCAGCGTCGCTCGCCGCGCCGAGACGGATCGCGCCGTGGAGATTGCGCGCGCGGCGTTCGAGTCGTGGCGCGAGGTGCCGGTGGTCGAGCGCGCGCGTCTGTTCTTCCGTTACGCCGGCGCGCTGGAGCGGCGGCGCGAAGAGCTCGCGGTCTCCGTCTCGCGCGAGAACGGCAAGACGCTCGCCGATGCGCGCGCGGAGGTGCGGCGCGGAATCGAGGCCGTGGAGTTCGCCTGCGGAATGCCGTCCCTGATGATGGGCGACGCGCTGCCCGACGTCGCGCGCGGGATCGACTCGATCTCCGTGCGCCGCCCGCTCGGGGTCTGCCTCGGAATCACCCCCTTCAACTTTCCCGCGATGATACCGCTGTGGATGTTCCCCATCGCCGTCGCCGCGGGCAATACGTTCGTGCTCAAACCCTCGCCGCAGACGCCGCTCACGTCGGAGCTGCTGCACGCTATCGCGCGCGACTGCGCGTTTCCCGACGGCGTGCTGCACGTCGTGCACGGGGGCGCGGAGACGTCCGAGGCGCTGATCGAGCATCCCGGCGTCGCGGCCGTGTCCTTCGTCGGCTCGTCGAGCGCCGCGCGTGCGGTACAAGAACGCGCGGTGCGCGCACACAAGCGCGTGCAGGCTCTGGGCGGCGCGAAGAACTTCTTGATCGTCATGCCCGACTCGGTCGGCGACGCGACGCGCGACGCCGTCATCGCATCGGCGTTCGGCGGCGCCGGCCAGCGCTGCCTGGCGGGCTCGGTCGTCGTGGCCGTCGGCGACGCCGGCGACGCGCTCGCGCCGCTGCTGGTGGAGGCGGCGCGCGGATTACGGCTCGGTCGCGGCGTCGACGAGCGCGTGCAGATGGGGCCGGTCGTCAGCGACGACGCGATCGCTCGCATCCGCGGCTATGTCGAGCGCGCGCGCCGCAACGGCGCTACCGTGCTGCTCGACGCGGGCGAAACGCCGGAGGGCGGCGCGTTCGCGGCGCCCGTGATTTTCGATCGCGTCGACTCGGGCACCGAGCTCGTGCGCGACGAGATCTTCGGGCCGGTCCTTGCTATCGTGCGCACCGATTCGCTCGACGAGGCGATCGCAGTCGCCAACGCGTCGCGCTACGGCAACGCGTCGTCGATCTTCACGCGCGACGGCGGCGCGGCGCGCACGTTCGCGGCGCGCATCGAGGTCGGCATGGTCGGGATCAACGTCGGCGTCGCCGCGCCGATGGCGTTCTTCCCGTTCGGCGGCGTGAAGGATTCGATCTTCGGCGACCTGCGCTGCCATGGAAAGGACGCGGTCGCGTTCTACACCCAGCAGCGCGTCGTGATCAGCCGCTGGCCCTCCTGAGGCGAAGCCAGATCCACCCCGCCGCCAAGAACGCCAAGAAGTAATAGACGAACCAGTGCTGCGGCGGCGCCGGAATCGTCGAGAAAAACCACACCGCCGAGAGAACCAACAAGACGAGCGCGATGCCGGAGATTGCGACGTCGACGACGCGCATCTCGCCCAGCCGTCTCGTATACACGAGCGCCGCGACGGCGATCAGCATGTAGATCAGGATGAACCCGAACGTGCTAAGCGTTCCGCAATTGTTGAAGACGTCGATGGGCGCCACGCGTGACGCTAGGGCGATCACGGCCACGACGAGCGTGATCGCGGTGACGACGGTCACGGCGACGTTCGGCGTGTCGTGCCGAGGCTCGATGCGCGCAAAGGCGTTCGGCAACAGCCCGGACCTTCCCATGGCGTACGCGATCCGGCCGGCCGTCGTAATGCACGCGAGGCAGACGGAGAAGGCGCTGAACAGCGCGCCGACGGTGATCGGCAGCCTCAGCTCGCCGATACCGTACGCGCTGACGAGCGCACCGAGCGGAAACGTCTGCTGGTCCAGCGGCTTGCCGGCGTGCGCGAACCCGACGATCTCCGCGTAGGTTGCGATCACGAAAAATGCGCTCGCAAACAGTACGCTGCCGATCACCGCGCGCGGAATCGTCACCAGCGGGCGCTTCGCCTCGGCCCCGAAAGCTGTGGCGCTCTCGAACCCGACGAAGCTGAAGACGGCAAACGCGATCGCGAGGCCGATGCCGCCCGGAAACGCGTGCACGAGGTGCAGCTGGCTGCTATCGAGCGACGGCCCGTGGTCGTGCAGCACGATCCCCACGACGAGGCAGATGATGCTCACCGAAACCACCTCGAGGACGAGCATCACGATCGCCGAGATCTGCACGCCCCGGTAGGCGGCCTGCCACGCGATCACCGCGAGAACGGCGACGATCGCGATGGCCGGAAGATGGAGTCCCGTGCCTTGCAGCAGCAGTTCGATGAAAAGCGCCATCGCGCCGAGGACCGCCGTGGCCACGAACCCATACGCCCACAGCAGCGTCCATCCGGCAATCGCGCCGACCGTAGGGCCGAGATGGTCTGCAACGTAGCCGTACATCGACCCCGCGGCGCTCGAACGCCGCGCGAATTGGTTGATGCACAGCGCGACGAAGACGAGCATCGTCCCGCCGAAGACGTAGGCGAGCCACGTCCCGCTTCCGGCCAGCGCGAACATGTACGGCGCGATCAGTACCGGCGTCATGCTCGGGCCGATCAAGGCGATCGACGTGGCCAGGACCTCGATAAACGTCAGCGAGCCTTCGCGAAGGGAGGCCGGCGGCGCCGTTCGGCTCATCAGCGCCCTTGTGAGCCGACCGGCCGCCCAGTTCCCGCACGAGCGCGAAACTTAGGCCCGCGCGCCGGGGTAGGACCCCGCATGAACGCCATGGCTTCCCGCTCCCTCGCGGTCGCGGCATGCGCTCTCGTGCTGCTCGCCGGGGCTTTGCCCGGGGCGGCGCGCGACTTCGTCGCGGATCAGGCGGGAATGTTCTCGGCGGCAACGGTGGCGCAGCTCAATACGCGCATCGCCAACTTCAACGCGCAAACCGGCAAGGAGATCGTCGTCGTCACGACGCCGTCGCTCGGCGGGGCGACGTTGCAGAGCGCCGCAGCCGCGGCGTTCAGCCGGCAAAACGTCAACGGCGTTCTGATCTTCATCGCTCGCGACGATCGCAAGGACATCATCGTGCCCGATCGCGCCGGGGCCCAAGCCGGATGGTTTACGGGCGACGTGTTGCGCTCGATCCGCACGGCGATGGAAGCGCAGTTTCGCAGCGAGTCGTACGACGCCGGCGTCACCGGCGCCGTCGACGCCATTCTCAACATCTATCGCGCGCATCTCGGCGGCCTGCAGCGCTCTGCGGGCAATGCCGCGCCGGCGCAGCGCGCGTCGTCCTCGTCGGGAGGTTTGCACATCTCAATGTTCTGGTGGGTCATCATCGCCGTCGTCGGCTTTTTGATCTTACGCTCGATCCTGCGCGCGCTTGCGACGCCGCGCTACTCCGGCGGACCGCCCGGAGCGGCGCCGCCGCCGGGTGCGTCGTCCGGTCCGGGCTACGGCCCGGGCTACGGGTACGGCGGCTTCGGCGGCGGCGGCAGCTTCTGGAGCGGACTGCTCGGCGGTTTGGGCGGCGCGTGGCTCGGCAACGAGCTGTTCCGCGGCGGCGGCGCCGGCATGGCACCGGCGCAAGGCTCGCAGATTGCGCCCGACGCGGGCGGCGGCTGGGGCGGCAACGCCGATGCGGGTGGTTGGCAG
>DATDGN010000104.1:0-5804 GCA_036522095.1 Candidatus Cybelea sp. | reverse complement strand
GTATTGGGGCTTCAACACCTGGGTCCCGTCCTATCTGTCGGCGCCGGCGGCGCGTGGCGGCCTCGCCTTCTCGGGCGCCACGATGTCAGCGCTCGTCTTTCGCGATATTGATCGCTCTTGACGTGCACGTCGGGTCGAATTCGATCGAGCAACACTTCGGGCGTGCGCTCGCCGAAGCCGACGACCACGTCCACGCTGCGCAGCGCGAGCAAGATCTTCGCGCGCTGCGCGAACGCGACGATCGGACGCGACTGACCCTTGATCCGCCGCACCGAGTCGTCCTCGTTCAGGCCGACGATCAGCGCGTCGCCCTGGCCGCGCGCCCACGCGAGGTACTCGACGTGCCCGGCGTGCAGCACGTCGAAGCAGCCGTTGGTAAACACCACCGTCCGCTGCTCCGCGCGCATCTCCTCGCGCCACGCCACCGCTTCGTCGACGCCGAGCAGTTGCCCGAAGAGCCGCTCCTCGCTCATTGCGGCGCCGGATCGACCAAAGCGAGAATTTCGTCCGGCGACGCCGTCGCGGTGCCGAGCTTCTCCACGACGACGCCGGCCGCGAAGTTCGCCAGCTGCATCGCCTGCTCGATCGGGGCACCGGCCGCCAGCGCCAGCCCCAGCACGGCCGTGACGGTGTCGCCGGCGCCGCTGACGTCGTAGACGGTGCGCGCCACCGAGGGAATCTGCAGACGCTCGCCGGCCTTTCCGAACAGCGCCATCCCGTGCTCGCCGCGCGTGATCACCGCGTACCGGCAGCCGAGCATCTCGATGAGCCGCACCCCGGCGCGCTCGAGGTCCGCGTCGTCGCGGATCGCGATGCCGGTCATCGTCGCGGCTTCGGCCGCGTTCGGAGCGACGCACGTGATCCCGTTGTAGAGCGCGATGTTCTGCGGCTTCGGATCCGCCAGCACGAGCGGGCAGCGCGACGCGGCCTCGACGATCTCGCGGCAGAGTAAGCCCTTCGCGTAGTCGCTCAAGATCACGGCATCGCATTGCGGCGCCCGCTCGCGCACGAACTCCGCCATGCGGTGCCGATCCGCGTCCTGCAGCGTCGAGGTCGACTCCCAGTCCGCTCGCACCACCTGCTGGCTGTGCGCGACGATGCGCGTCTTGCGCGTCGTCGGCCGATCGAAGATCGTGAAGACGCCCGCATCGTCGACGTCCTCCGCGCGCAGCAAGTCGCGCACTTGCTCGGCAAACGTGTCGTCGCCGACGGCCCCCACGAACGCGACCCGCGCGCGCAGCGCCCGCAGGTTGTTAGCTACGTTGCCCGCGCCGCCGAGCGTGAACGAGTGATCGGCGACGGCGACGACCGGAACCGGCGCCTCCGGAGAGATGCGCGTCACCGTTCCCCAGATCCACTCGTCGACCATCAGATCTCCGACGACCATGATCCGTAGACGGTTCGCGCGCTCGAAGAGCGTGCGCGCGTCGGGCGCCATCAGGGTCGGCGTCACGGTATCCCGCCCTCGAAGATGAGGCGCTGCTCGACGAGGTCGCAGACGATGTGCGCCATCACTTGGTGCACCTCTTGGACGATCGCAGCGTAGCCGTTCGGCCCGATCAGCGCGTAGTCGGCCACCTCGGCGACCTTGCCGCCGCCGTTCCCCGTGAAGGCGACCGTGACCGCGCCCCGTTTGCGCGCCGCCTCGAGCGCCAAGACGACGTTGCGCGAGCCGCCGCTCGTCGTCATGCCGATCACGACGTCGCCCGGTTGCGCGAACGCCTCGACCTGACGCGAGAAGACGTAGTCGTATCCGTAGTCGTTGCCGACGCACGTGAGTGTGGACGAATTGACCGACAGGGCCTCGCTGTGCAACCCAGGACGCTCGCGCAGATATCTCCCCGAAAGCTCGGCGGCCATGTGCTGCGCCTCGGCTGCGCTGCCGCCGTTGCCGCACCACAGGACCTTCTTGCCGCCACGCAGCGCCGTTACGATGACGCCGACAATCGCTTCGACCTGAGCGCGATAGTGCGCGGCGTCGAGCAGCCCGCGGCGATCCGCGAGCAGCTCCGCGAAGTCGCGGCGTCCGTGATACGTCATCGTTCGATCCAAAAGAGTTCGTCGCCCTGAGAGACCAGCTCGCCGTTGTCCGGAACGACGCGCAGGATCGTGCCGGCGTCGTCGCTCTGGATCTCGTTGAAGAGCTTCATCGCCTCCAACACGCACAGCACGTCGCCGGGTTCGACGCGATCGCCGACCTCGACGTACGCCTCGACGTCGGGCGATGCGGCGCGATAGAAGACGCCGGTAAGAGGCGCGAGCACCTTCGTCACGTTGGCCGGTGCGGCGACCGCGGAGTCGTCGGCCGCCGGCGCGGGAGGCGCGTACTGCGCTGTCGCCGGCCGCGCATCCGGGTCGCGCCGCGAGAGCTCGTATACCGCGTCGCCCAGCTTGATCTTGAGCGTTTCGAGGTCGTGCTCGCGCATGAGCTCGAGCAGCTCGCGCAAGGTCTGGGTTTCTTCGGCGTACCGGTCTTCCATCACGCCGTCGCTTCTACGAGGAGCTCGACAAGGACTCCGCCGGGCGCTAACGGGAGCCGGCGGTCGCTGCGCTCTTCCAGGTCGCGCAGCACGACCTCCCCAGCGGCGAGCTCGTCGGTCCCGACGATCAGCGCGTAGCGAGCGCGATTGCGATCGGCGAGCTTGAGGTGCGCCAGCAGCTTACGATCCTGGTAATCCATGTATGTCGGCGCGTCGAGCCTGCGGCGAAGCTCCGCGACGATCGGCACCAGGATCGTGCGAGCCTGCGCGCCCAGGCCGATCGCCTGGATGCCGCTGCGCGGCGGCTCGCCGCCGCCCTCTTGGGCCGCCAAGATCATCAAGAAGCGCTCCAGGCCGAGGGCGAAGCCGACGGCCGGTACGTCCGGGCCGCCGAGCGAGCGCACGAGATCGTCGTAGCGCCCGCCGCCGCAAACGCTGCTCTGCGCGCCCAGCACGCCCGATGTAATTTCGAAAACCGTTCGTCCGTAATAGTCGAGCCCGCGCACGATGCGGGGGTTGACGATAAACGGGATGCCGGTCAGCTCGAGATACGACTTGACCGCGTCGAAGTGCTCGCGGCACGCGGCACACAGAAACGCCTCGAACACCGGCGCGCTCTCGATGTACGGAAGGTCCGCCGGATCCTTGCTGTCGAGCAGCCGCAGCGGATTGCGCTCGACGCGCCGCCGCGCGTCGTCGCTCATCGCCGAGAGGTGCGGCGCGAAATGCGCCAGCAGCGCCTCGCGGTAGATCGGGCGGCAGGCGGCGTCGCCGATGGAGTTGACGTACAGAACCGCGTCGGCGATCCCGTACTGCGCGACCAGCTCCCAAGCCATGGAGATGATCTCGAGGTCCGCTTCGGGGCCCGAGAAACCGAAGCACTCGACGCCGAATTGATGCGACTGCCGATAGCGCCCCTTCTGCGGACGCTCGTAACGGAAGATCGGGCCGATGTAGTAGAGCCGCAGCGGCCCCGACGCGAGGAGGCCGTGCTCGAGCACGGCCCGCACGACCGGCGCCGTCCACTCGGGACGCAGCGTGAGGCTTCGGCCGCCGCGATCCTCGAACGTGTACATCTCCTTCTCCACGATGTCGCTCTGTTCGCCGACGCCGCGCACGAAGAGATCCGTCGTCTCGAACATCGGCGTGCGAATCTCGCCGTATCCGAAGCGAGCCGCCAACCGATGTATGCGCGCTTCGAGCTCGCGCCACCGGCCCGACTGCGGAGGAAAAAAATCCGCGGTGCCGCGCGGCGCGCTGAAGCTTTTTTCCGGCATCCGGCTGCACTTCGGGTAGCCGCCGCGCGTTTCCGGCGTGAATGTCGCGCGTGCGCGCGATGCTGTACGGAGGCGCGGCGCTCGCGTTTACGATCGTGTCGTCGCCGGATGCGGTTCGCACCGCACTCGCCACGTCGGCGAGCGCGCTCGTCGAAGCGACTCCGTTCGTCTTCGCCGGCGTCGTCTTGGGATGCGTTCTGCGCCGTGGCGGGAGCGTCGTGGCGCACCTCGGGTGCGGCTGCGGCAGCGGTCCCTCAGCGCGCTCCCTTCCCGCGGCCGCGGCGACGTATCTGATCTTCGGACCGGTCGTCGCTGCGGCACGCTACTGCGCCGCCCTGCTGGTCGCACGCGCCCTTCGCTCGCGCTGCGAGGCGCCCGACGCCGACGCGCGGCCGCATCCGCTCGCGGAGCTGAGCGCGCTGCTTCCCGCGGCACTGATGGCGGGCGCTGCGGCGCAGCTCCTGGGTGGCTTCGATGCGGCGCGCCTTCCGCCGCTCGCCGGCGCCGCGATCGGCGCGGCGCTCGGATTCGCAGCCGCTCCGTGCGGGCTCGGTGCGGTCGCGCTCGCCGGCGCGCTGCGCGTCCACGCGCCCGCGACGGCCGCGGCGTTTCTGTGCGTCGCCGGCATCCTGGATCTGCGCGCGTTGCGGCCAAGGTCGCACGTTCAAACGGGCGACGACGTGCTGGCGTACGCGTTGCTCGCCGCGGCGAGCTCGATCGTCGCGTGGCGCCACGGCGACGCGCTCGTGCATCCCGCGCTCGCGCTGCCGCTCTGGGTCTGTGCGGCCGCGGCGCTCGTCTGCGCCGCATGCCATCGCCGGCGCACGTGCGCGACCGCGCGCATCGCTCCGGGCCTGATGCTCGCCGGCGCGCTGATCGGCGCGCCGCCTCCCACGTATCACGCCACGGAAACGACGCTCACCGAGGTCTTCCCCGGCGAGAGCCTGAGCTTCGCCGGCGTGCTTACGTGCAACGACGGCGCCTGCGCGCTGGTGCGCTACGCCATCACGTGTTGCCGCGCCGACGCGGCGCCGGTCGTCGTGCGCTTGAGCGCGGCGCCGCGCTACGCGCCCGGGACGTGGCTGCGGGCCAACGGGCGAATCGACGAGACGCGCGGCGACCTTCGCCTCGTCGCGCAGAGCGTGGAGCGGATCGCGCCGCCGGCGGATCCGTTTGTCTATAGGTAGCTGGGGGCCCAGGCGGCGTGCCGAGGCTTTTTCAAGAAAGATTGGCTGCCTTGCGGGGCTCGAGCAGCTCGACCGGAATTCCGTTGGGATCCTCGATGAACGCGATCGCGCGCGTTCCGCTCGGCGACTTGTAGACATCTTTGAGCACGCGGACGCCCTTCGATTTCAGCCCGGCGACGTACGTACTCAGATCGCCTTCGACCTCGAGCGCGAGGTGCTCGTAGCGATTGCCGACCTCGTACGGCGGGTGCTCCTCCAGATCGTAGACGAGCTCGATGTACGCGCTCCAGTCCTTGCCCACGAAGGCCATGTCGGCGTTGCCGGGATAGTGATGCGGGCCGTCGAGAAGTCTCAGCTCGAGTTTGGTAGTGTAGAAGTCGATCGACTCGTTCATGTCGTTGACGAAGATGGACGTGTGTAAGAAGCGCGGCATATGACGTCTCCCCCTTCAGTGCAGAAAATATCGGTAGTTCGAGAAGACGAGCGCGACGCCGTGCGAATCCGCGGCCGCGATCACTTCCTCGTCGCGCACGGAACCGCCCGGCGCGATGATCGCCGCACAGCCGCCGGCTACCGCCGCCTCCAGCCCGTCCGCGAACGGGAAGAAGCCGTCGCTCGCGCAGGCCGAGCCGCGCGCCGTTTCGCCCGCGCGCCGCGCCGCGATCTCTACCGCGCTGACGCGGTTGGTTTGGCCCGCGCAGATGCCCCGCGTCGTCCCGTCCTTCACGATGACGATGCCGTTGCTCTTCACGTGGCGCACGACGTCCCATGCAAACGCGAGGTCGTGCCACTGTTGTTCGGTCGGACGCGCGCGGCTCACGATGCGCCACTGCTCGGGAGGTGCGGCCGGATCGTCGTCC
>DATDGN010000103.1:0-12804 GCA_036522095.1 Candidatus Cybelea sp. | reverse complement strand
GGACAAGTTCGAGCCGCTGATCGCCGAGTTCGGCTGGTCGTATCATCCCGTGGACGACGAGAAGGGCAAAGAGGCCGACAAGGTCGCCGATCAGTTTTTCAAGGACATCCAGCTGCCGCTGAGAGACTGGATCACGACTGGAACGACGAAGACCGCGCTAATCTACGGCGACGACGGAAACTAGGCAGCTTCGACAGTGCGGGTGTAGAACACGCCGAGCAGCGTCACGAGCACCATCTGGACGATGAAGTAGGTCAGGACCGCCGCGGCGACGTCGCCTTTTCCGAAGACGCTCGTCGCGAGTAGCGCCGCGAGCCCAACGTTGCGAAGGCCGGTCCCGACGCTGAGCGTTCGCCGGTATGCGCGTTCCGTTCCGCCGAGGATCCAGCCGGTGATCAGAGACGACAGCACGATGCAGACGCTGGCGAGCGCGCCCAGTGAGCCGTACACCGTTTCGATCGCTCGGGCGATGGGTCCGCCGAGCACGACAAGCAGCGCGACGATGACGACGAGGACGACGATCAAGAGCGGTCGCACCAATCGCGCGGCGAGCTGCGGCGCGGTCGCGCTTACGAACATCCCCAAGAGCAGCGGCACGAGCTGAAACACGACCAACGACACGATGACGCTGTTGGCCGAAATCGGACTGCCCGGCAGCACGAGGCTCGCCGTGATCGGAACGGTGATGATCGACAGCGCAGGCAAGAGGAACGCCAGCTCGACGGCTAACCCGAGACTCCCGCCTTTTTTCCGCCCTCCAGACAGCACGACGAACGGTACGCCCGGGCAAATCGCCATCAGCAAGATTCCCGTGGCGATCGGATCGGCCACGTGAAATACGACGCGCGTGAACAGCACGCCCAGCGCCGGAACGATGATGAAGTTCGCGAGGAACGCGCGCCCGAGCAGCCCGTAGTCCCGCAGAACGACCTTCAGATGGGCGACGTTGACTTGCAAACCCGTATGCAACATCAGGGAGACGAGCAGAACGATCGCAACGATCTTTGCCGGGTTCATGAATCCAACATCCTCCATCTGACGTTGCGCACGTCGGCGCGTTCGGAAAGCCCACTCGAGAAACGCTCGACGACCGAGTCGTCGCGATGCGGGAGCCTGAGATCCACCTTGATCTCCTGCCCCTCTTGCGTCGACTCGGTCGAGATGCTGTGTAGAATCAAGTTGCGTGCCTCGACGATTTCGACGACGGCGGCGCGGACGTCGTCGACGGCGGCGTCCCCGCACGCGGCGTGGACGCGGTAGGTCTTCTCGCCGTGCCGCTCCTGATACAGAGCGGCGCTCGAATCGATCCTATCGACCAGTGGCTGCAGCAAGAGGTTGAACGCGACGATGGCGCCGGCGCCCATGAACGCGTGGGCGTATTGGCCGACGCCGGCGAGCGCGCCCACGGCGGCCGTCGCCCAGATCGTCGCCGCCGTGTTCAGGCCGGTGATGCTCGCACCTTGGCGCAGGATGACGCCGCCGGCGAGAAAGCCGACGCCGGTTACGATGTTCGCCAGGATACGCGTCTCGCTGTCGGAGCCGACGATCGGCCCGAGCAGCGCGAACAACGCGGCGCCGATCGCGACGAGCGCGCTGGTGTGCACGCCGGCCCCGCGCTGGCGCCACTGACGCTCGAACCCGATCAACGCGCCCAGCAGCCCGCCGACAAGCACTCGAAGGGCGAACTCCGTAGCCGTCGGCATCGTGAAGCTTAGCGAAGCGCGATCACGCCGACCGCGGCTCCGCCCAGGATGAGCAGCGCCGGATTGACCTTGGTGCGCAGCGACGCATAGAAAACGACTAGACCCACAAGCAGCGTGACCCAACCGGTCACGGCGCCCTTCCCGAACGTGATCAAGCCCGCCACCGCAAGCCCGATGGCTACTGGGCCGAGCCCGCGCTGAATCGATGCGCGCCACGGCCACGCCGCGAGACGGTTCCAGACGCGCCCGACGAAGAACGTCAGGATCCCGGTCGGCACGAAGAACGCAAACGCCGCAACCAGTGCGCCGGGGATCCCGG
This sequence comes from Candidatus Cybelea sp., assembly GCA_036522095.1. Taxonomy (GTDB): domain Bacteria; phylum Vulcanimicrobiota; class Vulcanimicrobiia; order Vulcanimicrobiales; family Vulcanimicrobiaceae; genus Cybelea. The sequence goes on along the minus strand of DATDGN010000103.1, from coordinate 10,782 downwards.
CGACGCGCTCGCCGACCGTCGCCACCATCATCATGTTCGGCCCGGGAGACATCTGGCCGACGCTGTAAACGTGGATGAGCTGCGCGTCGGTCAACCAGTGATGCACACCGACGACGAGGACCTTCATCTCCGGGAACGCCGCCATGCCGCCGCCGATCGTGAGCAGCGAGAGATAGGCGAAGACGCGCGCTATTGCAGGGATCTGATCCACGCGTGTGAGTCCTCGTGGTGCGCGGCGCTCTTCTTCACCGGACGATATGCGAAAATCGCGAGTGCTCCGACCGAGAGCAGCACGACCGGTACGGAAAGCTTGAAGTGATTGATGCCTAAGACCGCCGCCAGAATAAAGAACGCGTCGTAAAACCCTTTGACCGTCTTCTTGCCGATTTGGAACCACGTCGCCGCTATCAGACCGGTCGCGGCCGCCGCCACGCCATGGAGCGCTGCAGTCACGATCGGCCGATTCCCGCTCGCGCCGTACGCGATGCCCGCGGCCGTCATGAAGATCAGCGCCGGCAGGCACATACCGGTCATCGCGGCGACGGCGCCGAGCGTGCCCCGGAGCCGGTCGCCGGCCAAGATCGCCATGTTGGTCGCGTTGAGCCCCGGAAGCGTGTTGCTCAAAGACGTCAGCTCGAGAAACTCCGTGTCGTCGAGCCAGTGCTTCTTCCCAACAAGCGCGGTGCGCAGATAGGCAACGACGCCGCCGCCGAAGCTGGTCGCGCCGATCTGGAGAAAGACTCCGAAGATTTCGAGCGTCGATACGGCCTTGGGTTTTGAGGGCGCCACCGCCTCCGCCATCGGACCATGATAGCAACTCCCTGCCCGGCCCTCTATCCCAAAACGGCAGGGCTTGCATTTTTCGGATATTGCGGCTCCGGTCGCGGGCGTAGACTAACCCAATATGAAGGCTTCCGCCGTCGCTCTGGCGGCGTTCCTCGCGAGCGCACGAGTAGCCGCCGCTCAGACGCCCGAGAGCGACGAGGAGAGCACGGTGCCGGCGGCGAGCGCAACGCCGTCGCCCCCGCCGAAGGCGCTGACCTACCACGGGTACGTTCGTTCCTTCTATTTCACGCGTCAGAACGCGTCGAATAATCCAGGCGCCCAGTTCGACTACGCACCGGGCGCGAAATACAACTCGAACGGCGTCAACGAGGCGGCGTGGAACACGGGTATCGCGATCGACGCCGACTACGGCTTTCCCGGCGGCCAGTGGAATATCGGGGCTTCGTACCTCTACGCTAACCCGATGAACGGGCCGTGCGTCGTCGCCGCGAACCACGCGAAGGGCGCGGAATGCGTCACGCAAATTCCGCCGCGAACGAACTCGGACGATACGCTGCCGGACTTCACGATGAGCACGTTCTACGAGGCGTATCTAGAGTACAAGGCGTACAACTTTGACGGGACGCTCGGCAACCAACTCTTCCGCTCGCCGTGGGCTAATCCGTCCGATTCTCGCCTCAAGCCGGCCGCGTTCTCGGGCGGCGATCTGGCATACTCGGGCGCAGCGCGCTGGACGTTCGAGGCGGCCGACATGCTCGCGTTCGAAAACCGCACGAGCTCCGACTTCGGCCAGCAGACCCTGCTCACGAGCTATCCCGCCGGCGCCAGGGGACTTCCCAGCAACATCGACATCCCCGGCGGCCAGGGCGTCAAGACGAACGGCTTTGCTTTCGGCAAGGCGGCGTATGCCGATCCGGCCGCCGGTTTTTCCGCTACCGGTTACTTCTACGGCATCAGCGATCTCGTGAACATCTGGTGGTTCGACGGAGATTATACGTTCGAGAAGCTGCGCTGGGCGCCGTTCGTCGAGCTGCAGGGCGGCTTCGAGAGCAACACCGGCCGCTCGTACCTCGGGAAGATTGCGAGTCAGGACGTCGGTGTGAAGATCGGAGCCGACGTCACGAAGAATTTTCGCATTAGCGCAGCTTACGATTCGACCCCATGGCGGACCGACACGATCTTCCTGCCCAAGAACGTGACGTGCAACAGCTCGTATCAGATCGTTACGAAGGCGGCGACCCTAGCGTATTTCCTTCCGATGAATGCCGCGCAGTGCTTCGCGAATCCGGGCGGCGCGACGCAGATCCACTACGGAGGCTGGGCCAGCCCGTACACGGATAGCTACTCGACCGACCCGCTCTTCACGACCAGCGTCACGCAAGGCATGGCGGACCGGCGCGCGCCGGGGACGTCGTGGAAGGTCGGTCTGACGTTCACCTCCGACGATAAGCGTTGGGTCTTCATCGCGACCGACGCGTGGTACGACTACGGTAACGCGTTGGCCCCGCAGAGCACGAATATCTGGGTGCTCGACGGTCGTTACCATTTAAGTCCGGTCGGAAAAGGACGATATCGCGGGCTGCTGCTGCGCTACCGGTACGCGCAGCGCACTCAGTCGAACACGCAGACGCTGGGCGGCCTGCCCCTTTTCAAATACAACCGCGCTCAGCTAGAGTACGACTTTTAGGCAACCCCTCTAGTGTTGTGAATCGCTCTTGAGCTTCAGCTCCACGAGGTCGTTGCTGTAGACGCTGCGCATCGGCAGATGCGTGCGCACGTCGCGCACGACGACCGGAATTCCCGCCGCCGGGTCGTAGGCGACGCTTTGCTTCGACGACGCGGTTAAGTAGCGCCCGCCCTGCTGCGTGAGCTTGCCGGTCGCCTCGACCAGGATCGTGCCGCCGGCGTTGGCAATTTTGCCTTTACCGTTCAACGTGTACACGCACTTGAACGTAGTGAGCTGGCTTGCGAACCCCGAGGCTCCCGGCAAAATCGCCGCCTCGACCTGGTACGTGCGCGACCAGTTGGCGTGTCCTCCGCCGGTAGACAGCGGGTGGAAATAATTGCGTCCGAGCAGCGGAAACAGCGTGAACTGGATCGGCGATATCGCGTACGCGGGCTTCTGGCAGGAGACGCCGCCATCCGGATACACCTCGCACGTGTTCGTCGCGCGAGGCCGGGCCGAGTTCCACCAATAATCGGTCCCGTTGATCATAACGCCGCCGTCCTTCGCGGGCCCCATGATGTCGATGGTGGTCGTCCCGGTGCCGTTTCCGGAGCTCGCGACCTTCGTGTTGAAGCCGAATTCGTAAACGAGATGGCGCTCGGGGTGCGCCGCGGGCGCCTGCGCGCTTAGTATGATGAGAGCAGCGATGACAAGTGCGGTCGATCTCATGGGCTTCAATCCTCCGGCCGCCTGGTTTCGGCAGGCGTCCGGCCGTCAACTGCTCGGGAGGCGTTGCCCCGACCGATCAGAACGGAGATGTCGTGAGCGCCCAGCCACTCGAGGTTCGCATGGCTCATATCGAGGGGGCCTTCTTACAACTCGACCGCCGAATGGAGTCGGTCGAGCGTCGGTTGGACGCGCTCTTCAACCAGCTGGAGGGGCGTTTTTCGATCGTCGATCAGCGCTTCAACTGGCTGACCGGAATCCTGGTTACGAGCTGGATCTCGACAATCGTAACGGTGCTTCTGCACCGGTAAGAATCGCTTATCCGGTCTGCGGACATAAAACGCGCCGTCCCTTTGTGGCTTGACGCGCGCGGCACGGCGCGTGATGGGGAGGCATTGGCCCCGCAGCCGATAAGATTGGAGATGTCGTGAGCGCCCAGCCACTCGAGGCTCGCATGGCCCATCTCGAGGGAGCCTTCTTACAGCTCGACCGCCGGATGGAGTCGCTCGAGCGCCGGTTGGACGCGCTCTTCAACCAGGTGGACACGCGCTTCAACCTGCTGGAGTCGCGCTTTTCGATCATCGATCAGCGCTTCAACTGGCTGACCGGAATCCTGGTTACGAGCTGGATCTCGACGATCGTAACGGTGCTTCTGCACCGCTAACAATCGCTTATCCGGTCTGCGCTGGGGCAGGCGGCGCGAGGATGACGAGTGCGCCGTCGTTTTGTACCGCCGCACCGACATTGGGCGTCGCGAGCCACTCGAAGGCCTGCTGGACCTCCTCGCGCACACACGCTTGCGCCGATCCCGCCGCTTGAAGCACGGCATCGACGAGCAGCATCGCCGCATCCGCGGTCAAATGCGGCGCATTGCTCGGACCGCTTTGCGACGCGGCGGTCTGCTGCGCCCTCCAGCCCTCGCGCGCGATGAGATAGGCGATCGTCGCGACGCGCTTGGCGCGGCCGTGGCGCCGCTCCCACAGGAGATCGCTGAGGACGTCACCGGCATAGCCCGGCTCGAGGACCTGTTTTACCTCGAGCGCGTTGGCGCCGACGTGGAGAAGGGTCTGAATGTCGGGGACGGTGAGCGCAGTAACGCGATGGGTCTGGAGTTCTTGGAGCAACTCGGTCTCGTCGGAGAAGTCCGGGCCGACGAGCACGTCGCTCGCGTTGTGAAGACGATTTGAAGTGACCTGCGAAGCTCGCTGACGTTGACGCCCTCGCGAAGCAGCAAAGCCATGTCGACCAAGTCCTTCACGCGCGAGGAGCGACGCGATCCGTAGGGCTTGGTGTACGCGTGGACTTTCTCGGCTAACTGCTGCTCGGCCGGGATTGCTTTTACGCAGATGGCGGGAACATCGGCGAAGTCTAGAAGGGAAGGGACCTCGATCTCCACGGGAACTCCGATCCGGGGATCGGAGAACCCGATATCGAGCTTCAGTCTTTCGAATCTGCGGCCGTTGGCGTACTGAACATCGACGTTAAAGCGATACGTCTCAACCTCGTCGATGGGGTGCTCCCGCTCACCGAGGGTGATCTGGAAATAGTCGTCGAGAGTCGCAGCCGCGGAGACCGCGAGGAGCTCACTCATCCGCTCGACGTCCAGTTCGGTCGAAATGTCTAGGTTGAGGGTAGCACGCGCGCGTTCGATCCGATATTCGAGCGCAGCTCCGCCTTTGAGAAGCCAGGCGTCGGGTGCGGCGAGCTGGAGGCGGGCGAGAACGCGACCGAACGCGACTTGTCTTCGTAGATCCTGGAACGTTCTTCTCTCGTCAGCTATAGAGTGCAGCTTTGCGCGAAGCGCCGATTCGAATGCGGCGATCGTTTCATAGCGCCTTGGCATTATGGCGATTCGGTCGGGCGACCCATGGCATTCTGAACCAGCGCGCGCACGCGCGCCGGCTGCATTGCGAGCGCGCGCGCTAGGTCGGCAGCGTTAACGAGACCGCGATCGAGCCCGACGCGAACGGCGGCTTGAACTTGCTCGGGAGCCGTGCCCGCACGCGCGGAATCGACGATCGATCGGGCCAGCGACGTGGCCTTAAAACCGTGGCGTTTTACAATGTCGCGCGGATCAAGCGGTGTCGAGGCGGTGTGGATCACGACATCGTCGGCTGGGCGCCTCGCATAGCGTTGCGAGCGCGGGAGTGTGAAATGGTACCTGCTCGGAGCGAGATCGCTGACAGGGTAAAGAGCTAGGGCAGATTCGTGTGACACGACCGCCGCGGGGCCTAGGAGCGCGGCAAGCTCGACAAGGCGATCATTTTCCTCATGTGGGTACTCGGCAAGGCGGTAGACGCCACTCCCGAGGCGTTGGAAGCGGCCGCTTCGGACAAAATGATGGACGAGCGGCTGGCTATAGCCGGACTTCCGGGCATCTTCGAGGGTAAAAACACCCTGGCGGTCGGCTGCTCGCTGAAAGAGCGCCGTACGATCAGGCCTTCCTTTTCGTGTCATGAATACAATATATAATATTTATTGCCCGGGCGGCTCCCATCCGGGGAGCCGGCCGAAACTATGCACAATTTTGTGGTTCGCCCTAATGGAGCGTGCCGCGAGTGTTAGGGCTTGGGCGATTGCGCCCGGCGCACCGATCGTGGGCTGCGATCCGCGCATCCTGCCGCATGAATCGCCGCTACGGCCCGCGCAACTTCAAGCTTGAAAACGGTTCCACGGTGGTATTCGCCGCCCCAGTCTGTGGTGCCGTAGAGCGTGCCGTTCACGTAAATTATGCTCGCGTAGGGGTACTCGCCGTCAGAATCGCTGCTACCGAAACTGTATAGCTACAACTGCGGAGGAAAAGGCGGTGACGGCGGATCGCTTACCGCCGGCGGCGCGGGCGGCAGCGGCGGAGATTGCGTAACCGCCGGCGGCTATACGGGTGCCAACGGGAGCGCCGGCAGCGGCGGCGCCGGCGGCGACGGCTACGGCGGCCCCGGCGGCGGTGGTGGAGGCGGTGGCTTTTACGGCGGCGGCGGCGGGGGCGGCGGAGCCCGATCCTCTTTCGGTATCGGGGCCGCCGGCGGCGGTGGCGGCGGCCCATCTTTTGTGGGCAAACGCGCGAAGAACGCGCGCGTCTGGCCCGGCTGGAAGAGCGCCGTGGGTGATGGCCTCGTCGTAATTAGCTGGTAGCGGTCAGCCTCTTGCCTCGCGCTTGCGGGAAACGCTTGCGATGGCAACGGCAACGACCGCCAAGAGCGCGACGACGTTGGAGATCAGCGTGAACCGGTCGTTGAGCGCCATGGACGGCATAGTCATCGCGCCGCCCGTGGCGCCGACGACGCGCTCCATCACCGCGCCGGCCAGCAACGCGCCCAGCGTAAAGAGGGCGACGAACGCCCAGGCGAGACTCGCCGGAAACGATTTTCGGTAGATCGCGATCAGCGGCAGAATCAGCAGATCGCCGTAGATGAAGGTCGTGTTCGCGCCGAGCGGTATCCCCGCGTTCGCGAGATAGCGCGCGATCGGCACGTTCCCCATCGAGCACACGAACGTCGCGACCGCGATCAGCAGCCCGACGATCAGCAGCAGGGCGTAGCCGATCATCGGAACCGTCCCGACCGCGTGCAGGGCTCCCGCGAGCCAGCCCGGCGGTATCAGCGCCGCCGCAAATCCCGCGATCAGATAGCCGCCGATCAGCTCAGTGCGCAGCATGCGGACGTCGGCCAGCGCGGTCGACGCGACTTCCGCCCAACGATTACCCGCGTGCGTAAGCGATTCGTGGTGCTCGCAGTGTCCTTCAGCGCTCTCATCGGCCCCGGTCACATACAGGCGCTGCAGTCGCACTAAGCCGGTCGTGCGGAAGAGCAGTGAGAGCCCGATCGTGACGACCGCGATGATGATGATGCCGCCGAAGAACTCCGCGAACGCGAAACGCCAACCCAAGAGCGACCAAAAGAGGATGACGATGGCGACGTTCATGTTGGTGGACGAGATCAGAAATGCGAAAACCGCGCGCGCGTCGGCGCCGTTGCGATAGAAGCCGCGCGCCGCGGCCGCGGCGCCGTACGAGCACGCCGAGGAAATGATGCCGAAGCCCGTTCCGTACAGCAACCCGCGCAGACCGGGACCGAGATAACGGTGCATCGTCGCGGGCGTGAGCATGACCTGAGCGATCGCGGAAATGAGAAAACCGAAGATCAACCCGAACAGGCTGTCCCAGAAGAACCCCGCCGCCTGACCTACGCCGGCGGCGAGCGCGTGCCACAGCGTAATCAGCGTCAGCCCCCGACCGAAACCGGCGCGTGGCCGAAGAGCGGCGGGATGTAGTGTCCGGCTAGATACGAGATCACGAAGACGGCGCAACCGTACAGCACGACCTCGAAACCCTTGCCGACCGGGTTGCGCTCGCTCAGCGTCCCGGCGTAGTAGCCGACGCCGAACAGGCCGACGAGCGCGAACAGCAACGACGTGAGGGTCGAGTTGAACATCGAGAGCGGCAGCGTGAAGGCAAGTATCGGAATGAGCGAGCCGCCGCCGAACGAGAAGCCCATCGCGAGCGGCGCGCGCAGGCCGGCATCCTCGGCTTCGCGTGGATCGATGCCGAACTCGTCACGCACCATTTCGTACAGGTAGATCTCGGGCATCTGCGTGAGCCGCCCCACGATCATCTCGGCTTCTTGGGCGCTGAACCCCTTGAGCTTGTAGTAAGCGACCAGTTCCGAGAACTCGCCCTGCGGATCCTCGGCCATCTCGCGTTTCTCCATGTCGATCGTGGCCTGCACTACCTCGCGCTCGGACTTGCGGCCCAGATACTCGCCGACGCCCATCGAAAGCGCGCCGGCGAGCAACGCCAAGAAGCCGCTGATGAACACCGCGGAGCGGTCGCCCTCGGCCACGCCCACGCCCGTGATGATGCCGAGCGTCGTCAGGATGCCGTCTTGCACGCCGAACACGATCTGGCGAACGCTGCGGCGCTTCTCCAGGGTGCGGCGCTGCTGCGTATCGGGAATGCGCGGGCGGACTTGCTGAATCACTACTTCAGCTGCGTGAGCACGTACGACGCCACGTCGTGCAGGTCGCCCGCGCTCAGGCGCCAGCGCGGCATGACGGGATCGAGAGGCTTGCCCTCATTGTCGATCCCCGTCGAGATTGCGCGCTCGAGCAGCGCCAGCGTGTAGGGATGACGCTGTTCCGTCACGAGCGCCTTGTGCCGCAAGTCCGCGCTGACCGCGCCGTCCGGAAAGTGCACGCCGCCGGCGCCGTTTGCGCCATGGCACGCCGCGCAATACGGGCGCAGCGGCGGAGTCGCGGCGGCGATCGCGACGCCGTCGGACTCCTTACCCTCGAGAAAGATCGAACGCCCGTTGTCGAGCGACGATCGGCCCGCGCATCCAGCAGCGGCGATCGCGACGAGCGCGAGCGCCCAGATCGCACGTTGGTACCAGCGAATCACACCGGTTGTCATACCCGTGCCGCAGCGACTTGCCCTTCACGGCTGCGAATCAAAGCGGGCCGCCGGCAGGCGCGTCGCGCGGGCGCCGCCAACCAGGCAGCATCATGATGAGGCGCACCGCCGGCCTCCTGCTCGTACTCGGCTTCGCCGCGGCGGCGTCGCGCGCAGCGGCCACGAACTGGCCGCTCTTTGGATTCGATCCGTCGCGCAGCGGATTCAACTCCGCGGAACGCAGCATCACCGTCGGGAACGTGCATCGCCTGCACGAGCGCTGGCAAGCTGCCCTCGGCGACGTGGCGGACTCGACGCCGATCCTGCTGCAGCGCGTTCGGGTCGGACGCGCGTATCGTTCGATGCTGTATCAAACCACCAAGGGCGGCGTCACGCTCGGCATCGAGGCCATTTCGGGGCGGATCGTCTGGCGCTTCGCGACGCACGGCACCCAAATCACCGATTCCACGCCCGCGGCCGATCCGTCGGGCAGATCGATCTATGCACCGGGCGTCGACGGCAAGGTTCACAAGCTGTCTACGGCCACGGGGCACGAGGAGCACGCGCCGGGATTTCCGGCGCGCATCACGCGCATACCGAACACGGAGAAAGACGCCTCGCCGCTCAACGTCGCCAACGGCTACCTCTATGCGGTGACGTCCGGTTACAACGGCGACGCGACGCCGTACGACGGACACGTTGTCAGCGTTCGCCTGAGCGACGGCGCGACGGCCGTGTTCAACTCGCTGTGCAGCCTCGAGCGGCGGTTGCCGGGGCCGAACTCGTGTCCGCAGCAGCGCTCGGGGATATGGGCGCGCGGCGGCGCCGTCGTCGACCCCGATCCGTCCATGAACGGGAGGATCTACGCGGCGACCGGAAACGGCGATTTCAGCGCCAATAAGGGCGGCCACAACTACGGCGACTCGGTGATCTCGCTCGCCGCCGATCTCTCGTCGCTGCTGGGCAGCTATACGCCGGTCAACTACGACCAGCTGGAAGCAGGCGACACTGATTTGGGCAGCACGTCGCCGGTGATGCTGCCCGAGCAGGCGTCGAGTCAGACGCCCTGGATGCTCGTTCAGGGCGGGAAGGATGCGGTGCTGAAGCTCGTGAACCGCGCCGCGCTTCCCGGCGTGGGGAACGAGCTGCAGCTGATCGATCTGCCGGGCGGGCTCTTCTCCACCCCGGCCGTGTGGACGGATGCGTCGAACAACGCCTGGATCTTCGTCGGATTCTCCAACATCGTCGAAGGTTATCGTCTGCAGACGAACGGCCAGGGCGTCAGCAGCCTCAAGCTTATGTGGCAGTCCAGCTCCGGTTCGACCGGCGGCGAAGGCACGTCGCCCGCCGTCGCCGACGGCGTCGTCTTCGTCGCGTTCGACGGCGCGATCGTCGCGCTCAGCGCGCTCACCGGCAACGAATTGTGGAGCAGCGCGATGCACAGCGCCGGAAAAACGATCGGTCCCGTGCACTGGGAGAGCCCGATCGTGGTCAACGGCTGGGTCTACTGCTCCGATGAAAACGGCCGGCTGACAGCGTACGCGCTGCGTTAGTCGCGCTGGCGAAAGTGGACGCATTCAGTGCTTGATGGCCACGGTGGATTTTGGGACGGGGATAATACAGATAGGCCCAAAACGTCCGGGTCCTCGACGATCACCGGTCACGCGTCCTGGGGGTAAAACGTCCGGGTCCAGGCCCTCCTCTTCGCGAAACTAACCAAACTACATGAACGATGGACCTTCGGAGCGCTTCGAAGTATGGTTGCTACGGATCACTGGCACCCGTAAGCAGGGAGCAGACTTGTATTATCGCGTCAGCGTTGACGCTCATCACGGCGGCGAAATAGGTCCTTCTTCCGATGTCGTGGCGGTTTACCGCACAAAGGCTGAAGCAGAATCGGCCGCGGAACTGATTCGCCTTTGGAAGCTTGGCGACAACGACTCGGAACGACCTTCTCAGAAGCTTTACGATACGCCTGTGGCGTATGGCGTCACATTTCATGAGAGATTACATGATCCGTACGAAGGCATCTGTGTCGCTTGGCCGATTTGGGGAGGCGAACTTGGTCACAAGGCCCGTGTAGTGCTCCCCGTTCATGGCACACTGAGTTCGGCTTGCACAAGTTGGCTCTTAGCGGCCTGATGATACATTCTCTCGAACTCGGCCGGAGACCGCTTTCCGAGCGAGCTGTGTGACCGATACTCGTTGTAGTCGTGGA
>DATDGN010000102.1:0-31835 GCA_036522095.1 Candidatus Cybelea sp. | reverse complement strand
GACGGCGCGACTCCTTCGGTAACGCTGAGCCGCACGCGATGACGCAGCACCGGGCGTATATCGGCATCGGCAGCAACTTGGGGGAGCGCGCCGCGAACGTCGAGCGTGCCTTCGCCGCGATCGCCGAACTCGGAACGCTGGTCGAGAAATCGTCGATCTATCGCGCCGCGCCCTGGGGCAAAACGGATCAGCCGTGGTTTGCCAACGCGGTGGCCCTCCTGCTGACGCGGCATTCGCCGCGCGATCTCCTGGACGCGTTGCACGCCGCGGAGCGGCGACTGGGGCGCACGCCCGGCGAACGCTGGGGGCCGCGCGTCATCGATCTCGATCTGCTGCTCTACGACGACCTCGACGTCGATGAAGAGGGTCTGCGCGTGCCGCATCCGCGCCTGCGCGAACGCGCCTTCGTTTTGGTTCCTTTGGCGCAAATCGACGCGCGTTTCGCGGCGTTGCGCGACGCGTTGCCGGAGGCCGAAGCCAGGTCCGTTGCTCCTTTGGGCGAAAGCGGTGCGGCAATGCCCGTGCAAGAGACCCGTTCCCTCGCGGCGCGCGTGCGCGCGCTCGCGCAATTTCTCGCGGACAGCGACGCCGTGCGCGTGCGAATCGCGCGTCCAAACGATGAAATCGAAGTCGCTCGCCGAGCTCCGGAAGCGAGCGCGGCGGCACGCTCGACCGATCGCGCGCCGGCCGCGGCGCTTCCGCCGCGAATCGACACGATCAAGGCCGATCTCGTCGGAATCTTTCACGCTAGCCGTCCGGCACTCGCGGAAGGCGAGGCGTTAGACGGCGATCGTGAGCTCGGCTACATCGAGGCGCTCGGCATCCGCACGCCCGTTCACAGCATGGGCGCCGGCCGGCTCGTTTCGATCTCGGCCAAGAACGGAGCGCCGGTCGAATACGGCCAGCCGCTCTTCGCGATCGCGCGAGCGTAAAGGCCACGGCGCATGTTTCGTAAGGTCCTGATCGCCAATCGCGGCGAGATCGCGCTGCGGATCAACCGCGCGTGCCAAGAGCTGGGCGTCGCCACCGTCGCGATCTTCTCGGAGGCGGATCGCGATTCGCTGCACGTCCGGCAGGCGGACGAAGCGTTCTGCGTCGGTCCCGGGCCGGCGGGGCGCTCCTACCTCAACATTCCGAACATCATCTCGACGGCCCTCATCACGCGCTGCGACGCGATCCATCCGGGCTACGGATTCCTCGCGGAAAACGCGCGCTTCGCGGAGATCTGCAGCGACCACGGCCTGACGTTCATCGGGCCGAAGCCGAGCGTCATCGCCCTGATGGGCGACAAGGCGACTGCGAAACGCGTCGTGAGCGAGGCGGGCGTCGCGACGACCCCGGGCAGCGACGTGCTCGGCTCTCCGGAGGAGGCGCAAGCCGTCGCCGTCTCCATCGGTTATCCCGTTCTGCTCAAGGCCACCGCGGGAGGCGGCGGCCGAGGCATGCGCATCGTGCGCGACGCCGCGGAGATGCCGCGCGCGTTTGCGGGAGCGACGGCCGAGGCCGAGGCCAGCTTCAAAGACGGCCGGATGTACATCGAGAAGCTGATCGTCGCGCCGCGCCACCTCGAGGTGCAAGTGCTGGGCGACGAGTTCGGCAATCTCGTTCACCTCGGCGAACGCGACTGTTCGGTGCAGAAGCCGTCGCACCAAAAGGTCATCGAGGAGACGCCCGCGCCGAATCTGGCCGCAGGCGCGAGAAGTGCGCTCCACGACATGGCGTTGCGCGCGTCGCGATACGTGGGATATAGCAACGCGGGCACGCTCGAGTTCCTCGTCGCCGGCGACGACGTCTACTTCATGGAGATGAACACGCGCATCCAGGTCGAGCATCCGGTAACCGAGATGGTGTACAACATCGATCTCGTCAAGGAGCAAATTCGGATCGCGGCCGGAGAGCCGCTCGGATACATTCAGGCCGACCTAGCCGCGCGGGGCCACGCCATCGAGTGCCGGATCAACGCCGAAGATCCGCAGAATCACTTCGCTCCGGCGGCCGGTACGGTCTCGAAGCTCGTCTTTCCCGGCGGCCCCGGCATCCGCGTCGACACGCACCTGTACGCAGGCGCCACCATCCCGCCGTATTACGACTCGATGATCGCCAAGGTCGTCGCGTTCGGCGACACGCGCGAGGTCGCGATCGCGCGAATGGAGCGCGCACTGCGCGAGACCTTGATCGAAGGCGTGAGCACGACGATCGAACTGTGCCTGGAGGTCCTGGCGACCGACGAGTTCCGGGGGGGACGCTACGACATCGAGCTCCTGCTCAAGGAGCCGTCGCATCGATGACATCGCGCCGCATCGCTCGCGAGCAGGCGCTCAAGGTGCTCTATTCCGTCGTCGTCGGCGATCGCGAGCCCGCCGACGCGGTGCGCGACGTCGTCGGCGATAACGCCGACGGCCAGGAGCGGGCCTTCGTCGAGGAACTCGCTCTGGGCACGCTCGAATACGCTCCGAAAGCGGATCGCATCGTTAGCCCGCTCTTGGAAGGCTGGGCGATCGACCGCCTGCCGACGATCGACCGGCTGCTCTTAGAGATGGCTACATACGAACTGCGCTGCCGCCCCGAAACGCCGACCGCGGTCGCGATCAACGAGGCGGTCGCCCTCGCCAAACGCTTCTCCACCGAGGACTCCGGCCGTTTCGTCAACGGCGTCCTGAGTGCTGTCGCCAATGCCAAGGAAACGTAGACACCGGCGCGGCGGGCGCGTCTGGGCCGGGATCGGCGTGGCCGCGCTGCTGCTCGCGCTGTTCGCGCTGGGCGCGGTCGCCGGGATGGTGGCGGCGTACGCGCGCAACCTCCCCGATATCAGCCGCATGGCGGACTACCAGCCCGCGAGCACGACGCGCATCTACGCGCGCGACGGAACGCAGCTCGCCTCGGTCTATAAAGAGAATCGCGTCTGGGTCCCGATCTCGCGCATCCCGGTCGTGGTGCGCGAGGCGTTCATCGCCAACGAAGATCACAACTTTTACTACCATCACGGCGTCGACTTCGGCGGCATCGTGCGCGCGACGTTTGCGGACCTCACGCATCAGCAGCTGCAGGGCGCGTCCACGATCACGCAGCAGCTCGCGCGCCGGCTGTTCCTCACCGACCAAGTCTCCATCGCACGCAAGGTGCAGGAGGCGCTGCTGGCCATCGAGATCGAGCGCTATTACACGAAGGACGAGATCCTCGAGCGCTATCTCGACATCATCTACCTCGGCGCCGGCGCGTACGGCGTCGACGCGGCAGCGCACACCTACTTCGGCCGCGGCGTCGACAAGCTGACGCTCGCGCAGGCCGCCACGTTGGCCGGCGTGGTGGCCGCGCCGTCCGTGTACTCGCCGTTTTCGAATCCCACGCTTGCGACCGATCGCGAGCGCCACGTGCTGGACCGCATGGTCGAGAGCGGCTACATCACCGCGGCGCAGGCCGACGCGGCCTTCGCCGCGCCGCTCGGGCTGATCGCGGAGCGGCCGCCCGGCCTGCAGGGCTACCGCTATCCCTACTTCACGACGTACGCGATCGCGCAGCTGGAGCGGCTCTTCGGAAAGGACGCCGTCAACGAGGGGGGGCTCCAGGCCTACACCACGCTCGATACGCGGATGCAGCAGATTGGCCAGGAGGCGGTCGAGTGGGGCGTGCGCCAGGCGATCGCCGAGGGCATCGGTGCGCATCAGGCGGCGCTGGTCGCGCTACGGCCCTCTACGGGCGAAATCGTCGCGATGGTCGGCGGCACCGGATTCTCGCTGCACAATCAGTTCAACCGCGCGTGGCAGGCGCGGCGCCAGCCGGGCTCATCTTTTAAGATCTACGACTACACGGCGGCGATCGATTCGGGCATGCCCGCCTCGACGGTCATTGACGACTCGCCGGTGAGCTATCCGATGGGCGACGGGACGCAGTGGTCTCCGCTCGACGACGATCACAGCTACATGGGCGCGATCTCGCTGCGCGAGGCGTTGGTCATGTCGCGCAACATCGTCGCGGTCAAGCTGGCGGAGCGCGTCGGCTTGGACCGCGTGATCGACTACGCGCACCGGATGGGCGTCACGTCGCCGCTCGAAGCCAACCTGTCGCTCGCGCTGGGTTCGTCCGTCCTCACGGTGCTCGATCAGGCCAGCGGCTATTCGACTCTCGCGAATCAGGGATTGCACGTGGACCCCACGCCGTTTCGGCTCGTCAAGGATTCGCTCGGAAGCAGCGTGCTCGACGATCGCTTTCCGCAGGCCAACGACGTCGTCAGCGCGGGAACGGCGTACATCATGACGTCGATCTTCGAAGACGTTATCCAGCACGGCACCGGTTATCCAAACGCGATCATCGGGCGCCCGGCGGCTGGAAAGACGGGAACGACGTCGGATTTCCGCGACGCGTGGTTCGTCGGCTACACGCCGGACCTCGTCGCGGCGGTCTGGCTCGGCAACGACGACTACACGCCGATGAACGAATCGTACGGCGGCAACGTCCCGGCGCGGATCTGGGCGCGCTTCATGAAGGCCGCGCTTGCCCGGACGCCGCCGCACGAGTTTCCGTTCCCGGCCGACGAGGTCGTCAAGGCCAGCGGGTGCGGCCGCGGCGGCGAGTATTACCTAAAGGGAACGGAGTCGTCGTGCGGCGGGTACGGCGCCGGCTACGACACCGCCGGCAACGCCGCGACTAGCGTCTATGCGGGACCGCAGCAGCCGGCGCCGACGCTGCCGCCCGCCAATGCGACGCCGCCGCCCGAGATGCCGACGCTCGCGCCGCCGCCGACGGAGTCGCCGGCACCGGTCAGCTCGACGTCGCCGACGCCGGCCCCTTGAAGCCGGAAATGACGCTCTTGGCGCGCGAGCCGCAGATCCTGCAGCTCACCGTGTCGCAGTTTTCGCTGCGCTTGCAGCGTTGGCTCGAGAAGCGGCCCGAGCTCGCGCGCATTGCCATCGAAGGTGAGATATCCGGTTGGAAGCCGCAACCGAGCGGCAACGTGTTCTTCAGCCTGAAGGACAGCCGGGCGGTATTGAAATGTTTCGCCGGCTGGAAAGAAGTCCGAAAGTTTCCTCCGGTCAGCGACGGCGTCGCGGTCGTGGCGACCGGCGCGATCGGCATCTGGGAAAAAAGCAGTGAATACCAGCTGCGAGTCGTCGGCATCGCCCCGCTCGGCGTCGGCGCGATCGCAGCGAAGGTCGAGGCGCTGCGCAAGCGCCTTCAGGCCGAGGGTCTTTTCGATGGGGACCGCAAGCGCCCGGTCCCGCCCTACCCGCGTCACGTCGCGCTGGTTTCGGCGCGCGGCCAAGGCGCCGAAGACTTCGAGACGACGCTCCGCGAGAAGTCGCCCCACGTCGGCGTCACGTTCATCGAGACGCGAGTTCAGGGCGAGGGCGCCGAAATCGATATCGCCGAAGCGATCGATCGCGCATCGCGCTCGAAGGTCGACGCGATCGTCGTCGTACGCGGCGGCGGATCGTATGAGGACCGCTATCCGTTCAACACCGAAGCGCTAGTGCGAGCGATAGTTCGAGCACGCCATCCGGTAGTCACCGCGATCGGCCACACCGGCGATCGCCACCTCGCCGACGAAGTCGCCGACGCCGTCTTTAAAACGCCTACTGCGGCGGCGGAATACATTGCCGGATCGTGGGCCGAGGTGACCGCCCGAATCACGCATCAAAAGCGGCTACTGTACAACGCGATCGACAGGCGAGTCGTTCGGCTCGGGCGGGATCGCGACGCCGCGGAGCAACGGCTACGCCGCGCCATCGATCGTCGTCTTTCGCAGCTGCGGGAACGCCTGCTGCAGCTGCAAAACCGCATCGAGCGACGAAATCCGCGCCACCGCATCGCGGAGCGCGGAGCGCGACTGACGACGACGCTGCTGAGATTGGATGCGGCGCGCGACCGTAAAGTTTCAAAACGAATCAACGCGTTGACGCTGGCTCGCAGCCGGCTTCTCTCCGCCAACCCGGAAGGTCCGTTAGAACGCGGATACGCGATCGTCACGCATGCCGGGCGCGCCCTTCGGAACGCCGCAGAAGTATCCGTGGGAGACACGATCGAGGCGCGGCTTTTCCACGGGAGGCTCGCCGCAAGCGTCGAACGGGTGCTCGACGATGAGTGAGGCGAGCCGCGGTTTCGAAGCGAAACTCGAACGCATCGAGGCGATCGTCAAAGAACTGGAAGACGAAGACACTAAACTCGACCGGGCGATCGCATTGTTCAAAGAGGGCAAAGTTTTGGCGCGCGAGTGCGAGACGCTGCTCAAGAGCGCCCAGGCCCAGATCGACGAGGCGATGTCGGAACAAAAGCCGGACGACCAGATTCCATTTTAGCGGTCGGCATGAGGGTCCGTCTCGATGCAGCGGTCGCCGACCGCAAAGAGATTACGCGTTCGCAGGCGCGCAGCCTCATCATGGAAGGGCGCGTGAGTGTCGACGGCGTCGTCGCGACGAAGGCGGGGCAGAACGTCGCGGCGGACGCGAACATCGTCGTCGCGCGACCGCGCCGCTTCGTCAGCCGAGGCGGCGAGAAGCTCGAGCGCGCGCTGGTCGCTTTCGGCATCGAGGTCCAGGGCGCGGAGGCGCTCGACGTCGGCGCCTCTACCGGAGGCTTCACCGATTGCCTGTTGCAGCGCGGTGCGCGCAGCGTCGCGGCGGTCGACGTCGGATACGGGCAGCTCGACTGGCGCCTGCGCAATGACTCTCGTGTTCGCGTCATGGAGCGCACGAACTTCCGCCTCCTCGGCGACGACGCGTTCCCGGCCGGGTTCGACGTCATCGCGATCGACGCGTCCTTCATCTCGCTGCGAACGATCTTGGCGCGAGCCGTAGCCTACCTTCGCGAGAACGGCGCGATCGTCGCGCTGGTGAAGCCGCAATTCGAGGCCGGCCGCGAACGGGTCGGCTCGGGAGGCGTCGTGCGCGACCGTTCGACGCACGCCGGCGTGCTGCGCGATCTGCGCGCGGCCGCGCTCGCCCTCGGGCTGCGGCCTGTGGGCCTCGCCGCGTCGCCGCTCCTCGGCCCCGCCGGCAACCGCGAATTCCTGATCGAGCTGCGCCGCGCGGGCACGCCGTTCGACGACGCACGAATCGAGGCCGTACTCGACGAAGGTACTCCTCGATGACGACGCTGCTGGCCATCAAAGAGAAGGTCGTCGGCCTCTACGTCGATACGGCGCGGGAGCATGCGCGGGCCATCGCGAGCCGCGTCGCGTCGGACTTTCGGGACGGCGGGTTCGAGGTCGTCGAGGGAACGGCCGCGACGGCCGTGTCGCTCCTGATCACCGTCGGCGGCGACGGGACGCTGCTGCGTGCGGCTCGGATCGCGGTCGACGGCGACATTCCGCTGCTCGGCATCAACACGGGTCGCCTGGGTTTTCTCACGGAGCTCGACGAGGACGATCCGCGCCTGTCCGATCTTCCGGCGCTCGTCGAGCGCGGGCTGTTCATGGACGAGCGCACCGCGCTGCAAGCCGAGTACGGCGGCCAACGGTTCTTCGCACTGAATGACGTGGTCGTGCGAAAAGGCGACGTCTCGCGGATCGTGCCGTTCGGCCTGCGCTTCGACTCCGGCGCCGTCACGCGCATAGCCGCCGACGGAATCTGCGTCGCTACGCCGACCGGATCGACCGCATATTTCCTGTCCGCGGGCGGATCGCTGATCGCACCGAGCGTCGAGGCCTTCGGCGTCGTTCCGCTCCTCCCGCACACTCTGTTCTCCCGGCCGCTGATCGTACCGATCACGTCGCGCATCGAGATCACGTCCGACGTCGAGAGCGCGCAAGCGCACCTGGAGTGCGACGGCGACGTGTTGACCGAGGTCGAGCCGAACGCGAGCGTCGTGATCCGCTGCCACCCCAAGCGCGTCCACTTCGCGCGAACGATGCCGCTGCATTTCCTCGAGCGGCTCGAAGCGAAGATGCTGTGGGGCGTTTCGATCAAAGACCCGCGTCGGTAAAGAGCCTCCCACTATGCTTCGGCGACTGCGGATCGAAAACTACGGTCTGATCGCTCGCGCTGACGTCGAGTTCGCGGATGGCGCGACGATCTTCACGGGTGAGACCGGATCCGGCAAGACGATGCTCCTCGGCGCTTTGGATTTCGTGCTGGGCGCGCGCGCCGGCGCCGACGCGGTTCGGCGCGGCGAGCGCCGCGCCGTCGTCACGCTCGCGTTCGATCCCGACGAGTCGCTGCGCGCGCGGCTCGATGCCGACGGCTTCGAGCTCGATCCGGGTGAAGAGGGAAGCCTCACCCGCGAGTTGGCCGAAACCGGCCGCTCGAGCGTACGCGTCAACGGGCGGCCTGCGACGGCAGCTTACGTTCGCGAGATCGGCCAGGCCATCGCGGAGATCGTCGGACAGCACGAGGCGCAGCGGCTGCTCGCACCGGCATATCACATCGAGCTGCTCGATCGCTTCGGCGGCGCGCCGGCGATCAAAGCGCGCGACGCGGTCGCACGCGCTCACGCGGCGCTGACGGCGGCGACCGAGGCACTCGCGGGTCTCGCACAGGACGAGCGCCGCGCGCGCGAGCGCTACGACGACGCCTGTTTTACGGTGCGCGAGATCGACGAAGCCCGTCTGCAGCCCGGCGAGGAAGAGCGCCTCGACGAACGCCGCCGTTTCCTCGACAACGTCGAACGGATCGCGACGGCGCTCGAGGCGGCGCGGCAGGCGTTAGCGGGCGACGACGGTGGCGCGCTCGAGCCGCTGGGCGCCGCCGCGGTTGCGCTCGCCGGAGTCGAACGCTACGATTCCGCGCTGCGCGAGATGGCGCAGCGCGGCGCCGCGCTCCAGGCCGAGGCCGGCGACCTTGCCACCGAGCTCGCCCGCGCGCTCGACCGGACCGAATTCGATCCCGCCGAGCTCGAGGCGATCAACGCGCGGCTCGCGCTGCTCGACCGGCTCAAACGCAAGCACGGCTGCGGCGTCGACGACCTCGTTGAGCTCGCGCAACGGCAGCGGCGTGCTATCGACGAGTACGAAAACCGCGATCGCTTCCTCGCGGAGCGTCGAGCGCAGGCGGAGGCGGCGCAGCGCGAGCTCGACGCGGCGGCGGCCGCGCTCACCCGGCTGCGTAAGACGGCGGGCGCGACGCTGCGCAAGCGCGTGCTCGCGGAATTTGCCGACATCGCGCTCGGATCGGGCTCGTTCGACGTGGCGTTCGAGCCGCTCGAGCGCGCCGGCGCGCAGGGCGCCGAGCGTGTGGAGTTCCTCTTCGCCGCCAACGCGGGCGAGCCGGCCCGCCCGCTCGCGCGCGTCGCCTCCGGCGGGGAGCTCTCGCGGGTACTGCTCGCGCTCGTCGTCGTCCTGGCCGGCGCCCGGGACGCCGGCAGCGCGCTGGTCTTCGACGAGATCGACACCGCGATCGGCGGCGCGACCGCTACCGCCGTCGGGGCGCGGATCGAGGAGCTCGCGCGGCGCGAACAGGTCGTCTGCGTGACGCACCTCGCGCAGCTCGCTACGTGCGCCGAGCGTCACTTTGTGCTCGACAAAACGGAACGCGCGGGCGTCACCACGATCGGCGTGCGAGAGTTGGAAGGCGCGAAAGAGCGCGAGGCCGAGATCGCGCGCATGCTCTCGGGCGAGACGAACGACGCGGCGTTGCGGCACGCGCGAGCGTTGTTGAAGCGCTAGCGAACGTTGGGTTTCGGGCGCCTCAGGGGATCTGGTGGATTTTCAGCACGTTGGTGCCGCCCGAGCCGACGGGCATTCCGGTCGTAAACGCGATGAGATCGCCGGATCGCACGAGTCCCTCGTGGACCATCTGGCGCTCGGTCATGTAGAGCAAGACGTCGATCGAGGCGTAGGTATCGATCAGCAGCGCCTCGGTGCCCCATACGAGGGCCAGCCTGCGCGCCACCTTGTGGTCCGGCGTGAGCGCGACGATGCGCGCCTGCGGCCGGAACGCCGCGATGTGGTGCGCAGTGTTTCCCGTCGTGGTTCCCGTGACGATGTACGGGATCTTCAGCTCGGCGCTCGCGCGGGTCGCGGCTTCCGCGATCGACGACGCGATCGTCGGCTCGAAGTTTTCCAGGCGGCGATCGCGCAGCGAGGCGTGCGGGTAGTGCTGCTCCACCTCGCGCGCGATCTCGGCCATCGTCCGCACTGCCTCGGTCGGATACGCGCCCAGCGCCGTCTCACCCGAGAGCATCACGGCGTCCGTTCCGTCGAGGATGGCGTTCGCGACGTCGGTGGCCTCCGCTCGCGTCGGTCGCGGCGACGCGATCATCGATTCGAGCATCTGCGTAGCGGTGACGACGGGCTTGCTCGCGCGATTGCACTTCGCGATGACCTCTTTCTGGACGATCGGTACCGTCTCGATGGGGATTTCGATCCCTAAATCGCCGCGCGCGACCATGATGCCGTCGGCGGCGGCGATGATCTCGTCCAGCCGCTCCAGCGCCTCGTGCTTCTCGATCTTGGCGATCACGGGCACGCGCCGGCCGCGCTCGGCGATGAAGGCCTTGACGCGCTCGACGTCCTCCTCGGATCGCACGAACGAGATCGCGACCCAGTCGATGCCGCGCTCGAGCCCGAACTCCAGGAATTCGAGATCGCGTTTGGTTACCGACGTGATGTTGAGCGAGCCGTCGGAGTAGTTGATGCCTTGCGCCGGCCGCAGGTCGCCACCGAACTCGACTGTCGTCTCGATCTCGGTCGCGTTCTTTCCAACGATGAGCAGCGTGATTTGGCCGTCTTGTAGGTAGAGATGTTTGCCGATGGCCACGTCTGCCGGCAGATCGCGATACGTCGTGCTGACGCGTTCGCGCGTTCCCTCCACCGGCTCGGACGAGATGACGAAGCGAGCGCCACGCTCCAGCCGAACCGACCGCGCGCCGTCCGCCAGCGGTCCGGTGCGCACTTTGGGGCCGGGCAGATCTTGCAACAGCGCCGTGTGTATGCCGAGCTCGTCGGCGATGGCGCGCGCGCGCTCGATCACCTGGCCGTGCTCCTCCGGCGTTCCGTGCGAGAAGTTTAGGCGCAGCACGTTCGCCCCCGAGATGAAGAGCGAGCGCAGGATTGCGGGCTCGCGCGAGGCGGGGCCCACCGTCGCGACGATCTTTGTGCGCTTCTGCAAAACCAATTCCATGCGGGGCGTTGGGTTGTGCGGCCGGACCGGCAGGCTCCTGCGCTCGATTAAGCGCACTTAACCCCTCGCCGTGACGTTCGAGCGCGATCCGCGGGACCGGCGCTATCCGGAGCGACTCGCGGGGAGCTTCCTAGCCTCGCTGATTATCCATGCGCTGTTCGCCGCGTTGCTCTTCACGGTGCTCGTGAGCTCGTCGCAGCAGGGCGCTACCGAGAGTGTGCAGGGCGGCGAGGTGATCACCATCGCCCGCACGTCGCCGATCGCGGTAGCGAACCAGCCCGCGGCCGTTCACGCCGTCGCGCCGGTTCCGCACGTCCGTGTCGTCGCGCCGCTGCAGCACGCGCCGATTGCGCAGCTGCAATCGCAGCGCCAGCCCGTCAACCGACACGAGCTGGCGAAGATCGCGCCGACCGCGCCGCCGAACCCGCGCCCGATCCCGCAGCAGACGCCACAACCCAACCCGCAGCCGACGCAGAACATCTTCGAGACGCAGCCGCGCAACGCGCTGCCCGCGGCGCCGGTCAGCGTGCCGACGGTCGCGCCCGTCGCGGTAACGTTGAAGCCGCCGCCGACGGCCGCGCCCTCACCCGTGCCGACGAGCGCTCCATCCGCCCGTCCGTCGCCGAAGGCGGCGCCGCTGGTGCGCGCGACGGCGCGCGCGGCGACACCCGCGCCCGCTCTGCCGCAAGCCTCACCGAGCGCCGCCGCGCTCGCCCGCGCGAGCCCTGCCCCGAGCGCTGCGCCGGCGATCCGGGCGTCCGCCTTGCCGGCGGAACGCGCCGGCGTGCCGAGTCCGAGTCCGACCAGCGCGACGGCGGTCGCCAAAACTGCCGGAACGGCGCCCAGTCCCGGCCCGAGCGGCGGCGCGTCGCCGGGTCCGCGCGTCGGTGCCGGGCCGAAGGCGCAGGCGGCGCCTGCGCGACCCATCGCCGTCCCGCCGCCGCCGCCGCCAGGACCGCGCGCCACGGCGCCGCCCAAGACGCGTACCGCGCCGAACATCAACGCCAAGCTGCGCTCGCTCTTGCCGAACAACCCGGTCCATCCGACCAGCAAGAGCTACGCGCCGTCGTATTCGCTGGCGGGCAGAATGGAGCCGACGCCGCCGCCCGACGTGCTCGCGAAGACGAAGTACATCTATGAGGTCAAGAACACGGGCAACGAAGCGCGCGTCAAGATGTGGGTCATCGCCGCGCGCAAGGCAGGCCCTACGACGATCTGCACCGGCTGGCTGGTACGTTATCCACAGGCGATCCGTGGCGGCTATGCCGATGCGGCGGGCCCCGACTCGTCGATCGTGCACAGCGACCTGCACGGCGGTCCCGCCAACGGGACGCAGATCACGATCGGGGGCGGAGGCTCGGCGAGCCGCGCACCGCTCAGCCCGTTCGCCGCCGGGCTCGCGCCGATCATCGACGGTATGGTGTCGCAACCGTGCGACGGTCGCCTGCTGGTGCCGTTCGCACCGTCGCCCGTTTCGTCGCCATGAGCGGCGCGGTTTCCCGCTTGCATTTCGACCTTAGTCGCATTAGAATTTTAGCGTGCCGGAAAGGCCGGCACACTTCGTCAGTCACGAAGGAGGGCGGTTGGAACCGCAAAATCCACCGGGCCATCGGGCCCGCGATGCACGCGCCGAATAACGGGCGCCCTGTGCGCGCCCACGGCAGCCGGACGATTTTCCGGCGGCGCGCCGATCGCAAGATAGGAGAACAGAGCGAGGGGTCGCGCCCACTGTAGGGTTGCGGCCCGTCGCACTTTAGGAAAGCCCAGGCATGATTGAAACGGTCGGGTCGCGAATAAGGTTTCCGGGTAGAAGGAAGGAGCGTGGGTGTCGTCCCGCGCTTCGTTGCTTCTAGAGGCCCGCAACAAGGGAACGAACACACACGATCATGAGCAAGGGTGCGCCGCGAATCGCCGAGACGTTCGAGCAACAGCTCGACGCGATCGTGCACGACCGGCATTTCGACGGTCTCGAGATCGTGCAGCGTCACGCGCGTCCCGTGCGCGGCGCGCTCGAGCTGAGCGTGACGATCGACCGACCCGGTGGAGTCGACCTGGCGCTGTGCGAGCGCGTTGCCGCATACATCAACGCGAGCCTCGGCGCGCAGGACGGGGCGTACACGCTCGAGATCGAATCGGCCGGGCTCGATCGCCCACTGCATCGTGAGGTCGATTACGAGCGCTTCGCGGGACAGCGAGCGCGCATCCTGACGACGCTCACGATCAACGGGGCCAAGACGCATCGCGGCGTTCTGCGCGGCTTGCGTGGCGAAGCGGTCGTTGTGGAAACCGAGAGCGGCGAGCTCCTGCTGCCGCTTGCGGCGATCAAATCGGCCCGCTTGGAATACGATCCGCGCCAAGACTTCCAGCGCGACAAGCTTCAACGGAAACACATGCATGGCAACAGCAGAAAACACGGCAACTGAAGACAAACTGATCGACGTCTTGCACTCGATCGCAAAAGAACGTAACATCTCGTTCGAGATGCTGCTCGAGGCGCTCGAAGCGGCGTTGCTTACGGCTTATAAGCGCCACTTCGGGACGGAGTCGAACGCGATCGTTACGGTCGATCGGCAGAGTGGCGCCTATCGCGTCTTTCACCGCCGCACCGTCGTGGACGAGGTGCAGGATCCGAAACTCGAGATTTCGGTGAAGGCCGCGGGCGGACCGTATCAGGCCGGCGATTTCTACGACGAAGAGGTGACGCCGAAAGACTTCGGCCGAATCGCCGCGCAGACGGCCAAGCAAGTCATTGTGCAGCGCATCCGCGAAGCGGAGCGCGACACGGTCTATAACAAGTACGTGCGCAAGCTCAACGACTTGGTCACGGGCACCGTGCAGCGCTACGAGCAGCGCAACATGTACATCACCCTGGAGGGGCGCGACGAGGCGGTCATGTACCTGGACGAGCAGGTCCCGGGTGAGGCCTACCGCATCAACGACTTCATTCGCGCCTACGTGCTCGACGTCAAGAAGTCGCCGAAGGGCCCGCAGGTGATTCTGTCGCGTGCGGCAGAGGGCTTGGTGCAGCGGCTGCTCGAGCTCGAGGTACCCGAGATCGCGGACGGAACGGTCGAGATCATGGCGATCGCGCGGGATCCGGGCAGCCGCTCGAAGGTCGCCGTGCGCAGCAATCGCGCCGAGGTGGATCCGATCGGAGCATGTCTCGGTCCCAAGTCGAGCCGGATCGCGAACGTCACGGACAACCTGCGCGGCGAGAAGGTCGACATCATTCGGTACGATCCCACGCCCGCGACGTTCATCATGAACGCGCTCGCACCGGCAAAGGTCATCGGCGTCGAGCTCTTCGAGGACGACGGCGTCGCGCTCGTCGTCGTACCCGATTATCAGCTGTCGCTCGCGATCGGCCGCGACGGCCAGAACGTTCGACTCGCCGCGCGGCTGACGGGCTGGCGCTTGGACATCGCCAGCGAGAGCGAATCGGCCCAAGCGCGCGAGCGCTATCTCGCCGAACGCGCGGAACGCGCCTCCAGCGAGGCGGCGCCGGAGGCCGCGGCAGCGCCGGAGCCGTCCGGCGAGGAGATCGACACGGAGCTGATTCGGAAGCTCGAGGAGTTTCGCCGCGAGCGCTTGGGGAAGGACGGCGCGTAAGCCGGTCCGCAGCTGCGTCGGTTGCCGGCGGCGCTTCTTGCAAGCAGAGTTAACGCGATTCGTGCGCAGCGCGACGGGATGGCACGCCGATCCGCCGGCGGCGCGGCGCAAACAAGCGGGCCGCGGCGCCTACCTGTGCTCGCTTCCGTGCGCAGAGCGCGCGCGCAAAAACAAGCGGTACCCGGGGCTTGGCGCGGTGGCGGCCGAATATGGTTTAATCATTCGAGAGCCCATGCAAGAAATGAACTCATGAAATCAAGCGGCGACCGTCCCCTCCGATGAGGGCGACCCTTTGATCACCTAGCGGAGCCAAAGCCGTCGGTTGGGGCTCCGCGCACCAACTGATGGGACTCGGGCGCCGTAGCGCTCGAGAGAGAATTTGGCCGGAAAAGTAAGGATCTTCGAGCTCGCGAAAGAGCTCGGACTCACCTCGAAGGAGCTAACCACGCTCTTCAACGAGCGCTTGGGCGGCGTCTTCGAGGCAAAGAATCAGCTCAGCGTCGTCCCGGATCAGATCGCGGATCTGGTCCGCAGCGTGCTGCTCAAGCCAAGCGTAAAGCCGCCCGTCTCCAAGGCGGCGCCCCCGGAAGCCGCCGCGAAACCGGCCAAAGCCGCCCCCAAGGCGGTCGCGCCCAAGCCGGCTCCGCCGCCTCCCGCTCCGGTGCAGCGCCTGCGCCCGGTCGTCGGGACGAGTCGTCCCCTGCCGTCGGCGCCGGCCGCGCCTACGCCGGCGCCCGAGCCCAAGCGCGCTCGCCCTGCGGCCGAGGCCATCCCGCAGCTGCGCCCGGTCCCCTCCGGACAGCCATCCATCACGCGCCGCGCGGCTCCGCCGCCGACGACCGCCGCGTCGGCCTCGCCGGGTCCGCAAACGGGTCTGCCGGGGCGACCGGGCGTCGCACCCCGGCCGGGTGAGGCAATGCCCGGACAGGGCGGCAAAGGCGGCCCCGTGCCGGGCCGTCTCATCGCGCCAGCGCGCGCGGCCCCACCGCAACCGCGCCGTCCGGCGGGCAACGGTCCGTTTCGTCCGATGTCGCCCAGTGGCCGCGCCGCGCCGGGGCGACCCGGCGTACCCGGAGAGATGCCCGCGCCGTCGACGGGCGCACGCCCGGGCGATCGGCGCACGCACGAGGACAAGGCCGCCGCAAAGAAAGATCGCGAGAAGGAGCTGCTCCTCGAGAAAGAACGGCAGCGTAAGAAGAAGGGCGAGACGGCCGTCGCCGCCCCCACCCGCACGCTAGAAACGATCGAGATCCCGGATCTCTTGACGGTGCAAGAGCTCGCGACGTCGATGATCGTGCCGGTCCGCGACGTGATCACCGAGCTGATCAAGATCGGGACAATGGCCACGATCAACCAGAACATCTCGAGCGACGTCGCCATTCAAGTCGCGAAGCGCTTCGGTTTCAACGCCGTCGTCAAGGAAGCCGGCGAAGAAGTGACGGTCGAGCAGGAAGAGGACAAGTCCGAGATGCTGACGCCGCGCCCGCCGGTCGTCACGGTGCTCGGTCACGTCGACCACGGCAAAACGTCCTTGCTCGACAAGATTCGGCAAGCCAACGTCGCGGCCGGCGAGGCAGGCGGCATCACGCAGAAGATCGGCGCGTACACGGTCGAGCGGAACGATCGTAAGATCACGTTCGTGGACACGCCCGGCCACGAAGCGTTCACGGCGATGCGCGCGCGCGGCGCGAAGGTAACCGACGTCGCGATCCTCGTCGTCGCCGCGGACGACGGCGTCATGCCCCAAACGAAAGAGGCGATCGCTCACGTCAAGGCGGCGAACGTTCCCATCGTCGTCGCGATCAACAAGATGGACCGGCCCGAGGCGCAGCCCGATCGCGTCAAGCAACAGCTCATGGAAGAAGGACTTCAGCCGGTCGATTGGGCCGGCACCGTCGAGATGGTGCCCGTCTCGGCCAAGACCGGCGACGGCATCGACAGCCTCCTTGACACTGTTCTGCTGGAGGCCGACATCCGCGAGCTCCGCGCGAACAAGAACCGCCGCGCCAGCGGCGTGGTGATCGAATCTGCGCTGCACCGCGGCCGCGGCGCGGTCGCCACGGTTCTCGTGCAAAACGGCACGCTGCGCGTCGGCGACATCGTGGTCGCCGGCGGTACGTTCGGAAAAGTTCGCGCGCTGATCGACGACAAGGGCAAACAAGTCAAGAAGGCCGGCCCCTCGATCCCGGTCGAGGTGATGGGACTTTCGGACGTCCCAGCCGCCGGCGACACGCTCTCGGTCGTGAGTGACGAGCGCGTGGCCCGTGAAACCGCCGAGAAGCGCGCGACGCGCCGCCGCGACGTGCGCATGGCCGCCACCGGATCGCAGCGCGTCTCGCTCGAGACCTTCATGGCGATGCCCGCCGAAGGCAAGAAGGTGCTGAACCTGATCATCAAGGCCGACGGCCAGGGTTCGCTGGAAGCTCTGCGCGCCCGGATGGAGTCGCTCTCGACCGACGATGTCGAGATCCGCGTCATTCACGGCGGCGTGGGAGCGATTTCGCCCAATGACGTCAATCTCGCCAGCGCCTCGAACGGCGTGCTGATCGGATTCAACATCCGTCCGGACGAGACGGCTCGCCGGCTCGCGGAGAACGAGGGCGTCGACTTGCGCTTCTATCAGGTCATCTACGAGATCGAAGACGATCTGAAGAAGGCCATGCGCGGCATGCTCTCGCCCGTCGAACGCGAGGTCGTGCTCGGCCGAGCCGAGGTGCGCCAGGTCTTCAAGGTCAGCCGCGTCGGCACGATCGTCGGATGCTACGTGCAGAGCGGCAAGATCACGCGCAACGCCAAGGCGCGCGTGATTCGCGACGGAACGGTCGCCTTCGATGGAGAGATCGAGAGCCTACGGCGCTTCAAGGACGACGTGCGGGAGGTCGCGGAAGGCTTCGAGTGCGGCATCCAGATCGCGAAGTTCCAGGACCTCAAAGAAGGCGACGTCATCGAAGCCTACGCCCTGGAGCACGTTGCAGCAGAGTTGGTAAGAGCTTGAGATTACAAACAATCTTTAGCGAGTGTGCTATAGGGACCCAAGCGCGGCGCGATAGGTCGCCGTCGAGGGTCTCTATCGCGCGAGGAGCGGCATGAAAGCCCAGCGGATTGCGAAGATCGATCATGAGATTCAGCGCATTCTGGGGACGCTGATCTCGCAGGAGCTGCAGGATCCGCGGCTCGCGTTCGTCACGGTGACACACGTCGAGGTGAGCGACGATCTGCGGCACTGTAAGGTGTTCGTGTCCGTGATCGGCGACCGGCATCAGGCGCGTCAGTCGCTGGACGCGCTGAAGCACGCGGGCCGGTTCCTGCGCGGCGAGCTGGGGCGCAAGATCGATCTTAGGCATACGCCGGAGCTGGTGTTCGTCGAGGATCGCTCCGCCGAACGAGCCATCGAGCTCGCGAAGACGCTTCGCGAGGCGGCGGCGCAGTCCGCGGCGGAAGAGAGCGAATGATCGAAAGCACGCCCGGAATCGCGTCGACGCAGGAGGTCGTCGACGAACTGTGCCGGCGCACCTCGTTCGTGATGGTGAGCCACGTGAAGCCGGACGGCGACACGCTTGGCGCGGGACTGGCGCTTGGCCTGGCGCTCAAGCGCCTCGGCAAACGCGTCGCCTACTTCCAGCAGGACAGCGTGCCGCGCAATCTCCGGTTCTTGCCGGACGCGGAGCTGGTCGCGCGTGAGCTGCCCGAGGATCTTCCGCAGGACACGCTGTTCGTTTTCTGCGACATGAGCGACTGGCGCCGCGCCGGCGAGTATCTGCCGCCGGTCGATCCAGCGAACATGCTCGACATCGACCATCATCTCGGCAACTCGCTCTTCGGCAAGCTCAACTTCGTTCTGGAGGACGAGTGCTCGACGGGCAGCGTCGTGATGCGCATCCTGCGCGGGCTCGGCGTGCCGCTCGACTCGCGGATCGCGACGTGCATTCTCGCGACGATCATGACCGATACGGGCGGCTTCATGCACTCGAACACGACGCCCGAAGCGCTCGAGCTCTCCGCGGAGCTCATGCGGCTGGGAGCCGACAAGGAGCAAATCACCGAGGAGATATTCCTGCGCAAGCGCGTGGCGGCGACGAAGCTGCTGGGCCGCGTAGTTGAGGAGATGCGGTTCGAGCACGACGGCCGCTACTGCTATTCGTACGTGGACGATGCCATGCTCGCACAGACCGAAGCCGATGGCGAAGACACGGAGGACATGGTCAATACGCTGTTGGGGCAGGAGGGCGTCGACGTCGCGGCGCTTTTCAAGGCGATCGAGGGTGAGATCCGCGTGAGCCTGCGTTCGGGCGGACGCATCAACGTTCAGGCGGCGGCCGGGCGTCTCGGCGGCGGCGGGCACTTCCGTGCCTCGGGCCTGACGTATCACGGCGCGCTGCCCGAGGCGTTCGCGGCGGTGGAAGCGGCGCTCGTGGCCGAAGGTTTGTAACGCTTTCGGTTGCGCGGCTAGTGTCACTATAGGCCAGGCCCTTGATCGGCTTCGTCAATCTGTTCAAGCCCGCCGGCCCGAGCTCGGCCCAATCGGTATCGCGCGTTCGCCGAATCTATGCGCTCTACGCCGGCGACCGTAAGCTCGCGGCCGGACATCTGGGCACGCTCGATCCGCAGGCCGCCGGCGTGCTGCCGGTGGCGATCGGCAAGGCGACGCGGCTGATCCCGCTGCTCGCGGATCAGCGCAAGAGCTACGTCTGCACGCTCGTGCTCGGCCGCTCCACGACGACGCAAGATGAGCACGGCGATACGCTCGAGAGCGCGACCCCTCCGAAAGATTGGCCCCGGCGGCTCGAACCGCTGCTGCCGCAATTCGTCGGGCGAATCATGCAGACGCGGCCGATGTATTCGGCCGCGCACCACCAGGGACGGCGGCTGTACGAGCTCGCGCGACAAGGCAAGAGCGTCGAGCGGCGGCCTCGCGCCGTCACGGTCTACGGGCTGACGATGCTCGGAGTAGAGCCCACCCATTCGACAAGCTCAGGGCAGGCTCTCGCGCGTCTTCGGGTAGCCTGCAGCGAGGGCACCTACGTGCGCACGCTGTGCCACGATTTAGGAGCGGCGCTCGGCACGCCCGCTCACATGGGCGCGCTGGTGCGCGAGGCCTCGGGGCCGTTCGTACTGTACGAGGCGCGCATGCTCGACGAGATCGCGCGCGCGCCCGAGGGCGCGCTGATCGCGCCGGAACACATCATTCCGTTCCCGACGATCGTGCTGGATTTGCGCGGCTCGGCCGACTTTCGCGCGGGGCGCGTCGTCCCGTTGCCGGAGGGCGCGACCGGAAGACACGTGTTCGTACGCGACGAGTCGCGCGCGCTCGTTGGCGTCGGCGAGGCGCTTGGGACGCTGCTCGCTCCGCGCAAGGTCTTTCTTTGAAAGTCCGTCACGAGCTCGCGCGCAACACGGCGCGTCCGCTCGCGCTCGCTATCGGATTCTGCGACGGTTTTCATCGCGGCCACCGCGAGATCGCACGCCAGACCTTGCGCCTGCGCAGACCCGGCTGGCGCTCGGGTGTGCTCACGTTTTCGAATCATCCGGCGACGCATCTGCGCCCCGGGACGGAGCCGCCGCTGATCTCCACGCCGGAGGAGCGGCTCGCGCTGCTGGGATCGGCAGGCTTCGAGGAGTGTTTCTTCGTGACGTTCGACGACCGCATCTCGACGCTGTCGCCCGAGGCGTTCCTCGAGCTGCTCGTCGAGCGGCTCGGCGTTCGCGGCCTCGTCGTCGGGTCGACGTTTCGATTCGGCCACAAGCGCAGCGGCGACGTTGAGATGATGCGCGATTACTTTGCGCGGCGGGGCGTCGGCTTCGTCCCTGTCACGCACGTCGACGATGGCGGCGAGCGAATCTCGAGCACGCGCATTCGCGCGCTGATCGCGGACGGCGAGGTGGGACAGGCCGATCGCCTCCTGGGCGGCACCGGCTACGAGATCCGCGGCGCCGTCGAGGTGGGCGCCGGCCGTGGGCACGCGCTCGGGTTCCCGACCGCGAACGTTCGCGTTCCCGCAAAGCTGCTGCCCAAGGACGGCGTGTATTCAGGCGTGGCGCGCTACGAGGGTCGCGACTACGCGGCGCTCGTCTCGATCGGGACGAACCCGCAGTTCGGCGGGACGGCGCGCACCGTCGAAGCGTGGCTGCGCGACTTCCAGCAAACGATCTACGGCCGCGAGCTCGCGCTGCGCGAGCTGCGCTACGTGCGGGAGCAGCGGCTTTTCGCCGGGGTCGGCGAACTCGTCGAACAGATGCAGCATGATCGCCGCGCGGTTGGGTATCCGAGCTATGGATAAACGGGTCGCCACCGTGGCCGTGCTGGGGGCGCTCGCATTGGCCGGCTGCGGCCGCGGCGGTAATGCGGCGTCGCCGGCGGATGCCTCCCGGCCCGCTCGGGTCGGCCGCACCGCGCCCGGCTGGAACGAGCCGAGCCTCCCTGGCCCGTCGCTCACGCTTGCCTCGCTGCATGGCAAGGCGATCTACCTGAACTTCTTTGCGACGTGGTGCCCGCCGTGCAATTCCGAAGCTCCGGCGCTGGACGCGCTGCAACGTGAATACGGCGACCGTGGCTTGCAGGTCGTCGGAGTGGACGTCCTAGAGAACGCGCGCAAGGCGTCGCTTTTTAGGAATGAGCACCATCTCAGCTACCCCGTCGTGATCGATGGGGGGACGCTGCGCGATCAGTACAACGTCAATGGACTGCCGGTGCACGTGTTCATCGATCGCGGCGGGGTCGTCCGCAAAATCGTCGTCGGCGAGCTCTCGCCGTCCGACATGCGCAGCAACGTCGAGCGGCTCTTGCGGTAGCGCGGTGATACGCCGAACCGTTGCGTTGCGTGCCGCCGCGGCTCTGACCGCGGCGGCGTGCGCAGTGGGATGCGCCGGGGGAGGCGGTCAGGGCGGCGCGCTGATGCCCGCGGGCGCATCGCTCGGCGCAGGCGGAGCCGGAAACACCGTCGTGCGCATCTTCGTGCCGGCGGGGAGTCAGACCAATCTCGCGCTCACCAAAGCTCCGTCGCTGCCCGCATTGCCGTCGCCGGGTGGGCCCCAGCCGTTGGGCGGCACGGTGCCGGTGACGACGGCGCCGCCTCCCGCGATCGGCGCGCCCGCCGGGAACGGCGCGCAGCTGTTAGCCATCAACGTGAGCGGTCCCACCAGCATCACTCAGAGCCTGACCGTCGGACCCAACGCGACCGGCTGTTCGCCGGCGGCGGGCGGAACGAGCTGCCAGCTCGCGCTGACCCTCCCCGCCGGAACGTACACGGGGACGATCGGAAGTGCGGCGGTCGCCTTTAACGTCGCTTCGAGTGCGACGAACTCGCTCAACCTGACGCTCAGCGGGGTGCCGGTGCAGCTGCAGATCGTTCCCGCCTCCTTCATGAGCGCGCCGAACGCGCAGGGCGGGATCGACCTCTACGGGGCCGGCAAGCACGCGTTGGTCATCGAGATGCTCGACGCCGATCAAAACGTCATCGTGGGAACCTCGGGCGCGACCTTCTCGCTCAGTCCGGCGGGCGGATCGCTCCCGCTCGCCGTTACCCAGACGGGGGCGCTGGCGCCGAACCAGTTTTTCGTTTCCGGTCCGGCATCGGTCAATGCGAGCTCGAGCATTCTGCGCGCGACCGCGACCTATCAGGGCCTTGCGAATCCCTGCGCGCAACCTCACGCGGTCTGCAGCGGCACGGCGCGCGTCGACGTCCGTCAGCTGCTGGGCGTCGCGAACTCCAACGTCAACACCGTCACGCTCTACGCCTATGGTCAGACCACGCCCCTCGCGACGATCGCGAACGGCGTGACCAATCCGCAAGCTCTGATCTTCGACTCGGCCGGCAACCTGTTCGTCGCCGATCTGCCCGGCAGCATCACCGCGTACGCGCCGCCCTACAATCAGGCGCCGACCGCGATCAGCACCGGCGTAAACCATCCGCAGGCGCTCGCCCTCGATAGCCGCGGAGATCTCTTCGTGGCCAACGGCAACGGGAGCAACACGGTGACGATGTACTCGCCGCCCTATGTGGGCGGTACGTCGCAGGTGATCGCCGCGAACGTAGACGATCCCGTGAGCCTGGCGATCGACGGCAACGGGGACCTCTTCGTGCTCGACGCCGCCGCCAACACGGTCGGCGAATACGCGCCGCCGTATGGGGGCGCCCCGACGATCATTTCGAAGGGCCTGAATACGCCGAATTCGCTCGCGCTCGACTCCCACGGCAATCTCTTCGTTGCGAACCTCAACTCGACGCCGAACTCCGTTGTGGAATACTCGCCACCATTCTCGAGCTCGAGCGCGCCGGTCGCGACGATCAGCAACGGCATCAACGAACAGGGCACGATCGGCCTGAGCGCGTCGGCCAACCTCTTCGTGCCCAATCAGGGTGCGAATACGGTCACCGAATACGTGGCGCCCTACACGAGTCCGCCCGCTACGATCGCCGGCGGACAGAGCCAGCCGGTCGCGCTGGCGATCGACATGCTCGGAAATCTCTACGTCGCCAACTACGGGAACAACACGGTGACGGAGTATCCCCCGCCGTACGCGGGCGCCGCCTGGACGACCGTCGTCACGGGGATCGGCGCGCCGCTCGCGCTCGCGCTCGCGCCGGCCACCAACGCGGCCACCGCCCTCGTCCCCTAAGCGGCTCCTTTAAACTACGCCGCGCGAACGCGCAGCACGTCGCCCTCGAGCGTCACGTCGGCTGCGGAGCCCTCGCGCAGCTCGCCGCGGAGCAGCGCCGTCGAGAGCGGCGTCGAGACGTAGTGCGAGACGGTGCGCTGCACGTACCGCGCACCGCTTCCCGCGCCCATCGAAACCCTAGCCAGATAGAGCTGCGCCTCGTCGGAAAGGTTGAGCGCGACGTTGCGCGCGCCGAGTCGCTTCGCCAGGGCCTCCACGTGAATCGTGACGATCGCCTCGATCTGCGGCAGCCCGAGTTCCTCGAACGGAACGACCTCGTCGATCCGGTCGAGCAATTCGGAACGCAGCGCGATGGCGAGGTCGTCGTCTTGCAGATTCGTCGTCAAGATGATGAGCGTGTGGCGGAAGTCTATCGTGCGTCCCTTGGAGTCCGTGACACGCCCGTCGTCGAGAATTTGGAGCAGGATCGACGCGACGTCCGGGTGCGCCTTCTCGAGCTCGTCGAACAGTACCACGCAGTACGGCCGGCGCCGAACGGGCTCCGTGAGCTGACCCGGCTCGTCGTGACCGGCGTAGCCCGGCGGAGCGCCGAGCAGCCGCGACACGGTGTGGGGCTCCGTGAACTCCGCGAGGTCGATGCGCACGAGAGCGGCCTCGCTGCCGAAGAGCACCTCGGCCAGCGTCTTGGCGAGCTCCGTTTTGCCCACGCCGCTCGGGCCGCGAAAGAGGAAGCTCCCCAGTGGTTTGCGCGGATCGTGCAGGCCTGTTCGCGCGCGCCGGATCGCGTCCGAGACGGCGGAAATCGCGCGGTCCTGACCGATGACGCGCTTGGACAGCAGCCGCTCGAGATCGAGGAGACGGTTGGCCTGCGATTCCGTGAGCGAGTCCTGCGGTATGCCCGTCCAGCGCGTGACGACGGCCGCGACGTCGCCGCGGCCGACGAGAGGTCGATCGATCGCGCCCTTGTTCGCCAGCGCGACGGAAGCCGCGGCCTCGTCGACGAGATCGATCGCTTTGTCGGGTAGGAAGCGATCGGCGATGAAGCGGGCCGACAGCTGCGCGGCCGTTTCGATCGCCTCTTCGCTGATGACGACGTTGTGGTGACGCGCGTAGCGCTCGCGCAAACCGCGTAGGATCTCGATCGTCTCGTCGATGCTCGGCTCTTCGACCATGACGGGCTGAAACCGGCGCTCGAGCGCGGCATCGGATTCGATGTACTTGCGGTACTCGTCGAATGTCGTGGCGCCGATGCACTGCAGATCGCCGCGCGCCAGCTCGGGCTTGATCATCGCGCTCAGGTCGAGCGGCGCGCCCTCGGCGGCGCCGGCCCCGACGAGCGTGTGCAGCTCATCGATGAAGAGCACGACGTCGCGTGCGCTGCGCTTGACCTCGTCGAGGATGCGCTTGACGCGACCCTCGAATTCGCCGCGGTATTTCGTCCCCGCGACCAGCGGACCGAGCGAGAGGGCGAGCACGCGTTTTCCGCGCAGCGACTCCGGCGCGTTGCCGGCGACAATGCGCGCAGCGAGACCTTCGACGATCGCCGTCTTACCGACCCCCGGCTCACCAACGAGGCACGGATTGTTCTTGCTGCGGCGCGCGAGAATCGAGACGACGCGATCGATCTCGCGATCCCTCCCGATGACCGGATCGAGCTTGCCGCTGCGCGCGAGCTCGGTCAGGTCGCGTGAATACGCCGCCAACGTGGGTGTCCCGCCGCGGAAGCGCTTGCCGAGCTCGTCCAGCGGCGAGGCGGCCCCTCCACCCTGCATCTTCTCGGCGAGCAAGGCACCGCCCGCGATCAGGCCGGCCGCCGCCAGGGCCGCCCCGACGAAAGGCAGCGCGCTGCTGGCCGCCCGCTTTTGCGCGCAGATGTTGCAGAGGCGGCGCCCGCCGTAGGACGTGACCGCGGGACGAGCGGCGCACGCTTCACATTCAAACGCCATCGCCTATGCTACCAAGCTTCGCCGCGCGAGGTTTCGCCGCGCGGCCGTCACGGCTCGGCGATGAACACGACGCTCACCGAGACCGTGACGCTGACGTTCGATTGGTCGAACTGCGTCGGCGCTGCGGGCATCGCGGCGGCTCGCATGAGCGGCACCGGGCCGGACGGCTCGCCGGTGAGCTCGATGCTCTTGATCCCGACGATTCGCAGGGTCGCGGCCCGCGCGATCGCGTCGGCGTTGGCGCGCGCCGCCGCCACGGCCTTTGCGGTGGCTTGCTCGCGAGCCGCGGTGGGATCCGCCAGTCCGAAGCTCACGCCGTTGATCGCCGTGGCTCCGGAGCTCATGCACGCGTCGCTGACGCGTCCGGCATTGCCGATTTGCCGCACCTTGACCGCAAAACTGCGCGACACCGTGTAGCCGTACCGATCACCCGTAGAATTCGGAGGCATCACTTGCGGCGGCGGATTATAACTCACGTTGTAGTACACGAGCGCGATGTCGCCGCGCGCTACGCCGGACTTCTCGAGCGCGGCGACGACGCGGTTGTACGTGGCGTTGTTCCTGGAAATCGCGTCGTCGGCGTTCGCGGCGTTCGTCTCCACCGCTGCCGTAACCGTCGCAACGTCGGGCGGCATCGAAACGCTGCCCGTTCCGCCGGCCGTAATCTCCGTGGCGGCCGGCGCGGCAGACGCGGCCACCGTCGCGAACGCAAACGCGCCAAGGAGGCAAAGGAAAGTACGCTTCATAACGTCGTATCGTCCACCGCGGGAGCACCGTCTCCCTGTGCGATGTTTGGCGGAAGCTGAAGGAGGAAGGCGTTGGGGATTCTTGCCTGGATCGTTTTTGGCCTCATCGTGGGTCTGGTCGCCCGCTGGATCGTCCCCGGGGAGGCGCCCGGCGGCATCATCGCCGACGTGATCGTCGGCGTCCTCGGCGCGCTGATCGGCGGGTGGCTCTATGGGTTCTTCGGGCACGCCGGCGTCACCGGGTTCAATCTGCCGAGCATGCTCTGTGCCTTGATCGGCGCGATCGTACTGCTGTGGTTGCTGCGTGTAATACGCGGGAGGCCGACGGTCTGAAGGGCACGACTCTCCCGCGAGGAAGCTGAAACGTCATGGCCTACATCATCACCGAACCGTGCATCGGAACCAAGGACAAGTCGTGCGTCGACGTGTGTCCGGTCGATTGCATTCACGGCAAGGATGAGGATGAGATGCTCTATATCGATCCGGAAGTCTGCATCGACTGCGGCGCGTGCGTTTCGGCGTGCCCGGTGGAGGCGATCTTCGCCGACTCCGACGTGCCCGAGAAGTGGCAAAACTACACCGAGATTAACGCCGAGTACTTCAAGAAGTGATCGCCGAGATCTCCGGCAGCACGTTCGACGCGTTCTTCGCATGGTCGCCGTGGGTCATCGGCGTGGCAATCTACCTCATCTTCTTCGTCGCCAAGCGTCACGAGAGCGCGGCACGCCCCGCCTCCGTCGGCCAAACGTATGCGTGCGCCGGCTGCGGTCGCCGCGGTCCGCGCGAGCAGATGCTGCCGCAGGACCACGGCGGGGCCATCGGCTGGTACTGCAACGACTGCGCCGCACAGCAGGCCGTGCAGCGCGCCTAGCTGCTACTGCTGCTGGCCGTAGTCGGCGAGGACGTCGTGGATGCGCGAGGCCATCGAGAGCGCCTCGTCCCACTTGCGCTGCCACATATTCCGGCCGAAGATCAGCCCCACGCAGCCGGCCGCCATCGCGACGTGCGCCTTGTGAACGGTCGCGTCGTCGCCCATCTTGCTCCCGCCGGAGACGAGCACGAGGCAGCGGCCCGCGGACTTGACGACCTTGCGTAAGCCCTCGACGTCGTCGAACGCGAGCGTGTCGTACGGTTTCGGCAGCTTGGCGGCGTCGTCGGCCTTCCAGACGGGCTCGTTGAGCTTGATCACGTCCGCGCCCATTTCGCACGCGACGCGTGCGGCGTAGTCGACCGCGTAGAGCGAGTCGATGCCACCCTTCGCCTTCACGGCGGCGCCGCGCGGGTAGGCCCATACGACCAGCGGCATTCCGTAGCGCTCGCACTCGCGGCGGACCTCGTTACATTGCGCGATGTCGAGCTCTTGCGCAGGGCTGCCGACGTACAGCGTGTAGCCGACCGCGTCGGCGCCGAGCCGAACGGCGTCCTCGACCGACGACGTCAGCGGGCTGAACGCCTCGTCGTCGGGCGGGATGTTCGTCTTTCCGTTGACCTTCAGCAGCAGCGGAACTCGGCCGGCGTAGCCCTTCTGGTACTTCTCGGCGAGGCCTATGTGCAGCGCGACGCCCGAGAAATTCCCCTCGACGGCGAGCCGATAGATCCAATCGGTGTCGATCGCCGCGGGATTGTCGAAGAAGTCGACGGGACCGTGTTCCAGACCCTGATCGATGGGCAGCATCATCAGCGTGCCGTTCGCGGGGCCGTGCTCGTAGAGCAAACGGTGTAGGCGCGTCCGCTTGCCGATCGAGAGGTTCATCTCGTCGAAGGTGGGGCGAACGATCGGGGGCGTTGCGATAGCGGTCATGCGGGCGGCTTCGCCGGGCTCCGAAGGTTATCCTGAGGCTGCGCCCAAAGGGGCGGCTCGTGATTGCCCGGGTCGGGTTCGTCGGGTTGGGCGCGATGGGCGAGGCGATGGCTCGGTCGTTGCGCAAAGCCGGATTCGATGTGACCGCCAGCGTGCACCGGCATCGGGATGCGCTGGGGCGGTTGCGTGCCGACGGCGTTACCGAGGCGGCAGATCCCGCGGCGCTGGCGCGCGAGGCCGATGCCGTCGTGATTTGCGTGCCGGACGCTCCCGACGTCGAGGACGTGCTCTTCGCGCCGCGCGGCGTCGCCGCAGGCGCTGACGCCGCCTCGCTGGTAATCGACATGTCCACGATCTCGCCGGTCGCCTCGCGCCGCTTCGCGCGGCGTCTGGCCGAACAGGGTGTCGAGTTCGTCGATGCCCCGGTCAGCGGTGGACCGGCTCGCGCCCGCGACGCGACGCTGACGATCATGGTGGGCGCGTCGCCGGCGGCGTTCACGCGCGCCGAGCCCGTGCTGCGCGCGATGGGAACTCCGCATCACGTCGGGCCGGTCGGCATGGGCGAGACGGTCAAGCTGGTCAATCAGATCATCATCGCGAATGTGATGATCGCCAACGTGGAGGGTCTGTCGTTCGCGCAGCGCGCCGGAGCCGATCTGGGCGCGGTGCGCGAGGTCCTGGCGTCGGCGACGGCTTCGAACTATTTGCTCCAAAATTGGTTGCCCAAGACGTGGTTGGCCGGGACCTTCAACGGCGGGTTCGCGTTGGATCTGCTCCGTAAGGATCTCGCCGCAGCCCTCGACGCGGCTCGCGCCGCGAGCCTTCCCATGCCGGCGACCGGGCTGGCATACCAACTCTACACCACTCGCTCCGCAGAAGGGGACGGCGCGCTGGACTACAGCGCGATAGCAAAAGCGTATGAATGGAACGTCGGAGATACGGCCGCCGCGAATGGTAGCCGTCAAGAGTCCGGACGTCAATAAGAAGATCCTCATCGTGGACGACGAGTCCGCGATCCTTCAAACCCTGCGCTTTAATCTCGAACGCAGCGGTTACGCCGTCGTAACGGCGGGAGACGGCCGCAGCGCGATCGCGATGGCGCAACGCGAGCAACCGGATCTGGTCGTGCTCGACATCATGTTGCCGGTGCTCGACGGGGTCGAGGCATGCAAGGAGATCCGCAAGTTCAGTCCGGTGCCGATCATCATGCTGACCGCCAAGGATCAGGAGATCGATAAGGTCTTGGCGCTGGAGCTGGGCGCCGACGACTACGTCACCAAGCCGTTCGCCCTGCACGAGTTTCTCGCGCGCGTCAAGGCTCGGCTGCGTCGCCAGAGCTCGCTGCCCTCGGGGCACGACGAGGCGATCGCGCTCGGCGAGATCGTCCTCGATCCGTCGCGACAGCAGCTTACGGTTCGGGGGGCGGAGGTCTCCCTCGCGCCCAAGGAGTTCGGACTGTTGCGCGTGCTGATGGAGAATCAGGGCCGCGTCGTGACGCGGCAGACGCTGCTCGACAAGGTTTGGGGATACGACTTCGAAGGCGAACAGCAAACCGTCAGCGTGCACATTCGCTGGCTGCGCGAGAAGATAGAAGAAGACTCGCGGTCGCCGCGGCACATTCTCACGGTACGGAGCCGCGGCTACATGTTCAAAGCTTGACCGCTATTGAGTGGTCGCTCGTCGCGTTGCTCGCCGGGCTCGCGGCGGGACTCGTCTTCGGACGCATCGCGCGCCGCCCGGTGAACTCGGCGGAAAGCGAATCGAGTGCGGCGCCCGCGCCCGCAGTCACGGAGCCGGAGCCGCTCTCGCCCGACAGCGGTTTCGCGCGCCTCGTGGGGGCGCTCCCGATCGGCGTCATCTTGGTCAATCGCGAGCGGCGCGTCGAGTTTGCCAATGCGGCGGCGGGGACGACGTTCGGCTTCGATTCGAGCCGCGCGACCAGCCTCCACATCATCGAGGCCATCCATAACGTCGAGCTGGAGCACCGCATCGCTGACGCGTTGCGCGGTGAGGCCTCGGTCGCGCCGCTCATCCTCACCGGAGCGCAGGGCCAGCGAACCTACCGGATCTCGGTGTCGCCGCTCGCCGACGAGAACGGGGATCTGCCGCGGGTCGTGATCTTCTCCGACGACCAAACCGGACTCGTGCGCCTGGACCGAGCGCGCAAAGAGTTTCTCTCCAATGTTTCGCACGAGCTGCGTACGCCGCTTTCGTCGATAAAGCTGATGCTGGAGACGGTGCTCGAGGCGCCCGAAGAGGAGGCGCGCGACCTCTTCGTGCCGCAGGCGCTCGCGCAGGTGGACCGGTTGACCGCGCTCGTCGGTCAGCTGCTCGAACAGGCGCGCGCCGAGTCGGGGCAGCTCAAGCTGGATCTGCGTGACGTCGATCTCGAAGAGGTCGCTCGCCCGATCGTGTCGTCTTTCGAGCAGCAGGCGTTCAACAAGGGCATTTCGCTTGAGCTCACGGCGCTGCGCCCGGTGCGCGTCGAAGCCGATGCCGATCGGCTGTCGCAAGTCTTCGTCAACCTGATCGACAACGCGCTGCGCCACACGTCGGGCGGCGGGCGCATCCGCGTGGAGCTCGACGCGCGCGACAGCGATGCGGTGCTGCGCGTCCGCGACACGGGAGAGGGCATCCCGTACCGCGACCTGCCGCACATCTTCGAGCGTTTCTACGTCGTCGATCGTTCGCGCACTCGTGGGAGCAGCGGCGCGGGCCTCGGGCTCGCGATCGTCAAAGGTATCGTTGACGCGCATGGAGGCGCGATCTCGGCCGAGTCCATGCTGGGAAGGGGCACGTCGTTTACGATTCGGCTCCCCATCATGCGCATTAAACGTCCTTAAGACGGGCATTTGAAGTCAGATGACGAATACCGGCGGCGCATGTTCGTGAGCACCGAGGACGCGGTTTCGGTTTCGATCGAGCCAAAGATCAACGTCGAAAACCTCGACGTCTATTACGGCGCATTTCACGCGATTCGTAACGCATCGCTCCACGTGCCTGCGAATCACGTGATGGCCCTGATCGGGCCCTCCGGTTGTGGAAAATCAACGTTCATCCGCGCGCTGAATCGAATGCACGACCTGACGCCGGGAGCTCGGGTGGAAGGGCGCGTCTTGCTGGACGATCAGGACATCTACGCCCCGGACATCGACCCCGTGACGATCCGCTACCGCGTGGGCATGGTCTTCCAGCGCCCCAACCCGTTTCCGAAGTCGATCTTCGATAACGTCGTGTACGGCCCGCGCATTCACGGCGAGCGCGATGCCTCCAACCTGAAGAACATCTGCGAGCGCAGCTTGCGGCACGCCGCGCTCTGGGACGAGGTCAAGGATCGGCTCGACCGCTCGGCGATGGCGCTCTCCGGCGGGCAGCAGCAGCGGTTGTGTATCGCGCGCTGCCTCGCGGTCGATCCCGAGGTGATCTTGATGGACGAGCCGGCCTCGGCGCTGGACCCGATCGCGACGAGCAAGATCGAAGACCTCATCGGCGATCTCAAGAAAGACTACACCGTCGTCATCGTCACGCACTCGATGCAGCAGGCCGCGCGCATGAGCGACAACACGGCGTTCTTCCTGCTGGGCGAGCTCGTCGAGACCGGCAAGACCGCGACGATTTTCACCAAGCCCAAGGACAAACGCACCGAAGACTACATCACGGGCCGCTACGGCTAGGCAATAGTGGTTGCCTTTCCCCACCCCGCTTAAGCGGTTGTTAAGAGCGCCTTAATCAGCGAGCGTTAGACTAGTTTACGGGTCCCCTCTCCCTGACGTCATCAAGGAGCCTGCTTCAACGTGTCATTTTCGATCGCTCGCGTCTGTCTGACCGCAATGGCAGTCGTCATTTTCGGCACGTCTGCCGCGCTGGCGGAAACATCGGCAACACCGGTCGCGCAGACGGGCACACCGCCACAGAATTTTGGTTCTCCGCCCTCGGGGCAGATCCCGATCCTGTACAACGACCGTCACGTCTACTCGCGGCCCGACGTGCTCAAGCAGGGCCGCGTCCTGGCCGCGCTGGTCCGCGGCGGGACGATCCTGATTCCGCTGCGCTCGATGTTCGAAC
>DATDGN010000101.1:0-44942 GCA_036522095.1 Candidatus Cybelea sp. | reverse complement strand
GCACTGCCGGAGGTGCGGAGGGCACCTGGGCCACATCTTCGACGACGGGCCGCCGCCGACGCATCGGCGCTACTGCATCGACGGCCTCGCGCTGCGCTTCGTCCCGACCGCGACCGGGTAGTAGCGCCGCGCATGCGGATTCTGATCACCAACGACGATGGGATCGATTCACCCGGAATTCGCGCGCTGACCGACGCGCTCGGCGGCGAGCACGCGACGGTGGTCGTTGCGCCCTCCGGCAACCGTAGCGGTGTGTCGCACGCGATCACCGCGGACGAGGCGATCACCCTCGAGCGCCGCGAGGATTGCGGCGGGATCGCGTACTCCTGCTCCGGAACACCCGCCGACTGCGTCTTCCTCGGATCGACCGAACTCGGCCCGCGCCCGGACCTGGTCATCAGCGGCATCAATCACGGGCCGAACCTGGCGGACGACGTGTACTATTCCGGGACGGTCGCAGGCGCCGTGGAAGCCTCCCTCCTGGGCGTCCCCGCGCTGGCGGTCTCGCTGGCGTGCGATCACGCGGCGCCGCTCGGGCG
This sequence comes from Candidatus Cybelea sp., assembly GCA_036522095.1. Taxonomy (GTDB): domain Bacteria; phylum Vulcanimicrobiota; class Vulcanimicrobiia; order Vulcanimicrobiales; family Vulcanimicrobiaceae; genus Cybelea. Next base: position 44,403 of record DATDGN010000101.1, on the reverse strand, counting down.
GCGCTATTGGGAGAGCGCGGCGGAGATCGTGCGGCGCTGCATCGCGGCGGCCTTCGACGGTTTGAGCGACACGACGCGCTACTGCAACTTGAACGTCCCCAACCTGCCGCTGGACCAGATCCGCGGGGTCGCCGTCACGCGCCTGGGCCGCAAGCGCATCTGCGGCCGGATGGTCGGGCAAGAAGCCGACGGCACCACGCGCTACTACCGCGCCTGGGAATCGCCCTTTGAAACGGACCGCGAAACGATCGGCACCGACATCGGCGCAGTTGGGGCCGGTTACGCGAGCCTGACGCCGCTCTTGCTAGACCGGACCGCCGAGGTGACTCCGTCGCTGGATTGGCTGCGCCTCGGCAGGCTTCGCCCGGTGAACTCGGCAATCGGCGCGAGCCGTCGCATCAAATTCTCGAACTGATCGCAATCGAGCGATTGCCCGCCGTCCGAGAGCGCGTTGGGCGGATCGGGATGCACCTCGATGAGCAGTCCGTGCGCGCCCGCGGCGAGGCTCGCGATCGCGATCGGCGGCACCAGCCGCGCGATGCCCATCGCGTGCGACGGATCGACGATCACCGGAAGATGCGTCATCTCCTCCAGCAGCGGCACGACCGAGATGTCGAGCAGGTTGCGCGTCGCGACGTCGAAGGAGCGCACGCCGCGCTCGCAGAGCACCACGCCTTCGTTGCCGCCGAGCAGCACATATTCCGCGGCCAGCAGCCACTCTTGCACCGTCGCCGATAGACCGCGCTTCAACAGCACGGGCATGCGCGTCTGACCGACCTCGCGCAGCAGCGGAAAATTCTGCATGTTGCGCGCGCCGATCTGCAGCATGTCCGCGTAGCGTGCGACCTTCTCGACGTCCCGCGGATCGAGCACCTCGGTCACGACGCCGAGGCCGTAGCGATCGCCCGCGTAGCGCAGCAGCTTGAGGGCCTCTTCGCCGAGCCCTTGGAACGAATACGGCGACGTGCGCGGTTTGTAGGCGCCCCCGCGCAGCACGTTCGCGCCGGATCGGGCGACGCCGCGGGCCGCATCCTCGAGCTGTTCGCGCGATTCCACGCCGCAGGGGCCGGCGCAAATGGCGATCTCGTCTCCGCCAAACGTCGCACCGCTGCGCAACCGCACGATCGTCCGCTCCGCCCGCGCGTCACGCCGGACCAGGCGGTATGATTGCGGTACGTTTACCCCTCGCTCCACCTTCCTCGCTTCGACGAACCCTCGGCGCCTCATGCTGCTCTTACTAAGCAGGCTACGGGCATTAGGCTGTGTGAATCAGGGCGGCAGTGGAGCACGTTGCGGTTACCGGAGTGGGAGTGGTATCGCCGATCGGCTATAGCGTCGAGTCGTTCTGGCGCAACTTGTTGGAGGGAAGGCGCGCTATCGCTCCGATGGGCAACGGCGCGCGAGTGTCCGGCAACGCGCTGTGGGCGGCCGTATCCGACGACTTCTTACAACACACCACGCTGCCGCCGGGAGCGCTGCGCAACACCGATCGTTTCACGCAATACGCAATGGCGGCCACCGCGCAGGCGCTCGGTCGAGCGAAGTACGATCCCCCCGCGCAACGCACGGCCGTCATCATCGGCAACACGATGGGGGGCTTCCCGCTGGTCGCGGACGCGCAGACGCGCTTCGTCGAGGGCGGCGGGCGCGCCGTCACGCCGAAGCTGATGGCGCTCGTCATACCCAACATGGCGAGCGCGTTCATCGCGATGCACTGGAAGCTGCACGGCCCGCAGCTCGCGATCAGCACCGCGTGCGCATTGTCGCTCGACGCGATCGGCCTGGCCGCCGGAATGATCGAGCGCGGTGAGATCGACGCCGCGATCGCGGGCGGCAGCGAGACGCTCCTGAGCCCGCTGGTGTACGAGAGCCTCGTCCGCGCCGGCGCGTTGTCGCGCAACTCGGACGCCGACCGCGCGTCGCGGCCGTTCGACGTCGACCGCGACGGTTTCGTGATGGGCGACGGCGCCGCCGTGCTCGTGCTCGAGCGCGCGGAGCAGGCCACGGCGCGGGGAGCCGAAATTCTCGCCCGCATCCGCGGGTACGGATCCGTCGCGGACGCCTATCACATAACGTCGCCCGATCCATCGGCGAAGTACGAGGTGATCGCGATGCGCGACGCGCTCGACCGCGCCGGCGACGCGGCGGAGGCCTGTCACGTCGTATACGCGCACGCGACGGGCACGGTTGTGGGCGACGCCGCGGAATCCCGAGCGATCGACGACGTCTATGCCGGCGACGGCGCCGTCGTCACGTCGATCAAGGGGCACATCGGTCACAGCATGGCGAGCTCCGGCGCGATGTGCGCGATCGCGGGAATTGCGGGCATGCACGACTCGCTGATACCCCCGACGGTCGGAACGCAGCGACTCGATCCCGCGACGCGCTTCGATTTGGTCAGGGTGCGCCCGCGCGCCCATTCGTATTCGGCCTTTCAGGTCAACGCCTTCGGCTTCGGCGGACAGAACGCGTCGCTCGTCGTATCAAGGTAGGACGCCGATGAATCTTCTCGTCAAAGGAACGAGCGGACCGCTGACCGGCGAGGTCGAGGTTCCGAACTCGAAGTACCACGCGCACCGCGCACTCATCCTCGCATCGCTCGCTCACGGGACGAGCAGGATTCGCGGCCTTTCCGATGCGCGTCACGTGCAATACACGATGGACGTGCTGCGCGCGTTAGGCACGAAGATCGACGTGGACGGTCAGACGCTGGTGGTCACCGGCGGCCCGTATCACGTGAAGCGCAAGGTCGTCTCGGTCGGGAGCTCCGGCTCGACGCTCTACTTCATGATCGGACTGGCGGCGCTCGCGGACGCGCCGATCACGCTCACCGCGCAGAAGTACTTCCGTCGCCGCCCCGTCGGACCGCTCCTCGACGCGCTCGCGCAGATGGGCCTGCGTTTCGAATCGACACAGGGGTGTCCGCCGATCGCGATCGAGCCGGGAAAGCCGCGCGGCGGGACGATCGTTATCCCCGGAACGCTCTCGCAGTGGATTTCCGGCCTGCTGCTGCTCGCTCCGTTCGCCCGGGAGCGAACCGTCATAGAGGTCGAGGGCGAGCCGAACGAACGGCCCTACATCGCGCTCACGGCGGAAATGATGCGCGAGTTCGACTTGCACGTGCGCATCGCGCCCGACTTCCGGCGGTTCGAGGTGGAGCCGGGGCAGTCCGCGCGCCCCGCATCGGTCGAGCTCCCGCCCGACATCGGCTCGGCCGCGTTTGGACTCGCGGTTACCGCGATCCATCCCTCGGACGTGCTGTTCCGCGGGCTGCAGAAACTCCCGGGCGAGCTGCCGGACCATCCCGAGGGTGCGTTCTTGGACATCGTTGCCGATATGGGGCTGCCGATGGCGTACGACGCCCACGCGCACGCCGTGCGGGTGCGGCACGACGGCATCGAGCTTCGCGCCGTGCGTGTCGACTGCCGCGACATTCCCGACATGCTCCCGATCCTCTCGATGCTCGGCACGTTCGCTCGCGGCGAGACGGTTTTGGAGAACATCGAGCACGTTCGTCTCAAGGAGTCGGATCGCGTCGCCGCGATGTTGCAGCTCAATCGCATGGGTGGCCGGCTCGAGCTCCACGCCGATCGTCTCGTCGTTCACGGCGTCTCGCAGCTGTTCGGCGCGAAGCTCTCCTCGTTCAACGATCACCGGATACTGATGTCGCTCGCCGTCGCCGCGTCGCGTGCCGAGGGACAGAGCACACTGACCTATCCGAATGCGTATCGCATCTCGTATCCGCGCTTTCTGGAGGCGATGCGCAGCATCGGCGTTCCGATGTCGATCTCCGACGGACCCGCGAACGGCCGCCGCGACGGCCCGAAGCCGCTATGGCCGATGCTCAAGCCGGACCGGGCGGCCGCGCTGACGCTCCCCGAGCTGCTGATCCGGCACGCTCGCGAATCGCCGATGGAGCCGGCCGTCATCGAGGCGCGCGAGGGCGGCGATGCGACGCTCACGTGGGCCGAGCTGCGCGACAAGGTCGACCGCACCGCGATGCTGCTCCTGCAGCTCGGCGTGCGCCCCGGCGAGTCCGTCGCGTTCCAGCTGCCCAACTGCATCGAGTTCGTCGTCGTCGCGCTGGCGACGCTGCGCGTCGGAGCAATCTGCTGTCCCCTGATGCCGATCTTCCGCGAGCGCGAGGTCGCATTCTGCCTGCGGCGCTCGCGTGTGCGCGTGCTCTTCGTCCCGGACGAGGCGCGCGGCCGCCGGCACGACGCCGAGATCGCCGCGATGCTCGTCGAAGCCGCGGCCTTCAGGGGCAATCTTCCACTGCAGCTCGAGCACGTCATCGTCTCGACGAGCGGCCGGCGGACGCACCCGCTTCCCGCGCCCGACAACGCCGACGGATCGGTGCACTGGCTGCGCTTTCAAGAGGCGTTGGCCCGCATGGAGATCGACGCGGCGCTCCTCGATGCGCGCGCGAGCGCGCCCACCGCGCTCGCGCAACTGCTCTTCACGTCGGGAACCTCGGGCGAGCCGAAGGGCGTGCTGCATCGGAACGATGCCTTGATGCGCGCGGCCGCAATGGAAGTCGAACACTTGGGACTCTCCGGCGAGGATCGAGTCTTCGTTCCATCGCCGCTCGCGCATCAAACCGGCTTCTTGTATGGAATGTGGCTCGCGATCGTGATGGGCGTCCCGCAGATCCTCCAGCCGGTTTGGGACGCGCGGCGCGCGCTGCGCGCGTTGAACGATTGGGACGGGACGTTCGTGCAGGCCGCGACGCCGTTCTTGGCCGACCTCGTCAAGGCCGTCGAGGACGGCGATCGTCCACCGGCGGCTCTGCGTATCTTCGTCGCGACCGGAGCGGCCGTGCCGCGCGGGCTGGCGGAACGCGCCACGCGCATCCTCGGCACGGCCGTGTGCGGCGCCTGGGGCACGACCGAATCGTGCCTCGGATCGCTCTCCGCGCCGGGCGACGAGGCCGCCAAGGTATGGGGCACGGACGGGCGCGCGCTGCGCAGCATCGGCCTGCGTATCACCGACCCGCAGGGGCGCTCGCTGCCCGCCGGCGAGGAGGGCCACTTCGAGGTGCGCTCGCCGACGATGTTCGACGGATATGCCGACCACGCCGACTGGACCGCGGCGGCATTCACCCGGGACGGATGGTTCCGCACCGGCGACCTCGGCGTCATGGACGAGTCCGGATATATCCGCATCACGGGGCGGCTGCGTGACGTCATCAATCGCGGCGGCGAAAAGATTCCCGTCGCGGAGGTCGAGCAGCTGCTCGGCGATCACCCCGCGATCGCCGACGTTGCGATCGTCGCGATGCCCGACGCGCGGCTCGGCGAGCGCGCGTGCGCGTTCGTCGCGCTGCGGCAGGGAGCGCGGCTCGACTTCGACCAGATGCAGCACTATCTCGACGCCTGCCAAGTCGCGAAACACTACTGGCCCGAGCGGCTCGAGATCGTAACCGCGCTGCCCCGGACGCCGTCCGGCAAGGTGCAAAAGTACGTGCTGCGCGAGCGCGCCAAGAGCCTACGACCGTCCTCGCGAGTCACGGAGAGGATCTCTTGAGACAACTCGAGCGCGCCGGCGTCTTCGATGCGAACTCGTTCGCGCAGTTGAAAGAAGAGATCGCAGCCTATGTCGCGGGGCCCGCGGAGGCGTGGGCGTCGCGCATCGAGTCGGAGAGGCGCGTGCCGCTCGAGCTCTGGGACGAGCTGCGCGAACGCGGCTACCTCTCGCTCGCGGCGCCCGCGGCCTACGGCGGCCGCGAGATGCCGTTCGTACGGTATTTGGAGCTCGTCGAGCTCTTCTCGATGTCTCACGCGTCGATCCGCATGATCGTCCACGTCGTCAACGGCACGTGGCGCGCCATGGATCGCTTCGCGACGGCCGAGCAGCGCCGGAAGTTCGTCGTCCCGTCGGTTAAAGGCGAGATAAAGATCGCCTTCACGCTGACTGAGCCGACTGCCGGAACGGGGGCCGACCTGCGCTGCAGCGTCGTGCGCGAGGGCGACACGTACTATCTGAGCGGCGAGAAGCACCTCATCACGTTCGGGACCATCTGCGATTACTGGTTGCTCTTCGCGCGCACGGCCGGAACGCGGGGCGCCGACGGAACGATCGCGCTCCTCGTCGATAGGCGCACGCCCGGCGCCACGGTGACTGCCATGGACGAGTCGATGGGCGTGCGCGGCACCGATCACGCACGCCTGACCTTCGATCGCGCGCCGGTTCCCGTCGCGAATCGGCTCGGAGCCGAGGGCGACGGATTGTCGGTGGCGCTCGGAGGATTCCTGACGCCGAGCCGCGTCTCCGTCGCGATGAGCTGCGTCGGATTGGCGCGGCGCGCGCAGGAGCTGGCGATGGCGTACGCCGCTAAACGCGAGACGTTCGGCAAGAAGCTCGAGCAGCGCCAGGCGATCCGCTTCATGCTCGCCGAGAACGCAACCGACATCGAGGCGGCGCGGCAGCTCGTGCTGCACGCCGCGCGGCGCTGGGAAGCCGGCGCCGCGGATGCCGCGATGCTCTCGTCGATGTCGAAGTTGCAGGCCGTCGAGATGCTGACCCGCGTGACCGACAAGGCGCTCCAGATCCACGGCGGGATCGGCTTCTGGCAGCCGAACGCGATAGAGCGCGTCTACCGCGACGCCCGCGCACAGCGTTTCGAAGAAGGGACGAACGAGATTCAGAAGACAGTCATCGCCCGCGAGCTCATCGACGGAAGCAACTCGTGAAACGCTTCGAGGGGAAGGTGTCGCTGATCACCGGCAGCTCGCGCGGAATCGGCCGGGCGCTGGCGCTCGCGCTCGCGCGCGAGGGGGCTGCGGTGGTCGTCAACTATCAGCGCAACGCGGAGATGGCGGCGCAGGCCGTACGTGAGATCGAGGCGCTGGGCTCGCGCGCGATCGCCGTGCAGGCGAACATGGAGAACACCGACGACATCGATCGCCTGTTCGAGCGCGTCGAGGCGGAGTTCGGCGGCCTCGATCACTTCGTTTCCAACGCCGCGGCCAGCTCGTTCAAGAAGATCGCCGACCTGAAGGCGCACAACCTGGACCGCTCGTTCGACCTCAACGTCCGGGCCTTCGTCCTGGGCGCGCAGCGCGCCGTCGCACTGATGCAGCGCGGCGGCCGGATCGCGGTGCTCTCAAGCTACGGAAGCATACGAGCGTTCCCGACGTATGCGAACCTCGGGTCGAACAAGGCGGCGATCGAGGCGTGGGTGCGCTACATGGCGGTGGAGTTCGCGCCGCGCGGCATCAACGTCAACGCCGTCAACGGCGGCCTGATCGACACCGAGTCGTGCGCGTACTTCTATCGGAACGTGGCGGGCATGGCGCCGATCGAGTCGGTGCTGTCCAAGATACCGAAGGGCCGCATGGGCACGCCGCAAGAGGTCGCCGCCACGATCGCGTTCCTGCTCGCCCCTGAGTCGGAGTACATCACCGGCCAGACGATCTGCGTGGACGGCGGCTTGAGCGTGATCGCGCCGCCGTTCTATGCCGACACGTCCTCGCCGCTCACGCTGACGTAGGGCGTGCAAACGTTCGCGCACGCGTTGCGTCCCGGCACGATCGGCACGCTGGCGCTGCGCAACCGCATCATCATGGGCTCGATGCACATGGGCATCGAGTCCGACGGACCCGCCCTCGCAACGTTTTACGCCGAGCGGGCGCGCGGCGGCGCCGGGCTCATCGTCACGGGCGGATCCGCGGTAAGCCGCGTCGGCGCCGGCGGCCGCAATTACAGTTTCGTCAACGACGCGGATAGCGCGCCGGCGCTTCGCGCGGCGGCCGAGGCCGTACACGACGCCGGCGGACGGATCGCCTTGCAACTGTTCCACGCCGGGCGATACGCGTACCTCGCGTCATTCGGACTGCAGCCCGTCGCGCCGTCCGCCGTCGCGTCGCGATTCTCCCCGGACCCGCCGCGCGCGATGGACGAAGCAGACATCCGCGAGACGATCGGCGACTTCGCCCGCGGCGCGATTCGAGCGCGCGAGCTCGGATTCGACGCCGTCGAGGTGATGGCATCGGAGGGTTATCTGCTCAACCAGTTCCTCTCGCCGCTGGTGAATCGGCGCGACGACTCCTGGGGCGGAGACTGCGAGCGGCGGATGAACCTCCCGCGCGCGGTGCTGCTCGAGATCCGAGCCGCCGCCGGGCGCGACTTTCCGGTGATCTTCCGCATCTCCGGAGCCGACCTGATGGCCGGCTCGACGACGCAAAACGAGACGCTCCGCTTCGCGACCGCGCTGGCATCCGACGGCGTCGACGCGCTCAGCGTCGGCATCGGATGGCACGAGTCGTCGATACCGACGGTGCAACAGATCGTGCCGAGCGGCGTCTGGGTGCGCTTCGCCGCCGCCGTCAAGCGCGCGGTGGGCGACCTGCCGGTGATCGCCAGCAATCGCATCAACAGCCTCGCCGCGGCGGAGGACGTGATCGCCGCCGGCAGCGCCGACTTCGTCTCGATGGCGCGGCCGTTTCTGGCGGACGCCGCGATCGTCGCCAAGGCCGCGCGGCCGCAGCTCGTCAACACGTGCATCGCGTGCAATCAGGCTTGCATCGACCGCTCGCTGCTCGACGAGCCGGTGTCGTGTATGGTCAACCCGCGCGCCGGGCGCGAGCGCGAGTTTCCGGAGGGTCCGGTATCCGCGGATCGAGCGCGCCGGTTCGCCGTGATCGGCGGCGGACCCGCCGGATTGGAGGCCGCGCGCGCGCTCGCGGCGCTCGGTCACCGCGTCGAGCTGTTCGAGGCCGACGGCGAGCTCGGCGGCCAGTTCCGCATGGCGCGGCGCGTTCCGGGAAAGCGCGACTTCGGCGAAACGATCCGTTACTTCGCGAACGAGCTGGCGCGGTTAGGGGTCACGCTCCACTTGAACCGGCACGTCGCCGGCGCCGCGGCGCTGCGCGGCTTCGACGCAATCGTGCTGGCCACCGGCGTGGTTCCGCGGGCCGCGCGCGTCGCCGGGAGCGATCTCCCGAGCGTGATCTCGTACGCCGATCTCCTTTTGCACGATCGTGCGGTGGGCGAACGCGTGGCCATCGTCGGCGCGGGCGGCATCGGCGTTGACGTCGCGCATTACTTGAGCTTCGGCGAATCGGACGTCGACGCGGGCTCGCGCTTTCTCTACGAGCAGGGGCTCGCCGCGCCGCCGGACGGCGCGCTCGTCGTCACGGGTCGAAAGCGCGTCGCGTTGATGCGCCGCGGGACGACGATCGGGGAGCGCATCGGCAAGACGACGAGGTGGGCCGTGCTGCGCACGCTGCGCGCCGCCGGCGTCGAAAGCTATACGGGCGTCAGCTACGACGCCATCGTGGCCGGCGGCGTCCGCATCCGCGACGCGGAGGGCAACGCGCGGACGATCGCGGCGGACACCGTCGTCATCGCCGCCGGTCAGGAGCGCAACGACGCGCTCCTGCCGGAGATACAAAGGCTCGGCATGCCCTATCGCGTGGTGGGCGGCGCCAAGGACGCCACCGAGCTCAACGCGGTGCGCGCTTTCGACGAGGGGTTGCGCGCCGCGCACGAGCTGTCAGCGGAGCTCCGCGCGGCAAGCCAGGCTCACGCATAGCGAGTGCGTTCGTCGCGGCGGTATCCGATCGCTGCGGCCGCCGCGAAGAGCACCGCGTAGACGGCGAGTCCCGCGACGGCACGCGTCGCTTCCGCGCCGGTCGTGACACTCCACAGCAGGTCGGCGAACTGCCGCGTGGGCAGATACGGCGAGACCGCCGCGACGACGCGGGGCAGTTCCTGCGGCGGCATCCACAGGCCGCCGCCGTATGCGAGCAGCAAGTTGAACGCTGTCGCGATCGGGACGGTGGCCCGAGCCGACGTCCAGTAGCCGATCGTGATGCCGAGCAGCACGAACGGAACGCCGCCCGCGAGCGCGTAGATCGCGACGCGCAGCCACTGCCCGGCCGTGAGGTCGATGGGCGTGAATGCGCGGGCCGCCAACGCGACGACCGCCGCGGCCAAAAAGCCGAAGAGCACGGCCGTGACGATCCGCGCGGCGAAGCGCACGCCCGCGGAGACGGGCAGCGTCCGATTGTACCGCTCCCACGGGCGGCCGCGCTCCTGCGCGATGCCGACGCCGAACTGATAGAGCGTGACGCCGACGATGGCAAACGCCATGAAGGCGAGCATCGTTGCATCCGCGACGTCGGCCCGCGTGCGCACGAACGGCAGCGCGAACAAGGCGTAGAACATCCCCGGGAAGAGGACCGTCGGCACGACGTAGCCGGGGTAGCGCAGGAGATCGAGGAATTGAACGCGCACGTGCGCGCGCAGCAACGCGACGGAATTCATGCGTGACCTCCGGTGAGCGAGAGAAAGGCCTCTTCGAGCGACGGTGCCGCAATCTCCAAGTCGGAGAAGGCGACGCCGCTCGTGACGAGCGCGCGAACGTACGCGTCCGAATCGGTCGCGTTCAAGACGACCGGCCCATCGGCTCCGACGTAGCTCAGGCGCCGCGTCCCCATCCGCGCGCGCAGCTCCTGCGGATCGCCGTCGAACCGCAAAGCGCCGTGGTCGATCACGATGATCCGCGATGCGAGCGCCTGCGCCTCTTCCAAGTAGTGCGTCGTGAAGAGGATCGAGCGATGCTCGCCGGCGCTGCGCACGACGTCCCAGAGGTTGCGGCGCGACTCCACGTCGAGTCCGGTCGTCGGTTCGTCGAGCACGACGAGCTCGGGACGCCCGGCGAAGGCCAACGCGACGGCCAACCGACGCGACTGTCCCTGCGAGAGCGTTCCGGCGCGGCGCCCCGCCAAGGACGTGAGGCCGAACGTCTCGAGCGTCTCGGATATCGGCGCCGCGTTTGGATAGTGCTGCGCGACGTACGCCGCGATCTCGTCGACGCGCAGCATGTCGGGGAAGCCGCTCTCCTGCGGCGTCACGCCCAGCCTGCGGCGCGTAGCGACGTGGCGCGGCGAGGATTCGAAGAGCCGCACGCTCCCGGAGTCGGCGCTGCGCAAACCGAGGGCGATTTCGAGCGCCGTCGTCTTGCCCGCGCCGTTGGGCCCAAGCAGCGCGACGATCTCGCCGCGCTCCACGCCGAACGAGAGCGCATTGAGGGCGCGGATCGCTCCGTACGACTTGCCGACGCCATCGAACTCTAGGATCATGATCTCTTCCTCATCAATTCGCCGATTCGAGCAGCGACTGCAGCTGCGAGACGTGAGCCGCAAACGCCTCGCGACCGCGGTTGGTAAGGCGATAGCGCGTGAGCGGGCGGCGATTCACGAAGCTCTTCTGCTCGTCGACGTAACCGGCATCGACCAGCTTGCTCAGATGCGCGCCGAGGTTACCGTTGCTCACGTCGAGCGAACGCGCCAGCTCCGAAAACGCGATCCAGTCGAAGTTCAGGAGCTCGGCGACGATGCCGAGTCTAACCTTCGAGAGCAGCAGCTCGTCCACGTGCGAATCTACTCGCGAGCCAGCAGCTCGCTGACGCCGAATCCCGCGTAGCCTGCCAGCATTCCGGCTGCGAGAACGTAACCCGCGACGCTGGTAGAGGCAAAGTTGGCCGCGATGAGTGAAACGACGACGAGCACGCCGGCGATTTGCGCCCTGCGATTTCCGTGCATGCCGATGTACAGCAGCACGATCGCCTCGGCCAGGCTCCAGACCGCCGCCGACGCCACGCCCGAAAAGATCTTGTACACGGCGATGTTGCTCACGAACGCGAGTCCGAGCGTTAGCCAGAGCACGTTGAAGAACTCGCGCTGCACGAGCGAGCTGCGCGCGAGCGTGGCACGATTCGTGCGGCTGCGATAGATCGAAACGAGCGCGCAGAGCGCGAGCACTGCGGGTATCGACCAGAGCGCCCTGTCCGGAACGAGGCCGTTGTTGACGATCTGGAACAGCGTCGTGACGAAGGCCGAGCCCATCCCCCAGACGACAAAGTATTCCCCGCCCGCGCAGAGCCGCTGTTGCGACTCGGCCAGAATCCGATTGACCATCTCGATGTGGTCGCGCGCGTCGGAAGCGTTGAGACGTTCCATGTTCACACCCCCTTCGTCCAGACCGCAAGAGCGAGGCCGACGAGCAGCGCCACGGCCCATGCCGCCGCGCTGGCTAACGGGTCGTGGGGAAGCGCTCGCCACAGCAGAGCCACCGCGTAGCCGTAAGCCGCCCAAGTAAGCGCGAGTCGTGCCAGACAAAGGCCGCCGGCTTCGGCCTCTGTCGCATAATCCGGTCGCAGAATAATCTGTTTCATAGACTACTCTGTAATAGCATAAGCCGAAGTGGCTCGTCAAGCCTCTCCGGCGGCATGCCATGCAGCGTTGACGATGGGCGTCGGCCCTGGTATCGTACCGAAGTCATGTACGCGATCATCGAATCCGGCGGCAAGCAGTATCGAGTCGCCGAGGGCGACGTTATCCGCTGCGATCTGATCGCGAGCGAGGTCGGCTCCGAGGTCACCTTCGACCGCGTGGTCCTCGCGGGGAGCGGGGATGCGGTCAAGGCCGGCAGCCCGACGCTGGACGGCGCGAGCGTCAGCGGCACGGTTTTACGCCACGCCAAGAACAAGAGGATCTTGGTCTTCCGCTACAAGCCGAAGAAGCGGGTGCGCAAGCTCAACGGCCACCGCCAGCCTTACGCCGAAGTCAAGATCACCAAGATAACGCTTCCCTAACGGACGAGCTCGGAGGGCGCCGTGCTCGAGGTCATCTTCTACCGGGACGCACGCGATCGCCTGGCCGGCATCTCCGCGCGCGGCCACGCCGATTTCGCGGAGTACGGCCAGGACATCGTGTGTGCCGCGGTCTCGGCGGTCTTGCAGGCGGCGCGGCTCGGGCTCCAGGAGCACGCCGGGGTCGAGCTCGAGGCTCGCCAGACGCCGGGCGCGCTGCGTCTACGCTGGCCGGCGGAACGGCGCGAGCTCGCCAGTGTGTGCGCCATCGTCGCGACGGCGGAGCTGGCCGTCGCCGAGATCGCGCGGCGCTTCCCTGAGCACGTCCGGGTGCGGCGCCGACGGGTAACAGAGTTTGCAAACCGAAGGAGACGCTACGATGTCTGAAAGCTTTCGTACGACGCCACACGACCCGCCGTGGTCGAGCCGCCCGGGCAACGGTTATCAGGGCTCGGGCGAGCGGCCCGGGCCCTCCGATGACGCTGCGAGCGACGCCGGCAAGGTCGTGCTCGTCGGCCTGCTCGGCGGGCTCCTCTCGGCCGCCGGCTACATGATCTATCGCCGCCTGCCCGACGAGCAGAAGCAACGGCTGCATTCCCAGGCGCGCCAGCTCGTGCAGGACCGTATCACCGAGCTGCGCCGGAACTTCAATATCTAAGGGCCTGGCTTAGGGGCTAGGCTCGCTTTCGTTCGGCTCCGGCGGCGGAGGGGCGGGCGGCGGCATCGACGCTTCCGGGCCCTCGGCCGCGCGTTCCATCTCGGCGATAAAGGCGTGCGAGGTGCTCTGAACCTCGCGCATCAGCCGGCCGGCCTGACGCATGACCTTGGGCAAACGGTCGGGCCCGAAGAGCAGGAGCGCGAGGACGGAGACGACCAGGATGTCGGGCACCGAAAACATCGGAGCCTATCTTTCCGGGGGTATCGCCGGACTTCCGCCGCTCCTGGCGGGAGGGCTTACCTCGGAACCCGTGCAAGCATCAGGGCTCGCCCGTGAAGATCATCTACACACGCGGCAACCGCACCGAAACGCTGGCCTCGCTGGCGACGCTGCGGAAGATCCTCAACCGGTTCGTTGCGCATCGCGTCTTCTACGAAGTGTCGAGTCGCAGCAAACGCGGGCACGAATTCTTTTCCGCGAAGAACGTCTTCGTCGTCGGGTTGATCGAAGTAACCAACTTCGAACACCTCAAGATCCTCATCTTCGACGCGAACAGCCAGACGCACTCGGTCGAGATCATCAACCCGCAGACGATGCGAATCTATGACGAGCTGCCGGGTCGCGGCTTCGCCGTCTCCTTCATCAGCGGCGATGCGAGCGGCGTCGAGACGCGCTGCTACATCCGCGACGAAGGCGAGGACAGCGACAAGGTCCACGAGCGCACCGCGCTGGAGAAGATCACCCTGCCGCAGCTCTTCGAATACCTCGAGGAAATCACCGCGGCCGAGCCCGCCTCCAAAAAGTCGAAGGGCTAGAGCGCGAGCGCTGCTCGAGCCGCTGGGCCTCGCGGAGTTCGCGAACCGAGTCCGCGATGCGCCCCAGCCGCTTGTACGCGACGCCGAGGTTGAGGTGCGCGAGGGCATACTCCCGATCGTTCGCGATGGCACGCTCGTAGTGCGCGATCGCACCCTTCGCGTCGCCGTCTTCGAGCAACAGGTTTCCGAGGTTGGTTAAGGCTGGGGCGTAGCCGCCCACCGATTCGAGCGCCGCGGCGAAGTCGGCTTGGGCGAGCTCGCGCCGATCGAGCCCGATGCGAGCGACGCCGCGCTTGTTGAGCATGAAGGCGCGTTCGACGGGCGAGCCCGAACGCTCGAGCAGCTCGCCGAGCGCGCTTTCGGCGACGGCAAACTCGCCGCGCTCCAGCGCCGCGAGCGCGGAAGCAATTGGGTCGTTCTTCCTGAACATTCTCCGAACGATTATGTTCACGATCGACGTCGTCACGCTTTTCCCCGAGCTCTTCGCGCCGTTCGTCGGCCTCTCGATCGTCGGCCGCGCGATCGAACGCGAGCTCGTGGCGGTGCGCTACCACCACCTGCTCGACGAGCTGGCGGACGGAGAGCGCGCCGACGACGCCCCGTTCGGCGGCGGGGCGGGCATGGTGCTGCGCATCGAGCCGATCGCGCGGGTGCTCGACCGGATCGCGGCGGAGGCGCCCAGCGGCGAGCGGCGCGTGATCGTCGTGCCGAGCCCAAGCGGACGTCCGTTTGAGCAGCGGGAGGCCGCGCGCTGGGCGCAGTCGGACCGGCTCGTCATCGTCTGCGGCCACTACGAGGGGATCGACGACCGCCTCGGCCGACTCTACCCCGTGGAAGAGTGGTCGCTCGGCGACTTCGTGCTGACGGGCGGTGAGATTCCGGCCCTCGTCTTCATGGATGCGACGGTGCGCCTGGTCCCCGGCGTCCTGCGGGCGGAATCGCTCGTCAGCGAGTCATTTGCCGCCGGCACCCTGGACTACCCGAGCTTCACGCGCCCCGCCAGCTTCCGCGGCATCGAGGTGCCGGAGGTGCTCCTCTCGGGGAACCACGCAAAAATCGCGCAGTGGCGCCGCGAGCAATCGCGCCAGCGCACCGAGGCCCGGCGGGGGGATTTGCTCGATAAAACCTTGCACCCCCCGGAAGGCCCGTGATAGCATAGGGCGCTGTGCCGGGCCCCGCGCCCGGCTATTCTTTGCGCCGCTTTCGCATGGCAGGATTTGCATCATGAACGTCATCGATGTCCTCAATCGCGACCAAGTCAAGGACGGAATTCCGCAGTTCCGGGCCGGCGACACGGTCAAGGTCTACTCCAAGGTCACCGAGGGCGGCAAGGAACGGACGCAGATGTTCGAGGGCGTCGTCATCGTGCGCAAGGGCGGCGGCAGCGGCGAATCGATCACGGTGCGCCGGATCGCGCACGGCGTCGGCGTCGAGAAGACGTTCCTCTTGCACAGTCCGCGTGTCGAGCGGATCGAAGTGGGCAAACGTGGCGTCGTCTCGCGCAGCCGCCTGTATTATTTGAGCGAAAAGGTCGGTAAGGCCGCTCGCATCAAGGAAAAGAAAGCCAAAGGAACCTGACGCGCCGCCCTGACACCGCTTCAGCTCATCGCTTTCGTTTGCATCTTGGGTATCGCGCGAGCCGCAATCTCCTTAAAGCCGTTCGCGACGGGTCCCGCGAGCGCCACTGCGACGACGGTCCGCGGATATCTCGACGCGCTGATCGCGGCCGGATTGGTCGCGCTGTTTCTGATCACGTTCGTCATTCGCACGTTCTACATTCCGTCGGTCTCGATGGTCCCCACGCTGCAGGTTCGCGACGTCGTGCTCGTGGACGAGATCGCGTATCGCCTGCACGCGCCGGCGTCCGGCGACGTCGCGGTGTTCACGCCGCCGGTCGACTCGGGCGGAAACGACTACGTCAAACGCGTGATCGGCGTACCGGGAGATAGGATCGTGATCGCCGACGGCATCGTGTACCGTAATGGGAACCCGCTGCGCGAGCCCTACGAGAATCAGCCCCCGCGCTACACGCTGGCAATTCGCGACTACGGCATCTACGTGAACGGCCGCGCGCTCGACCCCCATCTCGCCAACGTCCCCCCGCGTGCGATGTGGCAGGCGCCGGACCGCATCCCCAACGGCTCCTATTTCGCGCTCGGAGACAACCGCAATTACTCCGACGACTCGCACGTCTGGGGGTTCGCGCGAGCCGGCGGCCTCGTCGGCCGAGCATTCTTCATCCTCTGGCCGCTGGACCGCATGCGCGCGTTAGAGAAGTGATCCGGTCATGACGCCGTACGAGCTGCTCGCGATCGTGGCCGTCATCGGCGCCGCCCGCGCAATTCTTTCGCTGCGCCCGGTCGTCGCGGGCTCCTCGGGCCGCAGCACCGCGATCGCGCGCGAGTTCCTGGATCCGTTCATCATCGCCGGCATCGCCGCGTGGGTTCTGATCACGTTCGTGGCCCGGACCTACTACATCCCGTCCGGCTCGATGCTGCCGACGCTGCAGATTCACGACGTCCTGCTCGTCGACAAGTTCGAATACCGGTTTCACGCTCCGAGAGAAGGCGACATCGTGGTCTTCCCACCGCCGGTTCCGACGCCCGACGATTTCATCAAGCGCGTGATCGGCCGGCCGGGCGATACGCTGCGCGTCGCGGGCGGCACCGTCTTTCTCAACGGCGCGCCGCTGCAAGAGCCGTACGTCGCCGAGAAGCCGAGCTACAACCTCGAGATCCGCAACTACGGCATCTACGTCAGCTACGGTGCCGGCTGGCAGCGCCTGGACCCCAGCGCCGCCAACGTTCCGCCTGCCGCCAAGTGGAGTGCCGCCGACCGCATCCCGCCGCACTGTTACATCATGCTCGGCGACAACCGCAACGATTCGGAGGACTCGCACATCTGGGGGTTCTCGCAAGACGGCGGGCGGTTTGCGACCGGACAGCGCAGCGACGCGCCGGCCGGATTCACCGGACGCGCATTCCTAATTTTCTGGCCCCCGTCGCAAGCCAAGATTCTGTAGCGCGCAAAGCGAAGTCTGCCCTTCGTGGTCCGCTTCTTGCGATGGCGATCGGTGGCGAACCTGGCCTTGCAGCTCGCGGTGCTCGCACTGCTGATCTCAGCCTTCTTCGTCCGGCTCCCGCAAGTCTCGGGCCTCTCGATGGAGCCGCACATCCGCTCCGGTGAGTACGTCCTCATCAATACCTTCGCATACCGGCTGGCGCAGCCGCGTCGCGGCGAGATCGCCGCGTTCCGGCACGAGGGCGACGCGCGCGCGGTCTTCATCAAACGCGTCGTCGGCCTGCCCGGCGATCGGATTCGCATCGTTCGCGGACAGGTCTACCTCAACGGCGGCAAGCTCGATGAACCCTACGTGCAGCACGCCGACGACCGCAGCTTCGCGGAGACGGCCGTGCCGCCCGCAAGCGTCTACGTGCTGGGCGACAACCGGGCGGAGAGCGAGGACTCGCGCTTCTTCGGGCCGGTGAGCGACGATCGGCTGATCGGGCGCGCCGTGGCCGGGATCTGGCCGCCGCGCATGCTGGGCGGGCTGTGACGCCGTGCCGAGCTCCTCTGGGAACTATCCCGGTCACATGGTGCAGACCACGCGCCGGATCCGCGAATACCTGCGGATCATCGACATCGTCGTCGAGGTCGTCGACGCGCGTATCCCCCGCACGGGCCGGGCGCCGCTGCTGGAACATCTCGCGGACAAGCGAGTGCGCTTCGTGGCTCTGAATCGAGACGACTTGGCCGATCCCGCGACGACGCGCCTTTGGCTCGACCACCTAGCCGGACGCGGCACGCGTGCGGTTGCCGTCGACGGCCGAAAGCGCGGCAGCGTCGCGCGTCTCGCCGCCGCGATCGAAGGCTTTTCGCGGCGAGACGGTCGCGCCGCGAAAGTCGTCCGCGCAATGATCGTCGGGGTGCCCAACTCCGGGAAGTCCACGATCGTCAACGCGCTCCTGCGCCGAGGAGCGGCGAAGACCGAAGACCGCGCGGGCGTCACGCGGCAGACCCAGTGGTTTCGGCTCGCGTCCGGTATCGAGGTGATGGACACGCCAGGGGTGTTGCCGCCGAAGATCTCCGGCGCCGCGGCGCAATGGAAGCTCGCGATCTGCGGGGCCGTGCCGCGCAACGCCTACGACCCCGTCGAGGTCGCCGACGCATTCCACAGCTGGCTCGTCGCTCGGCGCCCGCGCACGCGGTTTCCCGGCCTGCAGACCTTCGCGGCCGAGCGGGGCTTCGTCCGGCGCGGCGGAGCCACGGACTATCACAACGCGGCGCGATCCTACATCAGCGCGTTCAACGATGGCGTCTTCGGCCGCATCTCGCTCGAGGCTCCGGATGACACCGAAGCAGCGTAAGACGCGCAACGCCTACGAGCGCGAGCGCCGCAGGCTGCATCGTCTGCACCGCTTCGAGTACGCGGCGCGCGAACGCGGATTCGTACTGGTCGGAGGCGTCGATGAGGTTGGCCGCGGACCGCTGGCCGGCCCGGTCGTCGCCGCCTGCGTCGTCGCGGAGCAGCCGCTCTTGATACGCGGGCTGAACGATTCCAAACAAGTTCGCCCCGAGGTCCGCGTAGAGATCGCCGAGATCATCAAGATCCAGGCGACGGCGTGGGCGATCGGCAGCGCGTGCGTCGCAGAGATCGATCGCCTCAACATCTACTGGGCGAGCATCCTCGCGATGGAGCGCGCCATCGCGGCGCTGAGCTACGCGCCGCAGTATCTGATCACCGACGCCGTCCGGATTCGGTCGTTTGCGGGACCCCAGGAGCCGCTGATTCACGGCGACGCGCGTTGCGCGGTCGTCGCGGCGGCCTCGATCCTCGCGAAGGTCCACCGGGACGGGCTGATGGTCGCCCTCGACGCGGAAGACTCCCGCTACGGCTACGCGCTGCACAAGGGCTATTCGACGCCGCACCACATCGAGGCGCTGCGCCTCCACGGGCCGAGCGTCCATCATCGCGCCAACTGGGCGCGCGTGCGCGACGCGCAGCTGGCGCTCGGCCTCGAATCGGTCGACGCGATGGAAGCGCTCGAAGTTGGATAACGCCGCGAAGGGCCGCCGCGGCGAGGACCGCGCCAGCAGCTTCCTCACGGAGTGCGGCTACCGCGTGCTAGCGCGCAACGTCCGGGTGCCCGGCGGAGAGATCGACGCCGTCTGCCTCGATGGGCCGACGCTCGTGATCGTCGAAGTGAAGCGGCGTGACTCTCGGGCTTACGGATCGGCGCTGTGTGCCGTCGATGCGCGCAAGCGTTCGCGGCTGCGGCGCGCCGCCGCCGACTACGCGCAGATCGTCGCCCCGGCGGCGAAGATCCGCTTCGACGTCGTTACCCTGGACGGTCCGCGGCTGAGCCTGCACCGCAACGCCTTTTAGTGTCTACGCGCGCCAATCCGGAGCTGCGCCGCAGCGTCACGCCGTGGGGCTCGTTTTCGTGGGGCTATTCCGACGTCGGCGCCGACATCTTCGTCGGCCTCGGTCTGGTGCTCGCGTGGGCGGCCGGCGCCTCGAACGTCGCGTTCCTGTTCGCCGGCGTCGTCTACGTGTGCATCGGCCTGGCCTACACGGAGCTCGCCTCGACCTATCCCGTCGCGGGGGGCGGACAGTATTTCGTGATGCGCGGCCTCGGCGACATCTTCGGCTTCATCGCCGGATGGGCGGTGCTGCTGGACTTCACGATCGACGTGACGCTCTTCGCATGGACCTCGGTCGATTACTCGAGCCAGTTGCTGCCGGCGCTGGTCAATTCGATCCATCCCTGGATCCACTTCAGCGTCGTGCTGGCATTGGTTCTCGGGCTCTGCCTCCTCAACGTCGTGGGAGTGCGCGGGAGCACGGCGTTCAACGGCGTGGTGTCCGCGCTCGACGTGATCAGCGAGACGTGCATCCTGTGCTTCGGCTTTCTCTTCGCGTTCCGACCGCATCTTCTGATTCACACGATGCAGCTGGACTGGCCGTCGCCCTATCAGCTGATGCTCGGAACGTCGCTCGCGATCATCTCGTTCGTCGGTCTGGAGTCGATCTCGCAGGCCGCGCAGGAGACGCAACGGCCGGCTTCGATCATTCCGCGCACGTCGGTGTCGCTGATCCTGACGATCCTGATCTTCGCGCTGGCCTATTCGAACCTCGCGCTCGGGCTGCAGCCGTGGCACCCGATCCTCGACGCGCACGGCCACGCGCAGCAGTTCTGGCAAATCTTCCCCAATAACGCGGACAACCAGGGCAAGGCCGTCGCGCTGCTCTCGGCGCAGATACCGTATTACGGGGCGTTCGCCGCGCTCTACGTGCCGGTTCTCGGCGCCGTTCTGCTGCTGATCTCGTCGAACTCGGGCGTGTTCGGAAGCTCGCGCATCGCCTACGCGATGAGCAGCAGCAACCTGTTGCCCTCGATCTTTCAGCGCGTCCACAGCCGCTTCCGGACGCCCGCGATATCGATCGTCTTCTTCTCCACCGTCGCCGTGATCGAGCTGCTCTTCGCGTCGGCGCCCGCGCTATATCCCCACGTCGCGGCGCTGTACGGCCGCTTCTTTCACGGCGAGAACGGGCTGGAGTTCCTGGCGGACCTCTACGCGTTCGGCGCGGCAACGAGCTACTCGTTCGTGTTTCTCGGCCTGATCGGATTGCGCCTCACGGACCCGCTGAGTCCGCGCAAGTTCAAGATCCCGTTGAACGTGCCATTCCGCTTTCGTGGTGAGCGCGTCGAGTTTCCCATCGTGGGCGTGATCGGCTTCGTGGGGATCGTGTCGATTCTGCTGTTTACGCTGCGGACGCACGCGCTCGGACGGATCTTCGGGCCGAGCTGGCTGCTGCTCGGCCTGATCCTGTATCTGATCTACCGCAACCATCGCCGGCTTCCGTTGCTACGCTCGCAGCGGCGGGATTGGCGCAACGCCCAGACCGAAATTCTTCGGCGGGCCGGCGAGCTCGAATTGATGGATGAGTACACGGCGAACCTCAAGGCCAGCGACGCGCGGCGCGCCGGGCGTCCGAGCTAGCGTGCTGTACGTCCGCGCAATGCTCTCGCTCGCGATCGTGTTCTGCGGGCTCGTCATCGTGGCGCGCATGCTAGAGTCGGCGCGCGGGGGCGGGTTTGCGATCCTGCCGGGCATCGTTTTGGGAGCCGCGATGATCGCGCTCGGCATGCACCGGCTGGCGCTGATTTGGCGCGCGCGGGACATGCCGTGATGCCGGCGGCCGAGGTTCACGTCACGGCGACCGGCGCGCTCGTGGCGCTCTTCATCGCCGGGGCCGTGGGGTCGACGCTATGGTGGATGCTGCATCCGCCGCCGTCGTACGTCCAACAAATCGCGGCGAAGGCCGAGCACGAGCTCGAGCGGATGGTCGGCAGCTTGATCGTCGTCTTCTCACCGGAGATCGACTCGGCGCACATGATGGCGCTGGCGGTGAAGCTTGCGCGCGGCGAACGTTCGGAGCTACTCGCTCTGTACATCGTCGAGGTGCCCTACACGCTGCCGCCGGACGCCGAGATGCCGTTCGAGGAGCGGCAGGCGCTCGACGCCCTCGGCGCGGCCGAGACGATCGCAAACAAGAGCAACGTCGCCATTCGGACGGAGACGATCAAGACGCGCTCGACCAAACAGGCGGTCCTCGACGTCGCGAAGCGAGAGAAGGCCCATCTCATCATCCTCGGCTCGTTCCGCGAGGGGAAGTACAGCGGCGCGCCGCTGGGGCGCCTCATCGAAGAGATCGCCGCCGATGCGAAATGCGATGTACTCATCGGCGTTGAAGGTAAACACGGTACGCTGCTCATCGATGAAAGCGTGCAGCCCAGCTCGCAAACCGTGTGATTTTGAGAGGAACGTTGTGAACCTTCGCCGCTCGGCGCTGCCCAGCGCCTTCGCCGCCGGCCTCAGCATCCTGCTATCGTCCGGCGCGCTCGCCGCCAATACCGCTCCCGCGATCACGGCGTTCGACCATGCATTTGCGGCGATCAACGACTACACGTGCGTGCTGCACGTTCACGAGGCCAAGGGCACCGCCACGCAAGATCGCGTGTATCAATACTCGTTCATGAAGCCGCACTACGCCAAGACGCTGATCCTCGACGGCGACGGCAAGGGCTCCGGCGGCGTCTGGGCCGGCACCGATCAGATCAGCGGCCACCAGGGCGGGTTCTTATCTGGCTTCCACCTGAAGGTCGACGTCCACGATCACCGCGCCGTCTCGCTGCGCGGCGTGACTATTCCCGAGGGGCTGTTACAGCACATCGTCGAGTTGTACGAAACGACGCCCGGCAAGCTCACGCAGACCGAGGGCGGCAAGGTCGCGGGCGTGGCCACCGACCGGCTCGATCTCAAGGTCGCCGACCCGGCCTCGAACTCCGACGTTTCGGAACAGATTCTGTACCTCTCCAAGGACACGCACTGGCCCGTCCGCCAGATCCTGTATTCGGGCGCGCAGATCGTTCTCGACGAATCGGTCGAGAATCTCAAGACCAACACCGGCCTGACCCAATCCGACTTCCCGTTCTAGGGTCTGCCTCCGAGATTACTTCGACAGGTAGCGTTTGCGCAGTTCGTCGAGCACGACGGCCAGCAAGATGACCACACCGAGCAGCACCTTTTGTAGGTAGGAGTCGACGTTGAGCAGGTTCATCGCGTTGTATAGCACGCCGATGAGCAGCGCGCCGAAGAACGTGCCGATCACGCTGCCGCGGCCGCCGGTTAGGCTGGTGCCGCCGACGACGACCGCGGCGATCGACTCGAGCAGCTCGTCGCCCGTTCCGGTCTGCGGCGAACCCGACGAGAAGAGCGCCATGTAGAGGAATCCCACGATCGCCGCGCATGCGCCGCTGATCACATAGACGGCGGTCTTGACGCGCGCGACGTTAATTCCGGCGAGGCGCGCCGCCTCCTCGTTGCCGCCGATTGCGAAGACGTAGCGCCCGAAGCGCGTGCGTGTCAGCAACACCGAGGCCGCGACGATGACGACGACCATCCAGATCACCGGCACCGGAATGCTCGGCAGATGCAGCGCCGACGTGACGCCGCCGAGGAACGAGCCGATTCCGGTGTTCTGGAAGTCGCCGCTCTGCAGCGCCACGGGGCGGCCGTGCGCCAGGATGAACGAGGCGCCGAGCGCCATTTCGAGCATCGCCAGCGTCGTGATGAATGGCGGCAGGTTCAGCCTGACGACCGGCAGCGCGTTGATCCATCCCGCGATGGCGCCGACGCCGACGGCCACGATCAGCGTCGCGGCGATCAGCGGAAACCCGCTGAGATGCACGGTGTTGGCGAATAGGGCGGCGACGACGCCGGTCAGCGCGACCAGCGAACCGACGGAGAGGTCGATACCGCCGGTGATGATGACGAACGTCTGGCCCACGCCCAGCACGCAGTTGTACGTGATCTGGCGCAGCACGCGCACGATGTTGCTGGGCTCGAGGAACGAGCCGTGCGACGCGACGTCGACGACGACGACCAGCCCGATAACGAACGCGGCCGCCGCGGCGATGCGCAGCCAGTACCAGACGCGGCTTTCGCCGTTCATGCGGCCGCGCCCGTGGCCACGGCGATGACCTTGTCCGGCGTGGCCTCCGCGCGCGCGAACTCCGCTGCGATGCGGCCGCCCCGCACGACCAGGATGCGATGCGCCATGCCGAGCGCCTCCGGCAGGTCGCTCGATACCATCACGATCGCCGCGCCGCGCCCCGCCAGATCGAGCATGATGCGATAGATCTCCGCCTTCGCCCCGACGTCGATCCCGCGGGTTGGCTCGTCGAAGAGGAAGACCCGCGCGTCGCCGAGCAGCCACTTCGCGAGCACGACCTTCTGCTGCGTCCCGCCCGAGAGGTTGCGCGCGATCTGTTCCGTGCTCGGCGTCCGGATTCGCAGCTCGTCGATCATCGTCTTGGTCGCCGCTCGCTCGCGAGCCGCATCGATCAAGAGATCGCGATCGACGAATGACGCGAGGTGCGCGAGCGTGACGTTCTCGCGCACGGTCATGCCCAGGACGAGGCCCTGCGCCTTGCGATCCTCCGTGATGAACGCGACGCCCGCCGCGATGGCGTCGCCGATGTTACCGGCGGGCAGGGCCGCGCCGTCGACCCGAACCTCGCCGGCGTCGCGCCGGTCGGCGCCCGCTATGGCTCGGACGATCTCGGTTCGGCCCGCGCCGATGAGCCCGGCGAGCGCGACGATCTCACCCGCGAGCACGGAGAACGTCACGTCGTTGACGACGGGCGCGCGCGTCAGATCGCGCACGTCGAGCCGCACCGCGGCGTCGGGCGGCGGCTTCGCGAGCTCGGGAAAGTGCGCGTCCAGCGTGCGCCCGACCATCGCGCGGATGATTTGGTCCTGCGGAAAATCCGCGGCGTTGCGCGACTCCACGACCTTGCCGTCGCGCATGACGGACACGCGGTCGGCGATGCGCGATAGCTCTTCCATGCGATGCGAGATGTAGATGATGCCGGCGCCGCCCGCGCGCAGGCGACGCACGATCTCGAAGAGCCGCTCGATCTCGCGGTCGGAGAGCGCGGCCGTCGGCTCGTCCATCACGATGATCCGCGCGGACCGCGCGAGGACCTTCGCGATCTCGACCAGCTGCTGCTGTCCGACGGAGAAACGCGACACGGGAATGTCGAGCGGGATCTCGAGTCCGAGCTCGCCGAGCGCGCGCTCAGCGCGCGCGCGCACCGCCCCGGTCTCGATGAGGCCCGCACGCGTCGGTTCGGTGCCGAGCGCGATGTTTTCCGGAGCGGTCAGCTGCGGGACGAGCGTGAACTCCTGATAGATCATCCCAATGCCCAGATGCTGCGCCTCTTGCGGCGTGGCGATGCGAACGGGCTTGCCGTCGATGCGAATTTCGCCCTCGTCGGCCTGCAGCGCGCCGGCGAGGATCTTCATCAGCGTGGACTTTCCGGCGCCGTTCTCTCCGACGAGAACGAGCACTTCGCCGGCGGAGAGCGTCAGCGATACGTCGGTAAGCGCGCGCACGCCGGGAAAGCTCTTCCCGATCCCGCACATATCGAGAAGCGGCGCCGCCACGCTACGGCGAGCTCGGCGCTTGACCTAGCGACGCTTTCGTGAAGGTTCCGACCCCGATTTTCACCACCGGCGGCGGCTTCTTTCCGGCGAAGTAGTTCGCAATCACGTCGATCGTGGTCGAGCCGATCTTGACTGGATATTGACTCGCGTCGCCGTACATCTCGCCCTTGCCGATGGCGTCGCGCGCCTCGGGCGTCGCGTCGTAACCAACGATGGCGATCTTGCCGGTCAGTCCTGCGGCTCGCACCGCGGCAAGCGCGCCGAGCGCGGAATCGTCGTTGATTCCGAAGATTCCCTTGAGGTCGCGATGCGCCTGGAGAATGTCCCCGGTGTCGCTGCTCGCCTTGTCGCGCGTGCCGCCGGAGTCGACGTCGGCGACGATCGTTACGGACGGACAGCGCTGCGCGATCGCCTGTTTGAATCCTTTGACGCGATCTTGAACGCTGGTCACCTCGGGCTCGTCGATGATCGCGATGCTGCCGGACTTGACGGCCAAGCAAATCAGCGTTCCGGCCTGGAACCCGCCCTGGACGTTATCGCTCGCGATGTGCGCGACGACGCGGCCCTGCCCGCTCGTGCTCGCGATGTCAGCGGTGAACACCGGAATGCCGGCCGAGTTCGCCTCGGCGATCGCGCTCCCGATCGCTTGGGAGTCGTACGGCGTCAGCACGATCGCGTCGACGCGCTTCGAGATGAAGTCTTCGACTTGGCTCTGCTGCTTGGCGTTGTCACGGCTCGCGTCCACGACGATCAGCCCGTAACCGTATTTCGCCGCCTCGGAGCGCATGCCGGATTCCATGTCTTGGTAGAACTGCGCCTCACGATTCTGAATCGATACCCCGATCGTCTTGCGCCCGGCGGCGCTCGCCGCGGGCGAGGCGCTCGACTGCGACGTCCCATGCCAGCAGGCGGCCAGAGCCGCCGCCGCGACGAGCGGTAAAGCGATACGAGCGAGCGCTCTTTTCAAGTCCGTCTCCTTTATCAAACGTTAACTTTCCCCGCTGTCCACAACCTGTGACGTTAGTCCTGTGCAATCTGTGGAGAAGCCGCCGCGCCGCTTGCGGCCTGGCCGTCCTGTTCGCTCCAGCGGTCGGGTATCGGGACGCGGACGAAGTCGCGCGGCGACATCCCTTCCGGGTTCCGCTGGAGCCACGCCCCCGCACGCTGCGCCAGATACTCGAAATCGTGGTACTGCGCCCGGCCGCGGGTCCGCCGCATGATCGCCACCGCCGGCGCGATCTGCCTCCAGCAGTGGGCGATCAGGCGCGCGAACAGGTCCATGAACGTGTCTTCCGAGACCAGGCCGCGCTTGACCAGCGTCCCCATCTCGTTGAGCCAGTTGCACGCCACCATCTCCGGATGCATCGCCGGATCGATGAAGCCGATCGTTTCGAGCTCGCGGCGGTACGCCGGGTCTTCCAACCTCTTGGGCAGTTCCTCTTGGATGTACCGCAGCGCGGACTGCATCGGGCCCGTGCGAAAATCGCGCTCGAGCGAAAGCAGCGCCTGCAGCTGATTCCCCGCGCGGATGTGCCGAAGCTGAATGAGCGCCGCGATCACGCTCGCGCAGATAACGACCAGCGTTCCGGACTCCGCCAGCGCGCTTATCATCTCCGGTCTCACGGCGGTCGTTGTTCTTGGCTTGCTTGCGCTACCCCTAGACATTCCAAAACCGTCGAGCAGAGGGGCGGGCAATGCTCTCCCTGTCCTTTTCGGCCGCGATGCTCGGCATCGAAGGCTATGTCGTGCGCGTCGAAGCGGACAGCGCGCCGGGGACGCCGGGCTTCCTGATCATCGGGCTTCCGGATCGCGCGCTCGGCGAAGCACGCGAGCGCGTCCGCGCGGCGATTCTCAACTCGGGGTTCGCCTATCCGGCGGGGCGGCTGTTGGTCAACCTGTCGCCGGCGGACGTTCGCAAGGGCGGCCCCGCGTTCGATCTCGCGATCGCTCTCGCGTTGATGGGCATCGACGAACAGATCGAGCACGCCGCGCTGCGCGACTTCATCGCATTGGGCGAGCTCGCGCTGGACGGCAAGCTGCAACCGGTCAGCGGTATTCTCCCGATGGTGCTGGGCGCGCGCAACGCCGGCTTCACCAAGCTGATCGTTCCCGCGGGCAATTCCGACGAGGCCGCTTTGGTCGCGGGCGTCGAGCTTTACGCCGTCGATTCGCTGCAATCGGCGGTCGCCGTTCTCTGCGGCCACGGCGCGAAATGGCGCGAGCGCACCGCGGCTCCCGTGCTCGAGCCCGCCGACGAGATCGTCCACGGCGACTTGGCCGACGTGCGCGGGCAACTCGCAGCCAAGCGCGCACTCGAGATCGCGGCGGCGGGCGGTCACAACCTGCTGCTCGTCGGGCCACCCGGCTGCGGAAAGACGATGCTCGCGCGCCGGCTGCCCTCGATCCTGCCCGCGATGTCGCTACACGAAGCGCTCGAGGTGACGAAGATCTACAGCGTCGCGGGCCTTTTGCTCGGCCGCGCCGGCATCGTTCGCGCGCGACCGTTTCGCTTTCCGCATCACACGATCAGCCAAACCGCGCTGGTCGGCGGCGGCGCGCTCGTGAAGCCCGGCGAGATCTCGCTCGCGCATCACGGCGTGCTCTTCCTCGACGAGTTTCCCGAGTTCACGCGCAGCGCGATTGAGGTGATGCGCCAGCCGCTCGAGGAAGGCACCGTCACGATCGCACGCGCGGCCGGTACGTTTACGTATCCCGCGCGGTTTCAACTCGTGGCGTCGATGAATCCCTGCCCGTGCGGCTATCGCGGCACGCGCAGCGCGGAATGCCGGTGTGACGATGCGATGGTCGCCAAGTACGTCAGCAAGCTGTCGGGACCGCTCTTGGATCGCATCGACTTGCAGATCGAGATCGCGCGCGTGCCGTTCGACGACATGGTGCGCTATGAGTCCGCGGAGCATTCGGCAGCGATCCGGCAACGCGTCATCGCGGCGCGCGACTGCCAGGGCCGGCGCTTCGCGGGCTCGTCGCTGCTGTGCAACGCGGAGATTCCCGGCAACGCGATGCGCCGCTACTGCGCGCTCGACGAGGCCGCGATGCGCCTGCTCGCGCACGCCAGCGCGAAGCGCCAGTTCTCGGCGCGCGCCCTGGATCGCATCGCGCGCGTCGCCCGTACCATCGCCGACCTCGCCGGCGACGACGCCATCGGCTCCGCGCACGTCGCGGAGGCGATCCAGTACCGCAGCTTGGAGCGCCTCGGCGCCGCGGCGTAGGCGCAGGGGACGAAGCAGCCGCAAAGAAGCCGCCCTCGGGGAGAGACAATGGCTGGAATCTCTAAGCGCCTGAGCTTTATATTCACCATTGCGAGTGCGATCGCGTACGCTAGTTGCGGCGGGCTGCAGCAAGCCTCAACGCCCTTGCCCGGCGGCGCGGTGTCGCAGCGTGCGTCGAAGCCGCCTCCGCGCGACGCTCGAAGCGGTCAGCCCGAGTTGTATGTCAGTTGCTTTTACCTGTGCAGGCCTAGCCAGGGCATCGTCTACATCTATCCTCTCGCTGGGCCGAATCAGCCAAAGATAGGCTCGATTTCCAAGGGCGTCGATGTCCCGTCTGGATTGAGCGTCGACTCCCACAATTCGCTCTATGTCGCTAACTCAGGAAACGGTACCGTCACCGTCTACCCGAATGGCTCCAAGAGGCCGTCGATGACGTACTCGAAGGGCGTGCACGTACCCTTATTTCCACTGGCCGACTCGGCTGGGCACGTCTTTGTATCGGGTCGGTCCGTGTTCCGGTTCGGCCCGCAGAGTCGGGGGTATGTCTTCGAGTACAACGCCGGCGCCAACGTTCCGATCGCGCACGCGCGCATAGGCTTGGAAGCGGACGGAATCGCCGAGGACGGGCAAGGCAATCTCTACGTCGCATATCGGTACAACATGCACAATGGCGGCTCCATCGCGGAGTTCGGGCCGGCCCTTAGTAATAAGCGGCTCCTGGGTATTAAGCTCCTCCATGCGCCTGCAGGGTTACTCGTCGATAGTGCCGGGAACATCGTTGTCGCCGAGTCGGGGTACTTCTCTATCGACGTGTTTCCGCCGGGAGCGAAAACGCCAACGGTAAGGGTATCTGTGCCTACCGACAAGCCAGGCCAGTTGGCGATGCAGAATGACGCGACGACCCTGTGGGTTTCTGCCGAAAAGTCAGACTACGGCGCGTATGTGTACTACATGCCCTATCCGCTCACGTCGAGTACGATACCGGCCCAATATGAGTCTTTCTATGGTGACGCACAGGGAATCGCTGTTAGCCCTCACTAGCCCGTCGGCAGCGCATACTTAAGCGACGTCGCGGTATTGAACAGCACGATTGGCCGCGTCAGCGCGACGCCCGAAGCGCACAGGATGCGCAGCGCCGCCAGCGTTGCGCCGCCTTCGATCGCGGCGTCGATTCCCTCGAGGCGATGCAGGTCGCGCATCGCAGCTCCGGCCTTGTCGTCGGAAACCGTGATGGCGGAGCCGCGCGACTCGCGCAGCGCGCGCAGCGTCAGCCGATCACCGATGCCGGCGGGAACGCGCAAGCCCCACATGCGCGTCGACGCGTTTTCGATGCGCGTCGCAGTCTCCTCGCCGCGCTCGAACGCGCGAACGATCGGCGCGCAGCCTTCGGCCTGAACCGCTATCATCGCGGGCCGCTCCGCGCCGATCCAGCCGAGTTGCTGCAGCTCGTCGAACGCTTTCCACATCCCGACGAGCCCCGTTCCGCCGCCCGTCGGGTAGACGATCGTTCCGGGAACGCGATCGAGCTGCTCGACCAGCTCGTACGCCATGGTCTTTTTTCCTTCGACTCGATACGGCTCGCGGAACGTCGCGACGTTGAAGGCGCCCGTCTCGCGCGCGTATTCCGCCGCGGCGCGGCCCGCGTCGTCGATCAGGCCATCGACGAAAACGACCTCGGCGCCGTAGCCGCGCATCTCCTCGATCAGCAGCGGCGGCGTGTCGCGCGGCACGTAGACGCGCACCGCCAGACCCGCGCACGCGCCGTAGGCCGCGAGCGCACCACCGGCATTGCCCGCGCTCGGCGCGACGAACGAGGTCGCTCCCAGGAGCTTCGCAACGGTGACCGCAGCCGACATGCCGCGCGCCTTGAACGAGCCGGCCGGATTCTGCGATTCGTCCTTGACGTACAGCGCGTCGAGCCGCAGTTCGTCCGCGAGGCGACGCAGCTGCAGCAGCGGCGTCGCGCCTTCGCCGAGCGATACCGGCTCCTGCGCGCCTGTGATCGGAAGCATCTCGCGGTAGCGCCACATGGTCCACTCGCGACCCATGACGTCTGCGCGCGACATGCGCACGTCGCCGTAACGCACGAGTAGCGGCGCGCCGTCGTGCGGACAAACCGTTGCGAGCGCACTTGCGCCCTTCCCTTCGACGCGATGACCGGCATCGAGCGAACATTCCAGATGCGACGGCAGCACGGCCCCGCGGCCTAGGCGGGTTCGAACTCTGGGATCGCGTCGCCGTCGAGGAACACGCTGAGCTCCCTGGGCGAGAACTGCAACCCGGCCCAAAACGAGCCGAAGTCGCCGTAGCGCGCGCTCGCCTCGTCGAAGCGCATCTCGTAGACGAGCTTCTTGAAGACGATCGGATCGTCCGCGTACAGGTCGACGCCCCACTCGAAGTCGTCGAAGCCGATCGATCCGGAGATCACCTGGGTCACCCGTCCGTGATAGGAACGCCCGACGACGCCGTGCTGGCTCATCATCTTGGCGCGGGCCTCGTATCCCAGGATGTACCAGTTCTGCACCTCGCCTCGGCGCTTGCTCATCGGATAGAAGCACTGATAGCGGCGCGCCGGTATCTTCGCCCACAGCCGCGGCGCGACGTGTTGGCTCTCGGCCTGCTTGCGTATCAGCTCGTCGAAGGCGGCGATCCACTCGGGCGATTGCGGCGGGAGCCCGCGCTGATCCAGCTCGGCGTGAATCTTCGCCGTCGCGTCGTACAGGCCGAGCTCGAGAACCGACACGTAGGATCCGTGCGGCACGAGGAACTCGCGCAGCTCGAGTTTGTCGACGAGGGTCTGCGCGTAGGCCAGGCCGTCGAAGGTGCGCGCGTAGTGCGTCAGCATGAGGTCGGCCTTGTGGCCGACGACCTGGGTCAGGCCGACGTCGCCCTCGTCGTTGCTCTTGAGATGGTCGAGAAGGTCGGCCGCGTGACCGGCGTACTTGTTACGGCGTTTTTCCGGCAGCGCGTCCCACTGCCGCCGGTTGAAAACGAACATCCGATGGAGAATCCACCATCCTTCCAGCGATTCCGGGACGTTTGGGTCGCGCATAGCGTCTCGCTCGTGTTCGTTCTAGCGGCGGGCTAACACTTTTGTGCGTTTGACCTCGGCCTCGACCTCGGCTTCGAGCCGGTCCGGGCGCTCGCGATACTTCGCCCAGAGCGGCGGCGTATGCGCGATATCGTTGAGGACGCGCGCGTACACGGCATTGACCGGCGTCGGGACGTGGCGCTCGAGTCCGGCGGCGGCGACCGCTCCGTTGAGTACGTCGACTTCGGTCTGGGGCCGAGCGCGCCGCAGGTCGAGCAGCAGCGATGGAGGCTTCGTCCCGCGCGCGCTCGCGATGGTGCGGGCCAGCACGCCGCGCGAGACGGGGCTGGGCAGGCTCGCGACGCCGAACAGGGCCCGCACCGGATAGCGCGGCAGGTCGATGGCCTCTATCCCGAGCGCGTGCATCACGGCGCGGACCTCGCGTATCATGCGGATCTCCAGCGTGAAGATGTTGTCGAAGTGCACGAAGCGGTTCGGCAGGACGTTGAGGATCGCACAGCTCGCGTTGGCGACGACGTTGAGCGCCAGTTTGCTCCATTTCAACGCGCGCCAGTCCTCGACGACCTTGACGGTCAGGCCCGTGCTCGCGAACGTCGCGGCGAGCCAGTTGTAGGCGTTCGATCCGATGGGCGCGAGCGCCAGGCCGCCGTCCTTGGCCGGCCGCGCGTTGCCGTCGCGGTCGCGATCGACCGGCGTCGTGAGCGCCGCCGCGACGACGTTGTCGGCGCCGAACGCCGCGGCCAGGCGCTCCTCGTTGCCGACGCCGTTCTGGGGCGAGACGAAGACGCACTTCTCCGGATAAACGATCGCTTTGCGCAGCGTCTCGATCGCGCCGCCGGTGTCGTAGGATTTCGTCGCCACCAGGGCCACGTCGGCGTCGTACGGCGTCACTGCGTCGAGCGACCGCGGCGCGTACGCGACGTCGACGCCGACTCCGCGCAGCAGGTCGCCGACATACGTTCCGACCGCCCCCTTCCCGACGATATAGACGTTCATGCCGAAACGCCCGTCGAGCCGAAGCCTCCCTCCCCGCGCGAGGTCGGCGGGAGATCTTGCACCATATCGAAGCTCGCGCGCGAGACCGGCGCGATCACGATCTGCGCGATGCGGTCGCCGCGGCGAACGACGAAGGGCTCGGTCCCGAAGTTTGCGAGCACGACGGCGAGCTCGCCGCGATAGTCCGCGTCGATCGTTCCGGGTGAATTCAAACACGTGACGCCGCTGCGAATCGCGAGGCCGCTGCGTGGACGAATCTGCGCCTCATAGCCCGGCGGAAGTGCGATCGAGAAGCCCGTCGGAACGAGCGCGCGCGCTCCCGGCAAGAGCGTGAGCTGCTCCCCGACGGCGGCGCACAGGTCGGCGCCTGCCGCGTGCTCGCTCATGTATTGCGGCTGCGGCAGCCCCTCTCCGTGCGGCAGGCGCTGCAGCGCGACGCGGATCACTAAAGCTGCGCCAGCTCTTCGCGGAAACTTTCGATGTCGCGGAACGATCGATAGACGCTGGCGAAGCGAATGTAGGCCACGGGATCCAGCGCGCGCAACGCTTCCATCAGCTTCTCCCCAACCAAGGCGGACGGCACCTCGCTCTCCCCGCGCGCGAAGAGCTCGCGCTCTAGGTCGGCGGCGACCGCTTCCATGCGGCTCTCGGAGATGGGCCGCTTCTCGCACGCCTTGCGCAGCCCGGTGAGGATCTTCTCACGGCTGTACTGTTCCCGCCGGCCGTCTTTCTTCACAACGAAGAGACGGGGGGCTTCCATTCGCTCGTAGGTGGTAAAGCGATGTTTGCAGCGCGGGTCCAGACACTCGCGCCGCCGGCGCACCACCGTTTCGTCGTCACGCGAGTCGACGACGCGCGTCTCGCTCTTGCGACAAGTAGGGCAAGTCAGCGGTAAGTCTCTCCACCCACGGCATATGTTGTGGGTGCACGTATTATACGTTACTACGGGTAGGGAACGCAAAAAGGCCCAACGTGCGTCAGCACGTTGGCGCCTTCACGATTGCAGGCGATCCGACGCTCAGGCGGCGCCGATTTTGAACATCTTGGTACCACAGACCGGGCACTTGCCCTCGGTCGCTGGGCGCCCGTTCTTCATCGTGATCTGAACCGCGTCTTTGATCTCACGCTTGGCTTTGCACTTGACGCAATACGCTTCTGCTGCCAATTCCGGTACCTCCGTTGCGGCCTGGCTATTCCGTCGGGCGTCCCCGATTCCCCCCGGTGTGATCCTGCTAGCGCGCCGCCCGGGCTCGCGTGAATGGACGTGCGATGCGGGACCCGGCCTACCAGACCCGGGAAGCCATCGCCGCGGCGCGGGCCGGGCGAGGCTTCGAGGCGGCCGCGCCGGGGCTGTGGTGCTGCGGCGATCTGAGCGGCCTGGGCCGCGCCTGCGTGGCGGTCGTCGGCACCCGGGCCGCCACGCCCTACGGCCGGCGGCTCGCCCTTCGGATCGCCGCCGAGCTGGGCCGGGCCGGCTGCTGCATCCTCTCCGGCCTCGCGCTGGGCATCGATGCGGCCGCGCACGAGGGGGCTCTGGACGCCGGGGCGCCCACGATCGGCGTCCTGGGCAGCGGCCACCACCGGTTCTTCCCCCGTCGCAATCGGCCGCTGGCCGAGCGCATCCTGGCCGGCGGCGGCGCCGTGCTGTCGCCCTACCCGCCGGACCAGCCCGCCTTCCGTGGGCAGTTTCTCGAGCGCAACGGGGTGGTGGCCGCCCTGGCGGACGCCGTCTTGGTAGTCGAGGCGCCTTCCCGCAGCGGGGCGCTCAACACGGCGGGCTGGGCCGCGGGCCGGATCCCGGTGCTGGCCATGCCGGGCGACGTCGACCGCAGCCACGTCCAGGGCTGCCTGGCCCTGATCCGCGACGGCGCAACGCTGGCACGCGACGCGGGCGACGTTCTGGAGGCGCTCGGCCACGCGCGCCCCGCGCCGATTGCAGCGCCGCGGCGAGCGCCCGATGCGACCTCGGGCGCACTGCTCCGCGCGATGAAGGCGGGCGCTGCGGAGTTCGACGAGATCGTCGCCAAAAGCGGCGTGCCCGCCGCCGCCGCGCTCGCGTCGCTGGCGCTGCTCGAGCTCGAGGGCGCGGTCGAGTCGCGCGGCGCGGCACGCTACGCGCGGGTCGAATCTCCATCGGGCGGCGAACATCCGATGTAATGGAGGTTGATGACGCGCTGCGCGCTTTTGCCGACGCCGTAACCGGCGTCGTCGCCGCAAAGTATCCGGAGGCGACGCCGGCCGTTGCGTTCGAGGCGCCGCGCCGTCCCGAGTTCGGCGACTTCTCCAGCAATGTCGCGCTCACGCTGGCAAAAGCGGCGCGGCGCGCGCCGCAGGAGCTCGCGGCGGAGCTCGTCGCGGAGGCGACGCGGCGCTCGCCCGAGCTCGAGCAACTCTTCAGCCGCATCGAACCGGTCGCGGGATTCATCAATTTGCGTTTGGCGCCCGCGATTTGGCACGCCGCGATCGGGCGCATTCTGCGCGAGGGAGAGCGCTTCGGCGAAAAGTCGCGCAACGGCATGCGCGTCTCGCTGGAGTTCGGCAGCGCGAACCCGACGGGACCGCTCGTCGTCGTGCAGGGCCGCTCGATGTCGATCGGCGCGACGCTCGTAAACGCGATGCGCTTTTGCGGTTACGACGTGTTCGTCGAATGGATCATCAACGACGCCGGCCGGCAGCTCGACGCGCTCGGACGCTCCGTCTACGCGCGCTATCGCCAGCTCTTCGACGAATCCTATCCTTTCCCCGAGGAGGGCTACCCCGGCGATTACCTCCCGCCGATCGCGCAACGGATTCGCGACCGCGACGGCGAACGCTGGGCCGGCGCCGGCGAATCGGAGTGGCTGCCCTACTTCTCGAATTTCGCGCGCGACGAGATCGTCGCCGAACAGCAGCGCACCGCGCGTCGCTTCGGCGTCGAGTACGACCGTTGGCAGAGCGAACGAGAGCTGCACGAGACGGGCAAGGTGCGCGAGGGTATCGACCGGTTGCGCGAGCTGGGCCTCACCTACGAGCAAGACGGCGCGCTTTTCTTTCGTGCGACGCGCTTCGCCGACGACAAGGACCGCGTCTTGCTGCGCCGCGACGGCCGGCCGACGTATTTTTGCATGGACGTGGCGTATCACTATCAGAAGCTGCGCGACAGCGATCGCGTCGTGGACATCCTCGGCCCCGACCACCACGGCTACATCGAGCGCCTCCAGGGTCTGTCTGAGGCGCTCGGGTTTCCCGGCCGGCTCGAGGTCGCGATCGCGCAACAGGTCACGCTGATGCGCGGAAGCGAGCAGGTCGGCATGAGCAAGCGCGCCGGCGAGATCGTCACGCTCGACGAGATCATCGACGAGGTCGGGGTCGATGCGGCGCACTTCTTCTTCATCCTGCCGGCGGTCGAGTCGCCGCTGCAGTTCGATTTAAAGCTCGCGGTCGAGAAAGAGAACGAAAATCCCGTCTATTACGTGCAGTACGGTCACGCTCGCATCGCGTCGGTGTTGCGCAAGGCGTTGCCGGACGACGTGTGCGCCGCCGCGACGGCCCCGCTCGCGCCGCTCGTCCATCCGACGGAGATCGCGCTCGCTCGCAGGCTGGCCGAGTTTCCGAGCGTCGTCGCCGGCGTCGTGGAGCACCTCGCGCCGCATCGCCTAGCGCGCTACGCGCGCGACGTCGCAGCGGATTTTCATCAGTTCTACACCGAGTGCAAAATCTTGACGGAAGAAGCGCCGACCCGGCAGGCGCGCATCGCGCTCTGCCTCGCGTCCAAGACCGTCTTGGCGCGTACGCTTTCACTCGCCGGCGTCAGCGCGCCGGATTCGATGTAATCTCGCAGCATCGTGTCGGGAGTGCCGGCCGCGCTGTGGCTCCTCGGGCTCTTCGCGGCCGCTCCGGTGCTGCGCGACGACCAGCGCTACGGCTTCGCCGACCGGCTGCGCGACGCGCTGATCCTCGGCGTCGCCATCCCGTTCGCGCTGGGCTTCGTGAACCTGCTCTATCCGGTCGCGTGCTGGATCGCGCTGGCCGCGTGCCTGGCCGTCGCGTACTACCGCAGCGCCGCGCGGCGACCCGCGCTTCCCGCATCGGCGCAAGCCCCGCCGTACTTGTTGATCGGCGCGCTGGTCGCGGTGGCGTGGCCGCAGCTCATGCGCCCGCTGTTGGACGGCGACTCGCTCTCGTACCACCTTCCCAACGCGGCAGCGTGGATACAACATCACTCGCTCTGGGCGACGGCGGCGCGGTATTGGTGGTACCCGCCCGCATCGGAGCTCTTCGCGAGCGCGCTCTACGCGACCGGCGGCGCGTTCGCGCTGCCGTGGTGCGGCTTCGGCGCGCTGGCGCTGCTCGGCGCGCGCGTCGCCGCATGGGCGCGCGAGGACGGCGCACCGCCGCTGCTCGCGGACGCGCTGGCGGCTTGTGCCGTTACCGCCTATCCGCTCGCGATCCAAGCCGGGACGCTGCAAAACGACGTCTGGCTGGCGGCGTTCTGGCTCGAGACGCTCTGGCTGCTGCGCGCGGTGCGGCAGCCCGCGACGGCGATGCGCGCGGCGGCGGTCGCGGCGCTGATCAAGCCGCAGGGGTGGCTCTTGACGGCGCTCGCGCTGCTCGCGTCGCGCGCGCCGGCGCGCGTGTGGGCCGCGGCGGGCGGCGCCGT
The DNA here is from genome assembly GCA_036522095.1 of Candidatus Cybelea sp. Taxonomy (GTDB): domain Bacteria; phylum Vulcanimicrobiota; class Vulcanimicrobiia; order Vulcanimicrobiales; family Vulcanimicrobiaceae; genus Cybelea. The sequence continues at coordinate 7,399 of DATDGN010000101.1, read as the reverse complement.
CGCCCTCTGGGCGACTCACGACGCGCTGTTGTGGAACCGAGCACTGGTCGCGCCGGAGAGCGCGGTGACGGGCAGCTTCTTCGGCTCGACGATCCTCGCGCACGGCGTGCCGGCGTTGGCCTTGCTCGACCGCGTCGCGCTGGCGGCGTCGCCGTTCGCGGTCGTGGCGTTTTGCGCGGCGCTGCTCGGACCCGCGATCGCCGAGGACCGCCGCGTGGGATGGGCGGCGCTCGGATCCGCTCTGCTCTTCTTCGTACTGCCGTTCGGCTACAGCACGTGGGTCGCGCAGCTCGCCACCGGCGCCTCGCTGCGCTTCGCGGCGCCGGCGGTTGCGGCCGGCGCGGTCGTCCTGACGCGTCCGGCACGCGGGCTTGCCGGCATCGCGAGCGCACTGCTGATCGCGTCGACGCTATACGGCGTGTGGATCGTCTTTGCGATCTTCTGGAACGACGGACTCACGCGCATCGCGCTGCCGGTCGCGCTCCTCGCGGTCGCGCTCGCGGCCGCGACCCATCGCCGGCGCAGCGCATGGCCGTACGCGGTGGCGTGCGGCGTCACGATCGCCGCGACGACGTTCCTCGGCGCGCGCCATCCGCTCGACTACTACGCGGACGCGCTGCGCGTCGGGACGACGTCGCCGGGCGTCTATCGCTGGATCGAGACGCACCGGCCGCCCGCGCTCGGTGGACTCGGGATGCGCATCGGCGTCGTAAACGTCGTCTCGCCGGCGACGCGCACGCTCGACCTTCCCGACGCCGGCGCGTGCGCGCAGGCGCGCCGCTACGACGTACTGCTGGCGGCGGTCGCCGACAACGACCTGCCGCCGGCGATCAACGCGCAGCGGATGCGCCGCGCGCGGGCATGCGGCACCGTGCTGTACGATGACGGCATCGCGGTGGTCGCGCAACCCTAGTGCTACTCCGAGTCGGGAAGCTCTCCGGAGGGCGGCTGCGCCAGGAAGTAGGCCGGCGGATACGGCGCGGGAATCTTCTTGAACGTGCGCGGCTTCTGCTTGAAATCGAAAGCGTTCGCCAGGCTGTGCGCCCGCGTATCGGTATAGCCGCGCGCGACCGGCCCGAGGGCGGAAAGATGAAACGCTTCCTCGATGAGCTTCAGAGTGCTGCCGAACTCGTATTGCGTGTGCGAAACGTGCCCGGCTTTCGCGTACGGCGATATGATGATGCAGGGTACTCGGATGCCGAGACCCACGAAATCGAGCTGGGGCGGCGGCAGATGATCGAACCAGCCGCCCCAATCGTCCCATAGCACGACGATCGCCGTGGTGTTCCAATACGGGCTCTCGCCGATGGCGTTGACGACGCCGGCGACCCACGAAGGCCCCTTGTCGCTCCGCGAACCGGCGTGGTCGGAGTCGGCCGCATCCGGAACCACCCACGATACTTGGGCGAGACGCCCATTTGCCGCGTCCGTCAGCACCGTCGTCTGCGGCGAGGTGATGTTACGTTTCCAGTCGGGCCCGAACCGAACGTCCCGGATGGCCGCAAACGGCGACCATAGCCGGCCGCCGGCGTACCTGACGTTCGGCGCGTAATACTTCCACGTCACCCCGGCGGCGTCGAGCGTGTCCGCCATCGTGTTGTATTGGGTGAAGCACGGGAATGGCCCATACCCTCGCTCCACGCGTTGCGGATCGAGCAGATACGTCCACGTACCCTTGGGAGCGTCGCACCCCCACGGTTGTCCCGTCGGACCGTCGACTTCTGCGGTAACGGCGTCCAGGTTCGTCGTGCTCGCGATCAGGTCGATGTGAGCCGTAAACGTGGGTCCGAACATCGTCGGAAACATATGATCGGCCAATACGTATTGGCGCGCCATCGTCCAGTAGGGCGCGACCAGGTCGCGCCGGAGATGCGCGTAGGGGTATGTTCCCGCAGGGAGCCCGTTCGTGAGCCGGTTCTTGTCGAATGCGTCCATCCGGCCGCCATTCCAGTCGGTGATGGCGTCTTTCCAATTGTGATAGATGTCCGATCCGTTGAACGTGATCGCCCGCAGGGGCACCTTGACGCCCTTGTGAGTGTAGCCGTACATCGCCGAGTCCGCGCCTTTGAAGCCGGCAAAGATGTTGTCGAAGGTACGATTTTCCTGAACGATCACGACGACGTGCTTGATGTACTTCCCCACGTCGCCGCCCGGGGGCGGAGACTGCGTGGGCGGCGGCATCACCGGGATCGTCGAACCACCCGCGCCGCCGCCGGAACCACACGCCGCTAAAAAGGCGCCGCAAAGCAAGGCAATCCCTAACAGCCGCTTCTCCATGAGTCCCTAGCTCCTATCCAGCTGCGTCGTGATCCACGGCGCTACGAAGTAGCGCCACAGGATCTTGATCAACGCGGCGACGGGGATTCCGAGGATCAGTCCGGGGATTCCGAACAGCTCGCCGCCGGCGAAGACCGCAAACAGCGCGCCGATCGGCGAGACGCCGACGGACTGGCCCATGATCTTCGGGACGAGCACGTAGTCGCTGATGCGCGCCATCAAGAACATCACGACCTGCACCCATATGATCATCCAAAGGCCCTGCGGTGCGGTCATCGGGATGGCGATGAGTTGGGCGACGAGCATGCCGATGATCGGAATCGCGTAGGCGACTGCGGAGATGATGCCGATGATCAGCGAGAACTTGAAGCCCATGATCGCCGTCACGATCGCGATCACCGCGCCCGTGATCACGGAAACGATGACCTGCCCCGAGATGTAGCTCCCGAAGAGGTCGGTCACCTCGGCTGCGAGCTTACGGGCCGTCTGGCGCTTCTGCTGGGGAAACAGCGCCGTGAAGCCCTCGGCGATCTGCGTGTCGTTCAGCAGGAAGAAGATCGAGAGCACGATCGCCGCAAACGCGATGAACAGGCCGGTCGCCGTGTTGACCGCGATCGCGCCGACGGACGCGAGCGCGCCGGTGATGAAGCCCGAGGTCTGCGCGGCGCCGATCTTGCCGAAGTTCAGGCCATACGCGGGAAGCCGCAGCGTCGGGAAGTGCTGCTCGAGCGAGTTCTCCGCGCCAATCAGCCAACTCTGTGTGGTGGCCGCGAACGCGGGAATGTTGGAAATTAAGAGCTGCGTCTGGCTGACGGCCAGCGGCACGACGATCACGAGAAACACCGTAACGAAGACGAGCAACCCAAAGTACACGATCGCGACGGCAACCCACTTCGGCATCCGCCGCTCCAGCCGCGCCGCGATCGGCTGCACGCCGAACGCGATGAAGGCGGCGATCACGAAGACCCCGATCGTCTTCGGGATGTGCGCCGCGAACCACAGCGCGGCGGCCGCGAGCACGATGCCGGCCGCGATCCACGCGATGCGGCGCCAGACGTCGGCGCCTACAGCGGCTTGCACAGCTGCCGCCGCTCCGTGCGATAGCCGCCCCGCTCGTAGAGACGGCGTGCCCCCGCGTTGTCCTCGGTGACCATGAGTGCCATATACGGTAGACCCCGCCTTCTCGCCTCATCCTCCGCCGCGGCGAGCAGGGCGGCGCCCACGCCGGACCCGCGGCACTCCGGATCCACGGCCATGTAGGCGACGAAGCCCTGGGGCAGCGCGGTGACCTCGTCGGGAAGCTCGTCGAGCAGCAGCAGGAACCCGATGCGCCGCTGCGAGCGCTGCGCGATCAGCGTCACGTGCGACTGATCGAACACGATGTCGCACAGCCGATCGAAGGCGCCGCGGACGACGGACTCGCTCGCGCGGCGCACCGAGCCGACGCTGGACATCGCGCAGCGCCGTCCGAGTTCTCTGACGAAGGCGCGGTCGGCGGCGCGCGCCTCCTCGGCGCCGCCCGACGCACGCACCTGGAGCGTCACGCCCGGCGCGACCCCGGATCGCTCATCGGCTCGCCCGCCCCGCACAGCGGACACTCGTCCTGCGCGTATGATTGCAACGGCAGATCGAGCAACGCATAGACCGGAATCCCGTCATACTGAGCTTGTCGAAGGACCGCGGAGCGCGTCGCCATCGCGCCGACGCCGGCGACCTGCGCGCCGTTTTGCCGCACGACGTCAATGACCTCGCCGACGGAGAGCCCCGTCGTCACCACGTCCTCGACGACGAGCGCGCGATCCGACGGCGACAGCGTGAAGCCGCGCCGCAGCACGGGGGCGCCGTTTTCTTTCTCCACGAAGATGGCTTTGACGCCCAAATGCCGCGCGACCTCGTAGCCGAGCAGTATTCCGCCCACGGCCGCGCTGACCACGACCGTCGGCTGCAGCGAACGAAAGCGCTGGGCGATCGCGCGCCCGACCGGCTCGAGCAGCGAGGGGTCCTCGAGGATTCGAAACTTCTGGACGAAGCGATCGCTGTGGCGACCGGAGCTCAAACGAAAGTGCCCTTCGAGCAGCGCCCCTCGACGCTTGAGCGCCGAGCGCAGGTCGAGCTCGTCGGCGCTCATGCCGTTACGGTCATTTCCTCGAGAATCGCCTTCACCACCGCGACCGGATCCTCGGCGTCCACAATCGGCCGTCCCACGACGAGGTAGTCCGAGCCGGCCGCAACGGCCTGCGCCGGCGTCGTCACGCGCTTCTGATCGCCGTGCGCGCTGCCGATCGGGCGGATTCCGGGCGTCAGCGTGAGGAAGTCGTCGCCGAAGAAACGCTTGAGGTCGCGCACCTCGTGCGCGCTGCAGACGACGCCCGAGCAGCCCGCGTCGCGCGCGAGCGCGGCCAACCGGATCGCGTTCTCGCCGGGACCGCCCTGCAGCCCGAGCTCGTTCAGGTCTTCGGGCGCTATGCTCGTGAGCAGCGTCACCGCCAGCACGTGCGGCGGATTCACGCCCAACTCCGCCGCGCGTTCGCCGGCCGCGTCGACCGCGGCGCGCATCATGTCGAGTCCTCCCAGCGCGTGGATGTTGACGAGGCGAACGTTCGGACGCACGAGATGCACCATCGCGGCAGCCACCGTGCGCGGGATGTCGTGCAGCTTCGCATCGACGAACACGCGCACGTCGCGCGACTCGCAGTACGAGAGGATTCGTTCCGGATATCCGGAGAGCGCCTCTAGGCCGACCTTGACGATGACGTCGAGATCGTAGAGGCGGTCCACGAGCCGCTCGGCCTGCTCGGCGCTGGGCACGTCGAGCGCGACGATCAGCTGGGCCATCGCATTAACCCTCGTCTCCTTCGTATTGCTCGGGAGTTGCGAACGCGAGGTTGGCCTTCCCCACGATCGCGTCGAGCGACGCCAAATTGCGCGCCGCGAGATACTCCTGCAGCTCGGCGGAGATCCGCTCCGGAATGCGCGGATCGGTGAAGTTGGCCGTTCCGATCGAGATCGCGGCCGCTCCCGCGAGGAAGAACTCGAGCGCGTCGCTCAGAGTCTCGATGCCGCCCTGTCCGACGATCGGGATCTTCACGGCCCGCGCGACCTCGTAGACCGCGAGCACCGCAATCGGACGGATCGCCGGCCCCGAGAGGCCCCCCGTGATGTTTCCCAACCGCGGCCGCCACGTCTCGACGTCGATCGCCATCCCGCGAACGGTGTTGATCACGGCCAGCGCGTCGGCGCCGGCGGCTTCCGCCTCGCGCGCGACCGCTGTGATGTCCGTAACGTTGGGCGACAGCTTGACGATCAGCGGCTTGTCCGTCGTCGCGCGCGCGGCCCGCACGACCTTCGACGTCAGGCCCGGATCGCAGCCGAACGTCTCGCCCTCGCTCGCGACGTTGGGGCAGGAAACGTTCAGCTCGACCGCCGCGATCTCTTCGCGCGCGGCGAGACGCTCGCACAGATACGGGTAGTCGTCCACGGAGAAGCCGGCGACGCTGCCCACGAGCTTGCACGGACGCCCCGCGTATTTGTGGAGCTCGCGGGCGAGATACCAGTCGATGCCGGGATTTTGCAGGCCGATGGCGTTGAGCATGCCGGCCGGCGTATGAACGAGCCGGGGCGTCACGTTGCCCAGCCGCGGCAGCCGGGTGACGCTCTTGAGCACGATCGCGCCGATCTTCGACAGATCCGCGAAGGGCGCGTACTCCTCGCCGGATCCATAGCAGCCGCTGCCCATCAGCGTCGGATAGGCGAGCTCGAGCTTTCCGAGTTTGACGGCGACGTTCGGCAGCGTCACCATCGCAGCTCGTCCGCCCAGAAGACCGGGCCCTCCTTGCAGATGCGCGCGTACGCGACGTCGCTGCCGCCGAGTTGTACCGCCGGGAAGCTCGGCGCCTGAGCGCTGCGCGCGACCAGGGGTACGACGCATCCCCAGCAGCCTCCGACGCCGCATCCGAACGTCTCTTCCAATGCGAGCTGCGCGCGAACGCCGAATTGCTCGGCGACACGCGCGACGCCGCGCAACATCGGCGCAGGACCGCACGCAAGGATCGCTTCGGGTTTGCGCGAGCTCGCCAGCGCATCGGTGACGAATCCGCGCCGGCCCAGCGTGCCGTCGTCGGTGGTCAAAATCAGCTCGCAGCCCGCATCCTCAAAGCGTTGCGCGTCGACGAGCAACTCCCTGGTTCGTGCGCCGTAGAAGAGGCGAACGCGGGCTCCTTTGGCGATGAACGCGTGCGCGCACAAGAGAACCGATGCGATGCCGACGCCGCCGGCCACGATCGCGACGTCGCGCGCGTCGCCGGAACAATCGAAGCCGTTGCCAAGTGGGCCGAGCACGTCGAGACGGTCGCCCTCGCGCAACTCGCTCAGCTCGCGCGTGCGCTTGCCTGTTACAAAGAAGAGGATGCTCGCGAGCTTGCCTTCCGCTTCGTAGATGGCGAGCGCCGTCGCGGCCGCTTGCGCCGCGGGCGGAATCGCCATGAGGTATTGACCGGGGCGGGTCGCGCTCGCAAGCTCCGGCGCCTCCAGCGTCACCACGACGACCCCCGGCGCGAGAACGCGACGTCCGATCACCGTGGTCGCGTGCACGCGGGCATGGAGGTCAGCCGTCGCCATCTTCACAGCCTATTTTCTGCAAATTCTTAGAAAAATCTCCGGAAACCGGTGCACGCCCTTGCTCCCTGAGCCGTTATACTGTATAGAGAGCGTAAATAATAGGGGAAAGGAGGGTCCGCAGATGGCAGGTCTTATCGTCTTCAAATCGCTAGCCGACGCACTTAGAGCGGGCTATCAGGTTTACGATCGGACTGCGGACGGTTATCTGGTCAGGACGCGCACGGCCGCCGGCTGGGCGATGGCTTTGGTGTCCTGCAAGTAGCATCGTCTTTATTCCAACGTTAACGCCGCCAGTCAATCGACTGGCGGCGTTACATTTTGTCGGACCCGTTGGTTTAAATCTCAGCGGTAGTCCGGCGGAGACGCCGGCTTCTCGATCTCCGGCGTGGATCCGGGGCGCCAACCGCCGTAGGTCGGCCCCGGCGGCGTCCCGCCGGTCGGGCTTGCCTGCGCGGATGCCGTCCCGCTGGTGTCGGCCGGCCCGAAGCGCTGGCGCACCGTTTGC
>DATDGN010000100.1:0-4712 GCA_036522095.1 Candidatus Cybelea sp. | reverse complement strand
AGTACATCGACGCGATCGCCGCCGGTAACGGCGCCAAGGCGCAATTCATCTATCAGCGCTTACGGCCGGAGATGAAACCGGCGATGGATGCGTGGCTGCGGACGAAGCCGCGCACGAATCCCAAGGCGCCGGCGTCGCCGTTCGCGATGCCGCAGTACGCGCTGCAGACGCGAGCTACCGCCAAGCGGCTCGACGCGCAGGCGCAAGCGACGTTCGAGCAAGCACAAAAGGCGAATCAGCACTCCGACGATTTTCTGCTCCTGACGGTCATCTTCGCCGGCGTCTCGTTCCTGGGCGGCATGAGCACGAAGGTGGCATACCCGCGCCACATAATTTTCATCGGGCTCGGCACGATCGGGCTGATCTACGGCGTCGTGAAGCTCGTCGAGCTCCCGTTCTTGTGAGGCTGCAATTCCAGGATAGACGGCCCCCAGAGCGGATGGTAGGCTAAGCCAGTATGATGCCGCTAATTCTCTCAAAATTCGGCTTCAGCACGCTCACTCTGATAGACTATATCTCGCTGATCGCCGCCACGACCAACGCCTTCAACGGCGCCCTGCTCGCGCGGCGTCCCGACCACTACAAGCACTTCACGGTGGCCGGGATCATCATCCTGGCGTTCGCCGGCGGCATCGGCGGCGGCATCGTCCGGGACGTCCTGCTCAACAAGGTTCCCTCGCCACTGGTCAACCCGTGGTATTTGTTCCTGTGTACGATTGCCGCAGCGGTGGCACTCGCGGTCGACTACTACAGCGAGCAGCGATTTAAGGACGGGCTCTTCCAGTTCATGACGGCCTTCACGCTGCCGTGGTACGCGATCGTCGGCGCGCAGGCCGCGCTCGGCGCCCACCTCGGTTACGCGGCGGCGGTGCTGATCGGCATCGTCGCCACGACGGCCGGGCGCTGGATCATCGACGTCGCATGCAACGTGATCCCCAAGCAGCTCGTTCGCGGCGAGTTCTTCGTGCTGGCGGCGGCCTTGACCGGCATCGCCTACGTCGTCTTCAATGTCGCGCTGGGATGGTCGGTGGCGGTCTCGACGATCATTGCGTTCGTAGTAGGCTTCGGCTTCCGCCTGCTGTCGCAGGCGCTGGGCTGGGAGGAGTGGGAGCCATGGGAGCCAGCGCCGCTGACCGAAGGGGAGAAGGAGCGCAAGAGACTCGGCGAGGGGTTGCAGGCCGAACTTTCCGACGGCAGTTCCGACAGCACGCGTTAAATCGTAGGAGATAGCAGAGCATGAGTTCCAACGAGCGCGCCAAGATTCAGCGTGACGTATTACCAATTCCGGACAAGGCGTACGCCGGCTTCATCGCCTACGATGCAAAGGACCCGGACTCGAAGTTTGCGCCGATCGAACCGCTGCGACCGCCGGACAGCGCGCCGAACGTTCTCATCGTTCTCATCGATGACGTCGGCTTCGGCGCATCGAGCACGTTCGGAGGCCCGTGCCAGTCGCCGACCGCGGAGCGGCTCGCCAAGAACGGCCTGCGCTACACGCGCTTTCACACGACGGCGCTCTGTTCGCCGACGCGCGCCGCGCTGCTCAGCGGACGCAATCATCACACCGTGGGCATGGGCTCGATCACTGAGGTCGCGACTTCGGCTCCGGGCTACAGCTCGATGCGTCCGAATTCCATGGCAACGCTGCCGGAGGTCCTGCGCCTCAATGGCTATTCGACGGCACAGTTCGGAAAGTGCCATGAAGTGCCGGTATGGGAGGCGAGCCCTGTCGGCCCCTTCGATCGCTGGCCGACGGGGTCGGGGTTCGAGCACTTTTACGGCTTCGTCGCGGGCGAGACCAATCAGTGGTATCCGTCGATCCACGAAGGCACGAAGATCGTCGATCCGCCGAAAACGCCCGAAGAGGGCTACCATTTCATGGAGGATATGACGGATCGCGCGATCGCGTGGGTGCGCCAGCAGCGGCTGCTGGCCGGCGACAAACCCTTTTTCATGTATTTCGCTCCCGGCGCGACGCACGCGCCGCATCACGTGCCGAAGGAGTGGGCCGACAAGTACAAGGGCAAGTTCGATCAAGGCTGGGACAAGATTCGCGAAGAGACGTTCGCGCGGCAGAAGAAGCTGGGCGTGATTCCGCAAGACTGCGACCTCACCGAGCGGCCAAAGCAAATCCCGGCCTGGGATTCTCAGACGCCGGAGTTCAAGCGGGTGCTCGCGCGCGAGATGGAGGTGTATGCCGGCTTTTTTGAATACGCCGATCATCACATCGGACGCCTCATCGATGCACTCGCTTAAATCAAGGCGCTCGACAACACGCTGATCTTTTACATCATCGGCGACAACGGGGCGTCGGCCGAGGGCACGCCGCAAGGCACGTTCAACGAGATGCTCTCGTTCAACGGCATGAGTGCGCTCGAGACCGTCGAGTTCCTCACCGCGCGCCTGGACAAACTGGGAAGTCCCGAATCATACAACCACTACGCCGTCGGATGGGCGCACGCGATGGACACGCCGTACCAATGGACGAAGCAGGTCGCCTCGCATTGGGGCGGTACGCGCAACGGAACGATCGTCCATTGGCCTAAGGGCATCCAAGCCAAAGGACAAATTCGTAACCAGTTCCATCACGTGATCGACGTCGCGCCGACGATACTCGAGTGTGCCGATCTGCCCGAGCCGTACATGGTCAACAGCGTAGGCCAGGTGCCGATGCAGGGCCTGAGCATGGCGTACACCTTCGACGGCGCCAAAGCCGCCGACCGGCGCGAGACGCAGTATTTCGAGATGTTCGGTAACCGCGGCATCTACCACAAGGGATGGACGGCGGTGACGCGCCACCGCACGCCGTGGCTAATGACGGAGGTCGCCCCGCCTTTCGACGACGATATCTGGGAGCTCTATGACACGAACGAGGACTGGTCGCAGGCGCACGATCTCTCGAAGCAGATGCCCGATAAGCTGCACGACCTCCAACGCCTCTGGCTGATCGAGGCGACGCGAAACGGAGTATTGCCGTTGGACGATCGCGCGGCCGAGCGCGCGAACTCGGACCTGGCGGGGCGGCCGGTGCTCGTTCGCGGCACGTCTCAAGTGCTTGCGAACGGCATGGGGGGCCTGAATGAAAACGGCTTAATCAACGTCAAGAACAAGAGCCATTCCATCACTGCGCAAGTCATCGTACCCAATGGGAAGCAGGCCAACGGCGTCATCCTCTCCCAGGGCGGGATCGCCGGCGGATGGATGTTCTACGTGAAGGATGGGACGCTGACGTACCTCTACAACCTCGTGGGAATCCAACATTTCGTGGTAAGCGCGACGGAGCCGCTGACTCCGGGCACGCACCAGGTCAGGATGGAGTTCGCGTATGACGGCGGCGGCCTCGCTAAGGGCGGCAACGCCTCTCTTTTTATCGATGCTAAGCCCGTAGGTCAGGGCCGCGTCGAACACACGGTCCCCATGGTGTTTTCCGCCGACGAGACCTCCGACGTAGGCATAAACGGGGCTCGCCGATGACGCCGGACGTGCCGGCTGAGGCGAGCGCATTCAACGGCACCGTCAACGTCGTCGTGATCGAAACGAGCGGCGAGAACCTCGATCATCTGCTCTCGCGCGAGGAAGTCCTCAACATGATCGTGGCCCGGCAGTAGGTAGATCTTCTGGCGGCCGGCGGCAGGATCGATGAGTCGACGCTCCGCAAGCCTAAAAGCGTATTTCGGGGTCGGTCTTCCACAGACGGAGCATGACGTAGAACAGGAGTGCGGTGCTGATCCCGAACAGCAGCATGCCGTCGCCTGCCTCGACGGCACCCATCATGCGCCATTGCTGTTCCGGGACGAGGCCGGACGCACCACGCGTCGTCATTGAGTCCACCGAATAGAGCGCTGCATCAGCGGGCGAGCTGAATGCGCCAAGATAAACGTACGCGACCGCCCAAATCATCGATTCGACTCCGTGGAGGATGGCCAAGGCAATCGCGACCGCAACGATGGCGGCGATTGCTGCCGGCGTACTCCCAAGCCGCTTGAGATCGGACCGCAGCAGTCGTGTCCTGAACCGCTCGACTGCGTTCACGATGAAGCCGATGCCGACCAGGTGAGTCGCGATCGTGAACGCGATGAGCGCAAGGCTCCACAGCCAGCTCGCGTTCCACGTTCCCCAGTCTTGCATCGTGTGCCGATCTCAGTGCTTACGCGAGCCCGACACCTGGTCGCGCAGCATCAAATACGACCTGATCCCACCGCCAGAGCGTCTGGAAAAAATCGCGCGCGAGCTCGCGGTCGGCCATCGCGCGCCCTATGTCGGAGATCTTGCGCCTGCCGTCGATTGCCTCCAGCAGTCGCTCCCGCCGCGCGTCGATGGGTAGATAGAGGTCGGTGAACGTGTGATTGCGGTTGATCAGAACCGCCGACGCGCCGGCCGGCAATCGTTCGCGCACGACGACCGTGTCCGGCATCCGCATCGGGACGTACTCGAGCCAATCACTTTCGTCGAACGCGATGGCGTTCTCGCGCGCAGCCTCCTCGCTCCCGTAGGCGATGAAACTGTGCCGCGCCATCGTGCCGCGGAAGAGCTCGATCGCCGCATATTGTTGGTCGCGCGGCAGTTTCGCCAGCCGGGCGTGGTGCGGCGACGCGGCTAAAGCGCCGCACCAAGGAAGGTACGGCGCTTGGCGCAGCCAGCGCCCGAAGATCAAACCGGCGCCCTCCAGGAACTCCATGAGCTGCGGGACCGAGTAGGCGCGGTCGCGCGGG
>DATDGN010000099.1:0-5626 GCA_036522095.1 Candidatus Cybelea sp. | reverse complement strand
AGCACCGAGCCCGCGGGGTCCACGAAGTCCAGCGGCGGCGCGGCGACGAGCGCCGGCTGCAGCGGCGGCGGCCGGTCGTTGTCGCGGAACTGGTAGCCGACCGCGGCGTCCGCCATGTACTCCGGCGTATACACGGGCATGCTGTGCGTCATTCCGATCGGCTGGAGGACGCGATCCCGCAGCGCGTCCGGCCACGAGCGCCCGTCCACTCGCGCCACGACGGCGCCCGCGACGGCGTAGCCGTCGTTGGAGTACGACCATGACGTACCAGGCACGAAGAGCGTCTTCGCCGCGCGCAGCGCGACGATGTCGTACACGTACCCCATCTCGGCGGCGTAGTCATCGGGCAAGCCCGCGGTATGCGAGAGGATCTGGTGAACCAGGACCGGCGTCCCTCCGGAGTCGATCGAAAACCACGGAAGATAGCGCTGAACAGGTTCGTTCAAGTCGATCTGACCCGCATCGTGCTGCTCGAGGAGCGCCAGCGCGGTCATCGACTTGGTGATCGAGCCGATCGCGAAGCGCGTGCGCGCAGTGACCGGGGTCTTCGCGTCGACGTTCGCATAGCCCAGCGCGATGAAGCGGAGCGTCTTCGTGCGATCGGTGATCGCGACGGAGAGCCCGGGGGTGCCCTGATAGCGCATCGCGGCGGGAGCGTAGGCGGCGATCGCATTGAGCGCCGCCGAGAGCGTCGGAGGGCCGCCCGCGCTGCGGGTCGGCATCGGTAGGAGGGCGGTCGCGAGGGCTATGGCGGCTGGTACGAACCGGCGCATGGTCGGTGAGTAAAAGAAAGAGGTTCCGAAAGCCTCCCGCGCTGAAACGGCCTTTTCCTCGTGGGGGTTAAGCAGGTACTATGGCACGCATCTATGAGAATTTAGCCGACACGTTCGGCAACACGCCGCTCGTCAAGATTCCGCGGATGGCGCAGGGCCTTCCGGCCACCGTGCTGGTCAAGATGGAGTCGTTCAATCCCGCCGGCTCGGTCAAAGATCGCATCGGCGTTGCGATGATCGAGGCGGCGGAGCGCGACGGCAGGCTGCTGCCGGGGATGACGATCCTCGAGCCGACCAGCGGAAACACCGGTATCGCGCTGGCCTTCGTCGCGGCGGCGAAAGGCTATCCGCTGATCCTCGTCATGCCGGACGCCATGACGATCGAGCGTCGCAGCTTGCTCAAGGCGTACGGCGCCCAAGTCGTGCTCACGCCCGGCGCCGAGGGAATGCCCGGCGCGCTGCGGCGTGCCAACGAGATTCTCGCTAGCGCTCCCGGAAAATATTTCATGCCGCAGCAGTTCGAGAATCCGGCCAACCCGGAGATCCACCGGCGCACGACGGCCGAGGAGATTTGGCGCGATACGGACGGCGCCGTCGACGTCGTCGTGTCGGCCGTCGGCACGGGCGGAACGATCACCGGCGTCGGCGAGGTGCTCAAGTCGCGCAAGGCCGACGTAAAGATGATCGCCGTCGAACCCGACGCTTCCCCCGTGCTGTCCGGCGGGAAGCCCGGGCCGCACAAGATCCAGGGAACCGGCGCGGGCTTCGTGCCGAAGGTGCTCAACACGGACGTCTACGAAGAAGTGATTCGCGTCACGGATGCCGACGCGATTGCGACGGCACGCCGCCTGGCGCGCGAAGAAGGCATGCTGGTCGGCATCTCGACGGGCGCGAACGTGTGGGCCGCGCTGCAAGTCGCCGCGCGCCCGGAGTCCAAAGGCAAGACGATCGTGACGATCGGTTGCGACACCGGCGAACGCTACCTGAGCAACCCGGTGTTCTCCGAACAGGAGGCGACTATCGTCGAACCGGCGCTGGTTTGAGCGCGCCGCTGGTCGTCGAGGTTACGCGGGGCGATTTGGTCGAGTCCGTACACGAGGTCTCGGCCTGCGCCGTGGACGCGCTCGGCACGACGCTCTATGAGGCGGGCGACGTCGACATTCCGGTCTATTTGCGCTCGGCCGCGAAGCCGTTCATCGCCGCGGCAGTGATCGAAGCCGGTGCCGGCGACCGATTCGGCTTCGACGCGCGCGAGATCGCCGTGATGAGCGGATCGCATGCCGGCCAGCCGTTTCACGTCGACGCCGTGCGCTCGATCCTGCGCAAGATCGGCATGCAGCCGTCAGCGCTGCAATGCGGCGTGCATTGGCCCTACGACGAGACGACCGCGAACGCGCTGCGCCGCGCCGGGGAAGAGCCTACGGTGCTTCACAACAACTGTTCTGGGAAGCACGCCGGCATTTTGGCGCTGTGCGAGGCCGCCGGCGCCGACCCGGCTACGTACCTGCGCGCCGATAACCCCGCGCAGGGGCGGATCTTGGAGTTCTGCGCGCGGCTATCCGACGACGACGCGGCGACGTGGCCGATCGCAATCGACGGCTGCGGCATTCCCGTCTACGCGACGAGCCTGAGGAAAGCGGCGCTGTCGTTCGCGCGCTTCGCATCGCTGCGCGGCATCGACGAGCGCGCAGCGAACGCGCTACACGCCGTGCGCGAGGCGATGATCGCGCATCCCGAATACGTCGCCGGCACGGGCCAGCTCGACACCGAGCTCATGCTCGCGTCGGAGGGGAACGTCGCGGCGAAGGCCGGCGCCGAGGGCGTGCACGGCATCGCGGCGATAGCACAGGAGTGCGGCTACGTCTCCAAGGTTGTCGACGGCGCGGCGCGTGCGCGCGGCCCGTCGACCGTCGCCGCTCTGCGCGGCCTGGGCGTGCTGAGTGGCTCGCAGGCTGCCGGCCTAGCTCGCTTTGCCGCGCCCAGCGTGTATAATCGGGCCGGGCGCGTCGTGGGCGAGGTTCGAGTCTCGCGGGGCGCCGTGGGAAAACCGAGTGTCTCCTGATGTCTGAATATTTGCGCCGGTTGGGCGAGCGCGTGTTGATTTTCGACGGTGCGATGGGCACGCAGCTCATGGCGCTCGACCTGTCCGACCAAGACTTCGGCGGCGCGACATATCGCGGCTGCAACGAGACGCTCGTCCTCACGCGGCCCGACGTCGTCCGCGCCATCCACGAAGCCTATCTGGCGGCCGGCGCCGACGTCGTGGAGACCGATTCGTTCACCGGATCGCGGCTCAAACTCGACGAGTACGGCCTGGGCGACCGCACGCGCGACATCAACCTGCGCGCGGCGACGCTTGCGCGCGAGGCCTGCGACGCGATGGCCACCCCGCAGTGGCCGCGCTTTGTCGCCGGTTCGATGGGCCCGACCGGTATGCTGGTCTCTTCGTCGGATCCGTCGTTGTCGAAGATCACCTACGAGCAGCTGCGCGACATCTACGCGGAGCAGGCGCGCGCGCTCGTGGGCGGGGGCGTCGACCTGCTGCTGCTGGAGACGATGCAGGATCTGCTGGAGCTGAAGGCCGCCGTCGCGGGAATCCGGCTCGAGTTCGCCCGCGGCCTCCGCCGCGTGCCGATTCAGGCGCAGCCGACGCTGATCACCGAAGGGCGCATGCTGCTCGGCACCGACATCCGGGCGGTCTGCGCGACGCTCGACGCGCTGAACGTCGACGTCATGGGACTCAACTGTTCGACCGGGCCCGCGCAGATGCGCGACTCGATCCGCTATCTGTGCGAGAACGCGCGCTGCTTCGTCAGCGTCGTTCCCAACGCGGGCCTGCCGCTGATGGGACCGCAAGGCGAGACGATCTATCCCGAGAGCCCGCAGGAGCTCGCAACAGAGCTGGCCGCGTTCGTGCGCGACTTCGGCGTAAATGCGGTCGGCGGGTGCTGCGGCACGACGCCCGAGCACATCGCCGCGCTGCGCGACGCCGTCGCGTCCGTGGAGCCCAAGCGGCGCTCCGCCGTCGAGCGCCCGCAAGAGGCGGCGTCGGCGATCACCGCGGTCTCGCTGGAACAGCAGCCGCGCCCGCTCCTCGTGGGTGAGCGCATCAATTCACAGGGCTCGCGCAGGATCAAGCGGCTGCTGCTCGCGGATAGCTACGACGACATCGTGCTGGTCGCGCGCGAACAGGTCGAGGGCGGAGCGCATCTCCTCGACGTCTGCTGCGCGCTGACCGAGCGTCCCGACGAGGACGTTCAAATGCGCGAGCTCGTGCGACGCCTCGCGCAGTCGATCGAGGCGCCGCTGGTCATCGACTCGACCGAGCCCAAAGTGCTGGAGGTCGCGCTGCAAAACTATCCGGGGCGCGCCGTCATCAACTCCGTACATCTCGAGTCGGGGCGCGCCAAGATGGATTCCGTGTTGCCGCTGGCGCGCGAGCACGGCGCGGCGCTCGTCGCTTTGACGATCGACGAGAACGGAATGGCCAAGACCGCGCAGCGCAAGGTCGAGGTCGCGCGCCGCATCTACGATATCGCCGTCGGCGAGTACGCGATGCCGCCGGGAGCGTTGATCTTCGACGACCTCACGTTCACGCTCGCGACGGGCGAGGCCGAATTCCTCGACTCCGCCGTCGAGACTATCGAAGGGATCCGTGGCATCAAGAGCGCGCTGCCGGGCGTGCTGACGTCGCTCGGGGTGTCCAACGTCTCGTTCGGCCTGAAGCCGGAGGCGCGCGCGGCGCTGAACTCGGTCTTTCTGCACCACTGCGTCGAGGCCGGGCTCGACTGCGCGCTCGTGCATCCCAAGGAGATCACGCCGTACTTCGAGATCGACGCGGGCGTCCGCGAGCTCTGCGACGACCTCGTCTTCAACCGCCGGCCCGACGCGCTGACGCGTCTGATCGAGCATTTCGAGGCCAACGCGAGCGCCGCGGGCGCTGCCAACGAGGCGCAGGCGGAAGAGCCGGCGGGACCGATCGAGGAGCGCATCCATCAGGCGATCTTGCGCCGCCGCAAGGACGGCATCGAGGCGAAGATCGACGAGGCGCTGCAAGCGCGCACGCCGGTGGAGGTGCTCAACGAGATCCTCCTGCCCGCGATGAAGGACGTCGGCGACCGGTTCGGGCGCGGCGAGCTGATCCTGCCGTTCGTCCTGCAGTCCGCCGAGGTGATGAAGAAGGCCGTCGCTCATCTCGAGCAGTTTCTCGAGCGCCGCGAGGGCGCGACGAAGGGCACCGTCGTGCTCGCGACCGTCTTCGGCGACGTTCACGACATCGGCAAGAATCTCGTGCACACGATCTTGGCCAACAACGGCTATACCGTGGTGGACCTCGGCAAGCAGGTTCCGATGAACGTGATTCTCGAGAAGGCCGTCGAGGTCAATGCGGACGCAATCGGACTCTCCGCGCTGCTCGTCTCGACGAGCAAACAGATGCCGATCTGCCTGGAGGAACAGGACGCGCGCGGGCTGCGCTTTCCGGTGATCGTCGGCGGCGCGGCGATCAACCGCGATTTCGGCCGGCGCATCGCGCTGCTCGACGCCGGCACGCGCTTCTTCGAGCCCGGGCTGTTTTACGCGCGCGACGCCTTCGAGGGGCTGGATCTCGTCGACGCGCTCACCGGCGAGGCTGCGCGACGAGCGGAGCTCCTCGCGCGCATCAAGCGCGAGGCCGTCGCCGCCCAGGCGAGCCGGCGCACCGCCGCGGCACCGGCCGCCGCAACGCCGCTCTCGCTCGTCAAGGGCGAGCGCGCCGACGTGCCCCAGCCGCCCTTCTGGGGAACGCGCACGCTCGAGTCCATAGACTTGACCGACGTCTGGCCGTGTTTCGACCTGCGCAGCCTCTATCGTCT
>DATDGN010000098.1:0-1680 GCA_036522095.1 Candidatus Cybelea sp. | reverse complement strand
GGCCTCCTGCCTGGGACCTGGATGTCTTCTCTGGCGTGGTTGGCGGTCGCCGTTTGCGCCCTATTGACCGCTCGGATGAGGTCCGCGCCGACGATAACTCACCGTTACGACGCCGACGAGCAGAAGGCTCAAGCCTAGCACTACTGCAGGGAACTTTGCCATCCGGCACGAAGCATGAGACTCGAGGTGCATGACCTACGAGCTCAATGCGATTGGGGTCGCTCGTTTGGAGGCGTATTTCGAGGGAATCGGGGGCCTGCTTGGAGAAAAGCGACGTCGCGCGTCCTTCGCGCTCTACGCGATGGGCATCCTCGGCGAGCACGAGCGCAAGAGCGTCGAGCCGCTGGCGGCGGCTGCAGCGGGGGACCCGGAGGGGGCGCAGCGCGCGCACGATCATCTTCTGCATTTCATCGGCCAATCCGAGTGGGAGGACGGCCCCATCCGCGAGTTCGCAGCACGTCACGGGGTTCACGCGATGGAGTCCCGCGAGCGGGTCAGCGCATGGGTGATCGACGACACGGGGTTTTTGAAACAGGGCCGTGAGTCGCCGGGCGTGCAGCGGCAATACACGGGGTCGATCGGCAAGATCGCCAACTGCCAGATCGGCGTGAGTTTGACGCTCTGTACGCCGACCGAGCACATCCCCATCGATATGCAGCTGTACCTGCCCGAGTCGTGGACGAGCGACCGCGTTCGCTGCACGAAGGCGAAGATCCCGCCCGAGATGGAGTTCCGGCCGAAATGGCAGATCGCCCTCGCCATGATGGAGAGCGCCGTCGCGAAAGGACTGCCGAAGGGAGTCGCGCTCGCGGACGCGGCCTACGGCAACGTCGGCGAGTTCCGCGCTGGACTTCGCTGGCTCGACTTCGAGTACGCCGTCGGAGTGAACGCCACGACGGTGGTCAGGCGCGCCTCGAAGACGGCTCCTGATTCGTCGCCGATGTCCGTCGAAGCGCTCGCGAAGAAGCTCCCGCGCACTGCATTCCGCGCGACCACGTGGAAACAAGGGAGTCGCCGCACGCTGTGGTCGCGATTCGCGATGCTCCAGGTGGATGCGGGCAACGCCGACGGCGGTCTCCACTGGCTCTTGATCGAATGGCCCGACGCAGAGAAGGCGCCGACGCACTACACGCTCGCGCAAATGCGCAAGGCGCCAAGCCGCAAACAACTCGTGCGGATCACCAAAGAACGTTGGCGCACCGAGCGCGTGTACCAAGACCTCAAGGGTGAGCTCGGGCTGGATCACTACGAAGGGCGGTCCTTCCGCGGCTGGAATCACCACGTCACCGTCGTCCTCTGCTGCTACGCGTTCGTGCTCGGCGAACGGTTGCGGCATTTCCCCCCCTCGCCCGGAGGGGCCCGTCCTCGCTATTCGCTCGAGCACGCGGCATGAGCGCCACTTCGCCGACTCCTTCATCACCGCTCGCCTCGCCATCGCGCGCGTCCTCGTCAGATGGCTCCCTCGATGCCCACGTTGCCATCACGGCAATGCCCCTTCACGCCCAACGATGAGACTCCTGCAGTAGTGCTAGGCCAAGTTCCTGTTGAACACGCTCTGAGCCCCGTACAGCGCCTCGAGCACCGCAACGCGGCAGAGCGTGGACGACTTGCCACCGCGTCGGCCGCAGCGCACGACGAGCTGCCGGCGGTCCGACGCGTAGAAGCGATCCATGACGTCTC
>DATDGN010000097.1:0-11973 GCA_036522095.1 Candidatus Cybelea sp. | reverse complement strand
GTTGATCGCGAAAGGCTTCGCGAGCAGCTGAGCTATCGTCACGCCCGTGACCGTCGACGTCGACTTTCCGCCGGTGACGGGCGTCAGGCCGTTGGCGACGCCGCCGAGATCGCTGCACGTTCCGGTGTGGATATGCGCCGGCTGCGCCGTCGCGGGCGCACCGCTCAGCGAGATGACGACCTGCACGTCGCTGCCGGTTTGCGTCAACGTAGCCGTGCCGTTTTCGCCGGAGCCATTTTGCGCCGCGAGTTTCACGGTCAGCGTGCTCGGCGCGGCGACGGCGGGCAGACTCAGCGCGACGCACAGAAGACTTAAGGATGAGAGCAACAGGGTACGTTTCATTGCTGGACTCCTTTCGAGACTTCAGCGCTTCTGTATCGCGCCAAGCCGACCTTCGAGCAACCGAGCAGCTGCGATAGCCTGGAGCGTCGGCGGCGCGTCCGCGCCCTCGACCGTGTCCAGGAGCGACTGCGCGTCGGCGTTGAGGGAGGCGGCCTTCTCGTCGTAGCTGCGGTTTACGATCGCGGCGATCTTACGAGCGAGGCGATACTGCTGCTCGAGCGCGTCGCGCGAGATCGCGACGCGCGGATCCATCGCGACGTTGAGCGGACGCTCGACCGTACGGCCGTCGACGTCGAGGCGCACCGTGAAGCGTCCCGGCACGACGAGCACGCCCTCGGGCACGCGCGGCGTGTCGCGCGGGACCGCCGAGATCGGGAGATCCGGCTGCAGCGAGCGCGGCGGCGCCTCGCGCAGGTCCCACACGAAGCGCTGCATTCCGGCGCCGGTCGCCGGGGCGGTGAACGGACGCTCCCAGTATGCCGGCTTGTCGAGATGCTCGATCGGCGGCGGCGGACGGTCGTCGCTGGCGTAGCGCCGCACGAGATCGCCCGAGCCGTCGAGGATCGAGATGACCACGCGCCGCGCGGGCGCGCCGAGCGCGTAGTCGATGATCGCGCCGTACGGCGGGTTCGCGCCTCGCGGCTCCTCCGGCGGCAGCGGCGTGTCCGTATTCGTGCTGCGCCGCACACGATACGCAAGCTCGGGCGAGAAGAGACGCGTCCCGGGTAAGGGAATCGCGGCTAGCTCGCGGAGGGGTTCGATATCGTCGAGAATCCAGAAGCCGCGGCCGTGCGTGGCGATGACGACGTCGTTACCGTGGACGATGAGATCGCGCACGGAGGTGTGCGGGAGATCGAGTTGCAGTGACTGCCAGCGCGCGCCGCCGTCAAACGAGACGGCCACGCCGTTCTCCGTGGCGGCATACAGCAGACGCGGCTCGACGGTATCTTGACGCACGGCGTTGACGGGCTGATCCGGCAATCCGCCGACGGCAAGCTTCCACGTAGCGCCGCCGTCGCGCGTCACGTAGACGTACGGGCGCAGATCGTCGAGGCGAAACCGGTTGACGGCGACGAACGCCGTGTTATCGTCGAAACGCGACGCGTCGATCTGCGCGATCTTGCTCCACGGCGTTAGCGCCGGGGGCGTGATGTTGTGCCAGTGCCTTCCGGAGTCACGCGTGATCCAGACCTGGCCATCGTCCGTGCCGGCCCAGATCGTCCCCGGGCGCACATACGACGGCGCCAGCGCGTAGACGACGCCGCGATGCGCGCCGTGCTGCGGATCGTCACCCTCGAAGGGTTGGACGATCGCGGCAACGGCCGGATGCGGTCGCGTGAGATCCGGGCTGATCGCGTGCCAGCTGTGGCCGCCGTTGGTCGTCGCAAAGACGACGTTCGATCCGAAGTAGAGCAGGTGCTTGTCGAAGTGATCGAACACGAGCGGCTCCGTGCGCACGACGCGATAGCGCTTCGTCGGAAGCGCGATGGGCGAGACCTCTTGCACCTGACCGGTGACCTCGTCGAATTTCTCGACCTTGCCGCCGAAAAAGATTCCGCGGTGCAGCGGATCGGGAACGACGTAGCCGTACTCCTGTGCGCCCGCGGTGTGCCAGTCGCGCTCCGTCACAGCGCCCCAGCTGCCGCGGCTCGCCACGCACGCGGAGCCGCTCTCCTGCTGACCCCCGCACACCCAATACGGAAAGCGGTTGTCCGCGTTGACGTGAAACATCTGCGCGGTCGGCTGATTATACCACGAGCTCCAGGTCGTGCCTCCGTCGACCGAGATCGTCGCGCCCTGATCGCTCGCGAGCGCGACGATCCTCGGGTTCTGTGGATTGATCCAGACGGTGTGATAGTCGTCGCCGCCCGGCGCGCCCTTGATCGCGACCATCGTCTTGCCGCCGTCGGTCGAGCGATACGTCGACGTGTTCGTCAGATAGACGGTGTTCGAATCGGTGGGATCCACCGCCAGCGACACCAGGTCGTCGCCGCGCTGCGCGATCTCGTCGGCGTCGTTGACGCGCGCGAAGTGCGCCCCGCCGTCGGCGCTGCGATACAGCGCGCCGGATTCGTCACTCTTCGACTTGACGTCCGCGTAGGCGTAGACTACCTGCGGGTTGGTCTGCGAAACGGCGACGTCGGCGCGCCCGATCCGCGGCGGCAGGCCGTCGCGCAGCGGCGTCCACGTCGTGCCGCCGTCGGTGGATTTGAAGATGCCGCTGCCGGCGAGCTCGAACGACGCACCGATCTCCCACGGAGCCTGGCGCGCCGCCCACAGCGTCGCGTAGACGATTCTAGGATCGCGTGGATCGAGGACGACGTCGAACGCGCCCACGTTCTCGTTCACGTACAGCACGCGCTGGAACGTCGCTCCGCCGTCGAGCGTACGGTACAGGCCGCGCTCGTCGTTCGGACCGTATGGGTGTCCCAGCACGGCGACGAAGAGGCGATTCGCGTTGGTTGGATCCACCGCCATCGACGCGATCTGCCGGCCGTCGCGCAGCCCGAGATGCGTCCACGTCGCGCCGCCGTCCACGGACTTATAGATGCCGTCGCCGACCGCGAGGTCGGGACGCTGCAAGCCCTCGCCGCTGCCCGCGTAGACGACCCGCGGATCGCTGGGCGCGACGGCGATCGCTCCGATCGAGCCCGTCGGCTCGCGATCGAAGATCGGCATCCAGGTGCGGCCCGCGTCCTGCGTCTTCCAGATTCCGCCGTTGACGGCCCCGATGTAGAAGACGTTCGGCTCGTTCGCGACGCCGTCGAGCGCCACCGTGCGTCCGCCGCGCAGCGGCCCGATGAACCGCCAGTGCAGCGACTGGTAGAGCGACTGCGGCACGGTCTGCGTCTGCGCATGAGCTGAAGGCGCGACCCACACTAGAGCGGCGACGATAAGCGCGACGGTAAGAGAACGTTGCATGCGCCCCGTTACGACGCAGTTTTCGCGTTATCCCGGCCCTTGTATCGAAGGCGGCCGCGTGATAATATTGGACAAAGAATATGACCAGAAAAAAACGAACGACACCAAGCAAGGGTTCTCACGTTTCTCTGCTGATGCTCAAGGCACGCGAAGTTGGAGCGGCGGAATTTAAAGCCCATTGCCTCGAGTTGATGAGCGAGGTCGAGCGTCTTGGTACGGAGATCGTCATCACGAAACATCGCAGACCCGTTGCTCGGCTCGTGCCCGCGCGCACATCATCACCGCATCGCTTCTGCGGATCACTTGCCGGGATGGTGACCGGTGAAAAGGACATCATCAGCCCTATCGACGTTCAGTGGACGGCGGATGAGTCCAATTTTGCTTGACACTCATGCGGCGGTGTGGGCCGCCGAGGGTCGCTTGAGGGGCGAGGCCGCGATGCTCGTCGACGCTGCCGCCGAACGCGAGGAGTTGCTGCTCTCGCCGATCACCGCTTGGGAGATCGGCCTGTTGGTCCGGAAAAAGCGGCTGATGCTCTCCTCGACGGTCGAAGACTACGTTCGAGCGCTGTTCGCGCAACCGGGTATCGTTCTCGCGGCTCTGTCTCCACACGTTGCCCTAGCGGCAACAGCCTTACCCGAGCCGCTCCACGCCGACCCCGCGGATCGCATTCTTATCGCCACTGCGGCGGCCTACGGCGCACGATTTGTCACCCGGGATAAGGCGATAAGAGCCTATGCAAAGTCGACCGGGTACCTCCGCTGCATCGCCTGTTAACTAAGATCGGATCAGGTTTGCGCGTTCCTCCCGGCGGTGCGCGCCCGGAGAGCGGCCAGTCACGCGCGTGAAGACGCGCGTCATGTGGCTCTGGTCGGCGAAGCCGCTCTCCAAGGCGATCGCGCTGAGCGAGTCGCCGCCGTCGAGCAGCCGCCTGCACACGTGCTGTATCCGCATGCCGAGCATCGCATCCGAGATCGTCCTGCCGCGGAAGCGGCGGAAGGCGCGGCAGAGATGCGCGGGGTGGACGCCCGCGCGGCGCGCTATCGCGCGCAGGTCGATCGGCTCGCGAAAGCGCTCGCGAACGGTCGCGTCGATCGCGTGCAGCCAGTCCGGCTCGCCGCTCTCCTCGCCCGAGGGTCGCGCAACGTGCGCGCAAAGCTGGTAGAGCAGGTCCTCGACGGCCGACTCCGCGTGCGCGTCGCGCGCGCAGTACTCGCGATACAGCCGCAGCACCGCCCAGACCGGGTCACCGCCTTCGAGCTCGAACACGTGCGCGCGCGCGCCGCCGAGCTCGGCGATCACCTCGTCCCACTCGCTCAGCAGTGCGACCGAGAAGAAGCGGCAGCCGGTGTCGCCGATCCTGTCTTCGTGGCGCGTGCCGGCGGCGTGAAACACGAGCGTGTAGGGCTCGTAGACGAGATCGAAGTCCGCGCCGCGCTCCGAATACGTCCCTTCGAGCAACAGGCTGAAATACGCGGCCTCGTGACGATGCAGAGGAACCGACTTGCCGACGCTGTGCCGAACTTCGGCGAGTATGGCGCCGCCGGACGACCACGAGGTCGTGGCGCCGGTGAAGTAGCCGGCCGGAAAGATCGCTTCGTCAGACATCGCTCACGCTCGCCGGGCGCGGCGTCCGGCGATACTCCATGCCGTACGCCACCGAATCGGCCACCGCTCTACCATAATACCGCTCGACGACGCGCAGCGAGAGATCGATGCCGCTGGACTCGCCGCCCGACGACGAGACGTTCGGGTCCTCGACGTAGCGCGGGCCGCGGATCAGCGTGACGTTGGGGAACCTTTGCGCGAATCGGTCGTAGGCGGCGTGATGCGTCGTCGCTCGGCCGCCGTCGAAGAGCCCGGCCTCGCCCACGAGAAATGCGCCGGTGCAGACCGACAGCGTCACGTCGGCGCCTTGCGCGGACGTGCGAATGTACTCGATCGTTGCGGGGCTATGCGCTTGCTGCGGAACGACGATCACGTTTGGCCTCGGCGCGTTGTCGAAGGTGTAGCGCGACTGGATGAAGAGGTCGCCGAGATCGTAGGCGCTGCGCGTCTCCGCCACCGAGTAGACGTCGAATCCCTGGCCGCTGGGCACGACGCTGTCGGCCGATCCGAAGACGGTGAACGGGCCGATCAGGTCGATCGCGACGAGCTGCGGGCCGATCACGAAGGCGACC
Source organism: Candidatus Cybelea sp. (assembly GCA_036522095.1). Taxonomy (GTDB): domain Bacteria; phylum Vulcanimicrobiota; class Vulcanimicrobiia; order Vulcanimicrobiales; family Vulcanimicrobiaceae; genus Cybelea. Next base: position 6,529 of record DATDGN010000097.1, on the reverse strand, counting down.
TTGACGTAGCCTTTTGCGGGCGCGTTCAGCGACTTGCCGAGGTTCGGCGCGGTCGCTTCGTCGAGGGGAGCGTTGCCGGCGGCGCGCGACGCGCCGAGTCCCGCCACCCCGGCAAGCGCGAGGGAGCCGACGAGGAGTTGTTTGCGTTGCATGGCGACAGCGTAGCGCGCCGCCGCCGCCCGCGTCTTGCACGCTATTTGCGAGCGGCCGTCACGCGCGCCTTCCGTTGCGGCCGTTTCTCGCCCGGTTGCGTCGCTTGGGTTGGAAGGCCGCACCGATCTTGAACGAGGAGCGATGCGGCAGCGACGCGTCGACGTCCTCGCAGCCGATCGGGCTGAACTCGCGGCAGTCGCCTGGTCGCGCCGGGTAGATGCCGCAGTAGTGGCGGCCGCTGCGCGGGCCCATCAGGAAGACGCAGCGGTCGGCGACGTCGTCGCTGACCTTGCGCAGCCAGCCGACGGTGTAGCCGTCGGCCGACGGCCGCTCGACGACGTATTCGCGCATCGTCTGCGCGTACGTCATCCCGAGATGATCGGCGATGCGCTGCACGTCGGCCTTGCTCACGAACGGCTCGTAGCCGCTGCAGCATTCGGCGCAGCCGGGCGGGCACGCGATGTTCTCGGGCAGATCCGTGAGGTGCCGCCGCGCGAGCTCTATGACGCGCCCGACCGCGGCGACGAACGCCGGATCGTCGTTATACTTATAGACCCACTCTCGATGGGTGATCTCGTTGAGGTTGTAATAGCGCGTGGTCTTTTCGTCGAACTCGATCGTGATGTGCTCTTCGTCGATCTCGATCTTGTTGACGTGTTCCAGAGGGCGCGCGTCCAGCAGCTCTGGATGAGTCGCCTGTCCGGTCTCGCGCGTGTAGTTTCGTAGTTTGGTGAGGTCGATCGTCTCCATAACGACTCTTCGATTCCCGCGCCTTGCGGGTACCGCCTCCGGGGAGCGCCAAAGATAGCGGCCATGCAAACGGCCATCGGCGTCGATCTAGGCGGCTCGCACGTCACCGCATCGGTGGTAACCGATGAGGGGGCGATCCGGCACCAACACGAGGAGGACTTGGACGACCTCAGATTCGAGGCGGTCATCGCGGCGCTGGACACGGTGATCGGGGCCGCGCTCAAGGAAGCTGGAAACGTCGTCGGGATCGGCATTGGCTCGCCCGGAAACATCGACGCCGCCACCGGCGCCGTCCTCTACAGTCCGAACTTCGGCTGGTCGAACGTGCCGCTCGGCGAGACGCTGCGCGCCAAGTTTCCGGTTCCGGTGTACGTCGCAAACGACGCGCGCTGCGCGACGCTCGGCGAGCATGCGTTCGGCACCGGCAGGCTCACCAAGGACTTCGTCCTCCTGACGCTGGGCACCGGAATCGGCGGAGGCATAGTGGCGGGCGGAGAGCTGCTCCTGGGAAACCACTGGGGCGCCGGCGAGATCGGACACCACCAGATCCGTCCGACGGACGGCTTCGTCTGCGGCTGCGGCAAGATCGGATGCTTCGAGGCACAGGCTTCCGGCACCGGATTGATCCGTCACGCCTTTGCCGTCGCGAGCTCGTTTCCGCGCAGCGCGTTGCTGGACGTGCCGCGCGACAAGCTCAGCTCCAAGAAGATTCGGCGCGCGGCGCAGGCCGGTGACCTGCACGCGATGGCGGCATGGAAGAATTTCACCGCAGACCTCGCGATCGGGCTGGCCAACATCATCGCGTTCGTGAATCCGGAGAAGATCGCGCTGGGCGGCGGCGTTTCGACGGCCGCCGATTTCATGCTCGACGCCGTGCGGCCGCTCGCCGACGAGCTGACGACGATGGTGCCGCGCGGAACGACGCAGATCGTCGTGGCTGCGCTGGGCAACGACGCCGGACAGGTCGGCGCCGCGACGATGGCGCTGCGGGGCGGTTTGACGACCGGGAGCGCGGTTGCGCTTTAGGGTCGCGCTGCTCGCGATCGCGCTGGCGGCCGCCGCCCCCGCGCGCCCGACCGGCGATCCGATTCACAAGATCCGTCACATCGTCATCATCATGCAAGAAAACCGCTCGTTCGATTCGTATTTCGGCACGTTTCCCGGAGCGGACGGCATTCCGATGCGCGACGGCGTGCCGGTCGCGTGCGTGCCGGACCCGCGCGCGGGGCTGTGCGTGCAGCCGTATCACGACGCGCAGGATCGCAACCGCGGCGGACCTCACAACGCGCGCGCAGCGGTGGAGACCATCGCCGGCGGCCGAATGGACGGATTCATCGCCTCGGCCGAGCGCGCGCGCCGCGCGTGCCGCGATCCCAACTCGCCCAACTGCGCGGGCACGTCCGACGTGATGGGCTATCACGACGAGCGCGAGCTGCCCAACTACTGGAAGTACGCGCGCGACTTCGTGCTGCAGGATCGGCTCTTCGAGCCGAACGCGTCGTGGAGCTTACCGCAACATCTCTTCCTGGTGTCGGAATGGTCGGCACACTGCGAGCGGCTCGGCGATCCGATGTCGTGCGTCAACGAGCTGGAGTTTCCCGACTTTCCGAAGGACTTCGACCCGCGCAACGCGGCGCGCCACCTGCCCGGCCGTCCGGACTATGCGTGGACCGATCTGACATATCTGCTCCACGCGCATAACGTTAGCTGGGCGTACTACGTGATGGCGGGCACCGAGCCGGATTGCGCCACCAATCTCGACGATTGCGCCGCCGTTCCGCAGAACGCGCACACGCCCGGCATATGGAACGTCTTGCCCTACTTCGACACCGTCAAACGCGACGGCGAGCTGGGCAACGTGCGCGACCTGCGCGACTTCTACACGGCGGCCAGGAACGGCACTCTGCCGAGCGTCGTGTGGATCGCGCCGTCGGCGCGGTACAGCGAGCATCCGCCGGCGCTGGTCAGCGTAGGCCAAGCCTACGTCACCGGACTGATCAACGCGATCATGCGCAGCCCAGACTGGAACAGCACGGCGATCTTCCTGAGCTGGGACGACTGGGGCGGATTCTACGATCACGTCGTGCCGCCGCGCGTCGACGAAAACGGCTACGGCCTGCGCGTCCCCGGCATCGTGGTCAGCCCGTACGCGCGCCGCGGTTTCGTCGACCACCAAGTCCTAAGCCACGACGCCTACGTCAAATTCATCGAGGACGATTTCCTCGCCGGCGAACGCATCGACCCTGCGACCAACGGACGCCCCGACCGCCGCCCGACCGTCCGCGAGAACGTGCCGATCCTGGGCGACCTCCGCAAGGATTTCGACTTTACGCAGAAACCGCGCGCCCCCGAAATTCTCCCCAACGGCACAACCTGGAACGGCACCTCCGCGCAATAATGGCCAGCTCGGTTTCCAACTGAGTACAGTCAGTTCAATCTCGCGATTGGCACATACCATTTATCGGCTCAGCTGGTGTCGCGCGGCCATCCTTCGACAGGCTCGGGATGACATCGAGAGGGCGCTCAGGATGACATCGAGAGGGCGCTCGGGATGACAAAGCTGGGAGTTAGACGGCGGCGGCGGCTTGGAGGCGGCCGGTTTCCGTGAGCTGAGCGATGAGAGCCGCGATGCGGCGCGAGCTGTGGCGCGGGGCGACGATCTCCTGGTTGTGGCGGATCGTCGCGAGGCGTTCCGGCGTCCGGATCAGCGTGCGAACGGCGGTCACGACGGACGCGGCGCTGCGCAGCGCGATCAGGCCCAATCCGTTGTCGCGCACGAAATTTACGTTGCCGCGTTCTTGTCCCGGGACGTAGTCGTAGACGACGACCGGCAACTGCGCGGCATCGGCCTCCGCGAGCGTTCCGGGGCCGGCCTTGGTGACGAGCAGGTCGACGGCGCGGAAATACTCGGGAATCTTGTCGGTGAAGCCGAGCACGTGCATCGGCGTCGGCAGCGACGCCGAGAGCTCGCGCAGCTTCTGCTCGAGCGGCTCGTTGCGCCCACAGACGACGACGAGCTCGACCGGTAGTCGAGCGCGGGCGAGCGCGAGCGCGGTCGAAAGAAGCTTGCCGCCGCCCTCGCCGCCCGCCATCAGCATGACGACGAACGCGTCTTGCGGCAACTTGAGCGCGACCCGAAGGACGGCTTTGCTTCCGGTCACGTCGTCGAACTTCGGCGAGATCGGGTGCCCCAGCAGGTGCAGCCGCTGCGGCGGAACGCCGCGCGAGAGCGCGCGCTGGTAGACCTCACGCGCAGGCACGACGACGGCGTCCGCATCGGCGACGAGCCACGACTCGTGCACCTTCCCGAGGTCGGTGATCACCGTGACGATCGGGACGTTATGCATGCGCGCGTCGTCGCGCGCACGCAGCGCCGCGTGGTTGAGCAGCGGATGCACCGAGACGATGATGTCGGGCCGATAGCCGATGAAGAGATCGCGCAGCCGCTCGCGATAGAGCGGCTCGCAGAACCGCACGAGCGCGCGGTAGCGCCGGCGGCCGTTGGTAGCGTAGTAGAGCGCGCCGTAGACCGGCGGGGCGTAGCGCAGCGCCATGCTGTAGCCGAGCCCCAACTGCGTCAGCGGGAAGGCGCAGTGGGCGGCGACATCTTCGATGCGGTGCTCGAAGGAGTTCGGCGGGGAGATTTCGTCCAACGCGGCGGCGATGGCGTTGGCCGCACTGCGGTGCCCGCCGCCCGTGTCCGAAATCAACAACAGCGCCCGTTTGGTCACTCGCTCTCCCGATTAAGCTCTCGCCGGCGCCTCCTTCGGGGAGCGCCGGCCGGCATTGCGGGCCCGTCGGCTCGTCGGGCCGAGTTTGGCCACCAGCGCCCGAGCCGGGGCGTCATAAAAGCGAAAGATATCGCCAAACTCGATATCCGGGTTTCGGTGATGGCCGTCGTGGTCCTCGGGCAGCACGATCCCCAGGGGACGGAGGGCCCGCCGTACCCCCTCGGGGGTGCGCCAGCCCAGGTCGGTCGTGTGCCGCCACCAGACGTGAAGCTGACCGAACGCGAGGCCCGCGAGCGCGCCGGGCAGCGAGAGACGCGCCGCGAACGCCGCCACGGCGAGGTACGGGAGCGCCCCGAGAAAACCGTCGAGCAACACGGCCGGGTCCTTCGAGAGCACGGCGTGGTCGAAGTACGAGCGGCGCCGATCGTGATGCGTGCGCAGGTGGAGCGTGAACCAGAGATGCTGCGGAACGTGGTAGAGGAAGGTTGAGGCGAAATCGCCCACGACGAGCGTGATGGTGAAGGCGGCGACGAAAAGCATTTGGATCTCCCTGATCGCCATATCGTTGTGCGGCTGCGCCGCTTCTAGCATATACCATAAGCGCGCGCACGTTGTAACACGAGTGCGCCTCCAGCGCGCCCTTAATATCGTGTTAAGCTGGCCCTCGCCAGCGAAGGTCGACGCGCTCGCCGGCGCGGTACTCGTTCGCGACGGCGGCTCGCTCGCGCAGCCCGAGCTCGCAATCGCGCGCGCCATCTTGCGCACGAACCCGCGCATCGTCGCGTCGTACGCGCTGCTCTTCGCGGGGACGACCGCCGACGCGGCGCGCGCGCAAGCGCTGCCGCCCGAGTTTCTCGCCGCCACGTTGTTGCAAGAGTCCGCGTACGACCCCACGGCGATCTCGTCGGCCGGCGCGATCGGCATCGCGCAGTTCATGCCGGAAACCGCGGCCGCCGCCGGCGTCGATCCGAACGACCCGTTCGACGCGATCGCCGGCGCCGCCGCGCTGCTCGGCGGATACGTCACCGCTTATCGCGGACGCTATGCGGACCCGTACGTCGCCGCGCTCGCCGCGTACAACGCCGGACCGCTGGCCGTCGCCGCGTATCACGGCGTGCCGCCCTACGCCGAGACTCGCGAGTACATCGCGCTGATCTACGACCGCTGGGCGCGCATCGTGTCGTACGAACGGTAGAGGCATGGTCATGCTTCGACAGGCTCAGCATGACACCAAGAGGAAAACCGTAAGATGAGGCTTCTGAGAATCGCTGTGGCGGCCGCGGGATGCGCGCTGGCGCTGGGGGCCTGCTCGTTCAACGCGAGCCCCGCGCAGGGATTGCGGTTCCAGCCGCCGCCGGGTTGGCAATCGTCGCCGGGCATCATGGGTTTCATGCAGTTTTGGCGCACGCCGGACGATCGCGAGGCGCTGATCCTCTTCAAGTCGCCCACGCCGCTTACCGCGAACGACGTCTTCTCCAACGACCGGATGCAGGAGATGCTCAAGGATACGCAGATCGAACAGCGCCACGCGATCCAGATCTGCGGCAACCAGCCGGCGACATATGTCCGCGGCCGCGGCACGTCGCCCAAGCGGGGCGACGAAGACGTCGAGATGGTGATGACGACCGTGCACAGCGCGAGCTACTTCGCGCTCTACGTGCGCCCGATCGGCGCGGCGCCGAATTTCGCGGCGCAGGCCGCGCTGCGAGAACTCTGCCCGAAACCCTGATCGTTTGCCGCGGCTCAAGAGTACCCTAAGACAGCTCTTCGCGTGCCAGCCGCTTCAGTGGACGGCCCCCGCAACGCCGGGGCCGACGCTGCGGCGCGTCTTAGGTTGGCCCGCGCTCACCGCGATCGGCCTCGGCACGATGCTGGGCGGCATCTTCCCGACGATC
>DATDGN010000096.1:0-22933 GCA_036522095.1 Candidatus Cybelea sp. | reverse complement strand
GTTTTCGTTTTCGCTGTCGCTAGGGCGTTACGACGCACGCCGGGGCGTCGTCGTTCAGGAAGCCAACGCGATTGGAACGACGTTTCTTCGCACGAGTTTGCTGCCCTCGAGCCTGGCCGCCGAAATGCGCGGCGATTTACGGAAGTATGTCGGTCGGCGGATCGAATTCGTGTTGGCGGAAACGGACGCCCGAGATCGACAGATCGCGACCGAAAAGTCGGTGGAGCTTCAGAGAGCTATGTGGCGGTTGGCGATGGCGGCCGCGCGCCGGGATCCGCGCTCCACTACTGCGCCGCTGCTGGTCGCGAGTCTCAACGAGACGATCGATCTCAGCACCGAGGAGGAGGCGGTGCAAGAGGCCCACATTCCGGACATCGTGATCATCGGCTTGGTGCTCATTATACTCGCCGCGTCGAGCATGACGGGATACGGATTCGGGTTACAAGATCGTCATCCGGTTCTTTCCAGCGTTCTCTTCGCCGCGACGTTCGCGATCGCAATTGGCCTCGTGTTGGATCTCGATCGGCCGCAGCGCGGCCTCATACAAATAAATCTGGCACCGCTGCAGACCTTGCAGTCGACCTTCGGGGACGCAAAGTAAGGGCCGCGCTTTGGCGCGGCCCTCTGGAACCTCAAGCGCTGGGATCAGCCGTTCAGCGAGCGTTGGCCCACGACCCGGCCCACCGGGGGCGTCGTGTCCTTGCCGTTGCCCCACGTGCCGTTGAAGCTGTTGTTGTCGCCGTTGAACCAGAACGCGAACCAGCCGCTGCCGTTGGGGCCGGTCCAGGTCGCGCGCACCTTGTCCTTTGTCCGGAACTTACCTTGGATCAGGATCGCGCCGGCGTGGCAGACGACCGACGGTCCCGACTGCGTGCAGCGCATCAATCCGATGAAGCCGCCCGGGCCGCCCGCGCCCGTCACGTGCCACGCTCCGGCGGCGGTGATCGGCGACGGCGGCAGCACCTTGTTGCCGACAAACGACCCGTTGGCCGCGCGGCCGTTGTAGCCCCACGTCCCGTTGAAGCTGTGGCCGTTGGCGCTGACGTAGACCGTCAGCCAGCCGGCGCCGCCGGGCCCGTGCCACTTACCGTTGATCTGCGTGTCGTTGACGAACGTGCCGGTAAACCCGTTCCCGTTGGCGGCGTTGCTGCCGACGATGCCCATGCCCGACTGGCTCAGCGTGATCGTCGAGGTGCTCGTACCGTTTGCGCCCGTCTGTTGGACGCTCCATGTTCCCGTGACGCTCGGCGGGCTCGCTAGCGCGACTCCGACGGACGTCGCAACGATGGCCAGACCGCAGGCGAATGAAATAGCAAAACGTTTCACAATGCTCTCCTCCCAGCGCCTAGTGTAAGAGAAGCGCCGCTCGCCCGCTATCCCGAAATTGCACGTTATACGATATCGTCGACCTGACCGTGGTGCTCGTCCCACTGATCGTCGCGGTTCTCGTCGAGGCTGCTCTCGCCATATTTCTGCTGCTCGCGTCGCACGGCTTCGGCGGGGTCGATGGGCTGGTCCCGGCGCGGCGCCACGTCGGGCGCGATCGCGTCGTCGTCGTCGTCGGGGTACGGGAATCTGTCGCTGTCCATGGAGCTCACCTTTTAGCGGTGAAAGAGCACCGTCACGATCGTCGAGATCCAGCTCGCAACGAAAATTCCGACGAGCCAGTTGAAGCGCGACTCAATCGCGCGCTCGAGCGATTCGAGCCTGCGCTCCAACGAGTCGAGGCGGCGGTCGACTTGCAGGAAGGCGCCTTCAACGTGGGCCAGGCGAGCCTCGAGCGGCTGGGCGCTCATGCGTGTTCCTCTTATGGGCGGATTGGGCGATGCCTCCCAATCACGCGTTATCCCCGCAGCATCACCCGGGCAGCGTTCCATCCGGCGGCGCCCATCACGCCGCCGCCCGGATGCGCGGCCGCGCCGCACAGATAGAGCCCGCGTACCGGCGTTTCGTAGCTCGCGAATCCCGGCACGGGCCGAAAGGCGAAGAGCTGGTGCAGCGGCATCGCACCCTGAAAGATGCTGCCCCCGGTCAGCCCGAACGTCGCCTCCAAGTCTACCGGCGTCAAGATCTGACGATCGATCACCGAGTCTTTGAATCCCGGCGCATAGCGCTCCACGATGTCGAAGCAGCGATCGGCGTAGTCGTTGCGCCGCGCGTCGGTCCACTCGCCGTCGGCTAAGCGATACGGCGCGTACTGCGTGAACATCGACATCAAGTGCCTCCCGGGAGGCGCGACGGTCGGATCCAGCGACGACGGCATCGTGCACTCGACGACCGGCTCGCGCGAGAAACCGCCGTACTTCGCGTCGTCATACGCGCGTTCGATGAAGTCCTGATCCGGGCAGAGGTGCACCGTGCCGAAGTGTTGCGGCCCCGGCGCGTGTCCCGGAAGCGCGCTGAAACTCGGGAGCCGCTCGAGCGCGACGTTGATCTTGCACGACGCGCTGCTGTAGGAAATTCGCGCCACGGCGGCGCTGAACTCCGGCGGAAGCTCCGCCGGATCGAGCAGCTTCGCAAACGTCACGTGGCAGTCGACTCCGCTCGCAATGCGGCGCGCCTGGAATTCGTCGCCGTTGCGCAACGCGACGCCGGTCACGCGTCCGCCGCGCGTGATGATCTTCGCAACCTCGGCCTCCGTGCGGATCTCGACGCCGAGCGCCGTCGCCGCCGCCGCGAGCGCCTGCGTGAGGCCGCCCATGCCGCCGCGCACGTAGCTCCAGACGCCGCGCTTGCCGTTCGTCTCGCCCATCACGTGGTGGAACAAGACGTACGCCGTTCCGGGCATCGACGGCGCCATGAAGGCGCCGATGATCGCGTCGGTCGCGATCGTCCCCTTCAGCTCTTCCGACTCGAACCAGCGATCGAGGATCGGCCGCGCGGCGCCGGTGAGCACCTCGACGGCCTCGCCCATGCTGGGACCGAGGCGCTGCAGGGCGCGACCCATCTTGCCGGCTTCCAGCAGCTGTCCAAGGCTCGGGCGAATCAGGTTCGGCGGCACCTGCGTCAGCGTCGGCTCGACCACCGACGCGACGCGCTCGAGCATCGCCTCGTATTTGGGATAGTTCTCTGCGTCGCGCCGGCTAAACTTCGCGATCTCGGCGACGTCGTTCGTGACGCCGGCGCCGAGCATGAGATAGCGCCCGTCCGCAAACGGCGAGAACGACGCCGGATTGCGTTCGATCGCCTCGAAGCCGAACTCGTGTAGCCGCAGATCCGCGATGATCTCCGGCCGGAAGAGGCTGTTGACGTAGGCCGCGGTCGAGACCTTGAATCCCGGGAAGATCTCCTCGCTGACGCAGGCTCCGCCGACGATGTAGCGCCGCTCCAGCACGAGCACGCGCCATCCCGACCGCGCGAGGTAGCACGCGGTGACCAGCCCGTTGTGGCCGGCGCCGATGACGATCGCATCGTACTTCATCCTATATCTTGACCTTCACGCCGAAGAACGCGTTGAACGGCGTGTTGAGCGAGCTCGTCTGATCGTTGTAGGTTCCGAACAGCGGTTCGTAGGGATAGCGCAGGAACGTCTGGACGTTCGCGCCGGGGTTGTACGCGTTGCCGACGGGCGGTGTGGTGGGTCCGCCGATGAGGTTGGTGTACAGGCACGTCTGGTTGCTCCAGTAATAGGTGAACGCGGTGTGCTGGCCGCCGAAGCACGTCTGCAATAGGTTGGCGAGCGTCAGCGTGAGGCTTACGCGCGGCGACAGCTCGTAACCGATCTGCAGGTGCCCGAGCAGCTGCGCCGGCTCGCGGAACGCGCCGATCGCGTCGAACTGCCCCGTGTACGGATCGGGAATGGAGATCGTCGCCGCGCAGTGCGCCGCGCTGGCGTTGAACGGGCCGCCCCCGGATGCGCCGTATGGATAGCGCGGATCGCCGGCCGTCGATCCCGGCAGCGGCGGACCGCAACCCGAGGGATATGCCGGATTGATCCCCAGGGTCGTTAGCGGCGCGCCGTAGCGGTTGCCCGCGACGAACTGCAGCGAGGGAGTTATCGTAAACCGGTTGTGCTTGTAGTTGAGCAGCAGCGTCGCGACGTACGGGTAGTTGTACGCGTTCACGCCGGAGCCGACGGGCCCGGGGAAGATCGAAAACGGCAGGTACGACGCCGTCGGATCGAACAGCGAAAACGCCGGCGAACGCCAGTACGGGTTCGCGATGCTGTCGGCCGGACAGTTCGGCGCGGGGATGCCCTTCTGCGTGTAGCACGGCGCGGGCGGCCTGCCGTTGCTCGTCGTCCCGCACATCAGCTCGCCGAACTGCCGCTTCCCGTACGCGCTCCCGCCGGGCGTGCATGCGGCGGTATACGCGTTATATCCCGAGATGCCGGCGTTGATCGGAGATATCACCGTCGTTCCGTTGGGCAGCGTCCCGTATTTCACCGTCGCATACGTATACGCAAAGGAAAGCTGGCCCGAGAATCCGTTGCGGCTGAAGTCGCCCTTGTCGAACTGGAATTCGAATCCGGACGAGGTCTGATACCCGGCGTTCAAGCCCGACGTCAGGCCGGTGACGAAGTTGATGTAGAAGTTCTCGACCTGATTCTGCGTCTGGCGTAGAAACGGCGTCAGCTTGAACGACATGTCCGTTCCCTTGAAGTGATGCTCGATCGAGAGGTCGCTGTTGTAGGAGACCGACGGCGCGACCTCGTGGCCCGGCGTCGTGAAGCCGAGCGAGTAGAACTGCGTCAGCGTGTCGGGCAGGTTTTGCTGGAGCCCGTTGTACTGCTCGTACGCCGAGCTCGGCTGCTCGTTGTAGCGCCCGTAACTGGCGCGTATCACCGTGTCGGGGCTTACCGTGTACGTCGCACCGAAGCGCGGCTGCGGGATGTTGTAGTCGAAGCTGCCCGGGATGTTCTGCAGGTTGGCGTTGACGTATTGCTTGCCGAAGGCGGAGCACGGCTTCTGCGAGTTCGTGGTCCACGAGCCGCCGACCAGCGCGCTGCGATCGACGAGCGTCAGCGTCTGGGTGTCGTAACACGTGTCCTGATTGAACGCGTTGAACCAGAAGGCTCGCGCCGGTCCGGTGACGGTGTTCGCGCCGACGAAGCTGTAGTTGTCGACGCGGAACCCGGCGTTGACGAAGAGGCGATCGTTCGGACGCCACTCGTCGGTGAGCGAGTAGCCGGCGAAGTACGGCGTGACCGTGTTGTTCAGCCCGTACGCCCCGTTTTCTACGACGTAGAAGCCGCACGGACCGCCGCCGCACGTCACGCCGGAGAGGTTCGGCAACGGCGTCCCGCCATAGATTCCGGAGAGGGAGGCGAAGGTCGGCAACGTCTTGCCGTAGGTGACGCCGCTGGCGGAGCCGTCGCCGCAAGTCGTCGGCGCGGCGGTGTATGCGCTGCTCGGACCCGTGAGTACGTAGCACGTCCCGCTGTTGGGGTTGTTTCTGTTCACGAGGACCGCGAAGCTGTCGGCGTAGCCGAACATCTGCTCGTTGTAGATTCGGGCGCCGGTAGCGGTCGTGTACGTGCCCTCGGCTTCGATGAGGTTCTGCGGGCTGATCTGGTCCGTGAACGATAGGCTGACGCCCCGCGTGTGGTTGTTGATCTCGTAGTCGCCCGAGTCGTAGAACGCGTACGGCTGCAGCGACATCATCGGGCCGTTCTCTATCCAGTCTGAGTAGTACGTGTAGCCGTACAGACGCAGGAACGCGCTCGAGCTGAAGTTTTTCTGATACTGCAGCTTCACGATGGCCTGCCCGTTGTAGCCGCGATCGCGCTGGTTCCACGGGTCGGGGATGGCTCCGAACAGCGGATGCGGCGGCGACGACGGATAGAGATACGGCGTGACGGCCGACCTGGGGTCCGCCGGCAAGAACGATCCGAGCGGACCGCGATACTGGTAGCTGTCGAGATAGTATGGCGGAAAGGCGCCGACCGTATTGATCCAGTTCGGGTAGCCCTCGTCGTTGACCGAGCTGAAGAAGGTCGTGAAGATCTGGTCGTTGTCGTAGAGCAGCTGGATGTCGTCGCGCAGGCCGTCGTGCTTGTGCGGGATCGCGATATGGACGTTCGCGACCGCCGTGCGGGTCGCCGTGTTGGCAGCGTTGATCGTCCCGAAACCGGTCGGGCCGAGGATCCAGCCCGGCGTGCCGTTGAGTCCGACGTTGGGCGACCCGTTCGTGTAACACGACGGCAGGACGGTCTTCGCCAACGTGCTAGGCGCCGGACAGGCACCGATCAGCTGCCCGAACTCGTTGGTGTACGCCGCTCCGCCGAACTGATCGATGTAACGGTGGTCCTGGTTGTAGCCGCCGATCCCGACGTAGTAGGAGAAGTTGCGGTCCGGCGTCGCACCGCCGGCCTCGACGTTCAGGCTGTGATAGAACGTGGGCGTGCCGACGCTCGCGTTGAGCGTCGCGTAACCGGGGAAGGTGCCGGTCTTGATCACCTGGTTGACGAACCCGGCGAGGCCCTGCGCCTCTGCGTTCGAGGGCGTGGCGCCGGTGTACACCTGCAGCTCGAGCTGACCGAGCGAGGAGAGCGAACCCGACGGGAAGTTGTCGAACGCGCGATTGACCGGGATGCCGTCGAACTCGTAGCCGACCTCGTAGGCGTCGCCGCCGCGCACGTGCACGGCCTGCAGATAGCCGTTCTGATTCGCGGGCACGTAGGCGCCCGGTACCGACGCGATGGCCGAGTAGGCGCTGTTGAGCGAGCCGCCGCCGCCGAGCACCGCGGTGCGTTCCTGCTGCGCGGCGTTTACGGAGTAGAGGTCGGCGGTGGTGCCCGGCCGCACGAGGCTGGACGCGCTGCGCGACGTCACGCTCGCGATAGTCTTGAGCGCGATGCGCATCGCGAGAGACAGCGTCTGCTGCGCGTCCGCGAACACCGCGACGCCCGCGTACGAGACCGGCGCGTAGCCGGGCTTGCTCAGCGAGATCGTGTACTCGTCGGGCGCCAGGGAGACGAACGCGAAGTGTCCGCGCGCGTCGGTCGTGGTGCTCGCGCTCTGCGAGGGGCTCGTGACGCTCACGACGGCGTCGGCGATCGGCGTCGCCGACCCGAATTCGGAGACGATGCCGCTGATGCCGCCGGTGGTTCCGGCCCGTCCCGGCACGGCCACGGCGACGCTGAGAGCGACTACGATCGCAACGTATTTCAATTTCATCGGCACTCACCCGTGTTGGCATCCGGTGGTAAATGATGCGCCGCCAAGAACGCGCGATAGGCGCCCATCGCGGTCTCGAACTGCGCGCGAATCGCCGCGGCCTCGCGGTAGTGCGGCGGCAGGGGCGGCCCCTGCGAGAGCGCGAGCACGCCCTGCAGAATCGTCAGCCGTTCGCGCAAACGATCCGGCATGAGCTGATCGTCCTCCGAGTTCACAACCCCCGAAGTAAACATCGTCCGTACCTTGTCGCCCTGAGCCTGTCGAAGGGTCGTGGGAGGCAGCGAATCTAGCCGGTTGAGCGCGACGTCGATCGCCGACAGCTCGTCATCGAGCGACTTCACGAACTCATAGCGCGCGAGAGACTGCGCTTGTGTCCAGGCGGCGCGTGGATCCGGCCGCACCTCGAGCGGTTGCTCGGCTACAACCTTGTCATCCTGAGCCTGTCGAAGGACCGCGTGGAGCCGTACCGTGTACTGACCGGGCACAACGGTGGGTCCCGCGCCGCCACGGTTCCAGTCGCGGGCCGCCCGCCACGCCACCGGCGGCGTTTCGGTGAGGTCCCACGCGGTTCGCTGCACGCCGGCGCCGCCGGGTGCGTCGAGGCAGCGAACGCGCCTGCCGGTTGAATCCTGGACTTCGATCCACGCGTGCGTCGGGGACGGCAGATAGTACGTGATCAGCGCGCCCTCCGCGGGATCCTCGCCGCTGTACGCGCCGGCCGCCACGCAGCACTCGTCGGAATGCGTTCCGTACGCGCTCGTCCACCAGCGATACCACGTGTACGCGGTGCGAAGTGGAAAGATCGCGGGCGCGGCCGCCTCTACGGTCGTCCGCAGGCCGGCGATCGCGCCGGCGTCGTCGAGGATCCAGAATCCGCGCCCGTGCGTCGCGACGAGCAGGTCGTGCCGCTCCGGCTGGACGCGCACGTCGTGCACCGCGACCGGCGGCATGTTCAGCCGCAGGCTGTGCCAGTGCGCGCCGCGGTCGAGCGAAAACCAGACGCCCTGCTCGAGTCCCGCGTACAGCACGTCGGCGTTGGCCGGGTCTTCGCGCACGACGTGCACGTATTGATCGCCCGGCAGGCCGTCGACGATCGAGCGCCACGTGGCGCCCGAGTCGTCGGTCGAGAGCACGTACGGGCGCGCATCGCCCATCACGTGACGATCCACGGCGACGTACGCGCGGCGGGCGTCGAAGCTCGACGCCTCGACCGTGTCGATGCGTCCCCACGGCGCGACCTCCGGCGGGGTGACGTTGCGCCAGTGTGCTCCGCGATCGGTCGTCAGCTGCACGAGGCCGTCGTCGGTTCCCACCCAGATGCGTCCGGGCTCGCGCCGCGACGGCGCGATGTCGAAGATGGTGTCGTAAAACTCGGCGCCCGACACGTCCGTGTTGATCGGTCCGCCCGCGACCTGTTGTTTGCTCGCGTCGTTGCGCGTCAGGTCGGAACTGATCTGCGACCAGGTGCGGCCCAGATCGCGCGTCTCGAACAGCACGTTCGCACCGTAGTATGCAACTACTTTGTCATCCTGAGCGGAGCCGCGCAGTGGCGAAGTCGAAGGAGAAAATGCGATCGGCGCTTCCCAGTTGGAGCGGAACGGCAGGCCCGCCAGAGCACGTCCGTTCGTGTCGGTTACGTCGGGCGTTATATCGTAGTTTTGACGCGAACGCAGGTCGTAGATGCCGAGCTGGCCGTTGAGCTCGTTGATGCCGACGTTCCAGACGGAGGACGGGTCGCCGGGCTGCGGCCATACCCACGAGCCGTCGCCGTCGTTACCGACGTCGTGCCAGTCGGAGTTCTCGATGCCGAGCGGGCTCAGCGAGTCCGACGGCCCGCAGTAGGAGTCGTTGTCTTGGATGCCGCCGCAAATGCGATACGGATTCTGGTCATCGTAGCCGATCCGATAAATCTGCGCGATCGCGACGTTATAGCGCCAGTCCCAGGTCTTCCCGCCGTCGATCGAGATCGGCGCGCCGCCGTCGTCGGCCTCGATGATGCGCCGTCCGTCGCGCGAGATCCACAGGCCGTGATGGTCTTGATGCACGGCCGTCTCGACGTCGGCGTACGTCTTGCCGCCGTCGCGCGTCTCGATGAGGTCCTCGGAAGAGAAGAAGACGCGGTCGGGATTTGACGGATCGACGGCGAGGCGGCTCATGTAGAAGGGGCGTTGATTCACGAGCGTATCGCGCGTCATGCGGCGCCAGCGCGCGCCGGCGTCGTCGGAGCGCCACAGCACGCCCGCTCGCGATTGAATCACCGCGTAGACGCGATTGCCGGACACGGCGACGCCGATGCGGCCCATCTCGCCGCGCGGCAGGCCGTTGTTGCGCAGCCGTCGCCACGTCGCTCCGCCGTCCGTCGACTTGAAGAGCCCGTCGAGCTCGCCGCCGCTCGTGAAGGTCCACGGCACACGCCGGAACTGCCAGATTCCCGCGAAGACGACGCTCGGATCGCGCCGATCGATCGCGACGTCCGACGCGCCGCTGGACGGTCCAAGGTACAGCGTACGGCGCCAGGTACGGCCGCCGTCGGTGGTGCGGTAGACGCCGCGCGCCGCGCTGTCGCGGTAGGGATTGCCGACCGCGGCGACCCATACGCGCCGCGAGTCGCGCGGATCCACGACGATCTGCGCGATCGCCCAAGTGTCGCGCAGGCCGGCGTTGCGCCAGCTCCTGCCGCCGTCATGCGTGACCCACACGCCGTCGCCGTACGAGACGTCGTTGCGCAGGTTCGGTTCACCGGTGCCGGCCCAGACGGTGTTCTGGTCGCGCGGGTCGATCGCGACGGCGCCGATCGCGCCGACGGCGTCGCGCGGCCAGACGTCGCTCCACGTCAGCCCGCCGTTACGGGTCTTCCACACGCCGCCGCCCGCCGCGCCGAAATAGTACAAGCCGGGGTTTTCGTCAGTGCCCGCGACGCCCGACACGCGACCGCCCGCAACCGCCGGACCGATGTTGCGCCAGGTGAGACTCTGCAGCGACGGCAGCGCGACGCCGGCTGCGAGCAGCAGCCCGAGCGTCGTCTTAGGCCTCCATCACGCGGCGGTAGTGGCGGTCGAACGCGCTGAGCAGGCCTTCGGCATTGGAATACGGCCCCGGCGAGTACGCGCGCGAGCTCAAACCCAGCTGTGTGAGCTCGTTGACGTGCCAGTCCTGGCGGTTCGTGAGGTCCCAGAATTCGACGACGTCGCTCGCATCGAAGCGCGAATCCGCCATCGTGTCCGGATCGAAGAGGAACGCGCAGATCACGCGCGTGCGATTGGGGGCGAGCGGCTCGACGTAGTGCACCATCACGTAGTCGGGATGCGTGCTCAACATGAACGATGGAAAGATCGTGTAATAGTAGACGCGGTGCAGTTCCTCACCCGCGACGGTGCCGAGCGGCGGCCGCGAGCTATGCCCGCTCTGCGTGAGGCTCGTCCCCGGCCGGCGCATCTCCGAGTAGCCGCCGAGGAACGGGCCTACCGACAAATCGTTGCGCCCGCTGTCCGACGGCGAGAGCCTGTCGAGCTGCGGATGCACCAGCGGGCAGTGGTAGCACTCCGAGTAGTTCAAGAAGACCAGCTTCCAGTTGCACGCGACCTCGTATGCAATGCTGCGAGCGGTCTTCAACCCGCCGACGTTCCAGCGCGCGAAACGCCCCCGGAGCGGCGCAAACGCCTCTTCGAATTGGGAGCGCGGCTCTAGGGAAACGAAGACGAACCCCTCCCACAGCGCGACCGCGGCCTCTTTGAGGGGATACTCGGCGCGGTCGAAGTTCGCCACCTCGGCCATGTTGCGCGCGACCTTCAGGGCGCCGTCGAGGCCGTAGGTCCATCCGTGATACGGACACTGGATCGAGCCTTGGAAGCGGCCGGACTCGCGCTCGCAGATGCGCGTGCCGCGATGCCGGCAGACATTGAAGAACGCGTGGACTGATCCGGCGGCGTCGCGGGTGACGATGAGGCTCTCTCCGGCGCGCGCGACGGTGAAGAAGTCGCCCGCGCCGGCGAGCGATTCTTCGCGGCCGACGCACAGCCACTCGCGTCCAAAGATGCGCTCTTGTTCGGCGCTGAAGATCTCGGGAGACGTGTACCACGAAGCGTCCAACGTTTTTGCGCCGGCGCCAACATTCGGCCTCACGAACGTTTCCATGGCAAGGGGTTCCCCAATGTTTGACTAAAATGGCCCGTTAGGCAGCAGTTTATTTGGTTTTTGGCAAATCGAGCGGTGAAACCTTCGGAAAATCGCGCCCTTGAGGCTTCACTTCCCCGCGAAGCGTACTGGGACGCGGCGTTCTACGCGCGCGAGCAACGCGCGATCTTTTGGGATCAGTGGTTTTACGTGGGCCGCTGCGAACCGCTCGTTGATGACGGCGCTTACCGCGTGCTCGACGTGGCGGGCGAGAGCGTCATCCTGATCCGCGACGCCGGAACCTTGCGGGCGCACGTGAATCTGTGCCGTCATCGCGGGAGCCGGCTCCTGTGCGGCGACGGAATCGTGCGCGGTGCGATTCGCTGCCCGTATCACTCATGGGCCTACGCGCTCGACGGCAGGCTCATCGCGTCACCGTTCGTCGCGGCGGAGGACGTGCCGCCCGAGGCGCGGCGGCTGCATCGCGTCGGCGTCGGCGAGTGGGGCGGCTTCGTGTTCGTCCACCTTTCGCCCGAGAAGACGGAGAGCGCGGGCGCGACGCTCGCCGCCCAGCTCGGCGCGATTCCGCAGCGGCTATCGCGCTATCCGCTTTCGGACCTGCAAACGGCGCGCTCCATGCGTTACGACGTCGCCGCGAACTGGAAGGTGCTGCTCGAGAACTACAACGAGTGTTATCACTGCGCGGGCGTGCATCCCGAGCTGTGCCGCGTCGTTCCCGATTTCAAACGGCACGGAGGCGCGGGGCTCGACTGGGATCACGGGATCCCGCACCGCGAGGGGGCGTGGACGTTCACGGCGAGCGGCACGAGCAACCGCGCGGCGTTCGCTGCTTTGAGCGCCGACGAGAAGCAGCGTCACAAGGGCGAGCTGATTTATCCGAACTTCATGCTCAGCCTCGCCGCGGATCACGTCGCGGCGTTTTCGCTTTGGCCGTGCGGCCCCGCGCAGACGACGGTCGTATGCGACTTGCTCTTCCACCCGAGCGAGATGGCGAAGCCGTACTTCGATCCGTCCGACGCGGCCGAGTTTTGGGATCTCGTCAACGCGCAGGACTGGAGGGTCTGCGAAGGCGTGCAGGCCGGCATGCGGTCGCGGCGTTTCGAGCGTGGGTACTACGCGCCGATGGAGGACGCGAGCCTCGACATCCGCCGCTACATCTCCAGGCTCCTCGAATGAAGGAATACGACGTCATCGTTCTCGGACTGGGCGGCATCGGCAGCGGCGCGGCCTACTGGCTGGCGAAGCGCGGCGCGCGCGTGCTGGGCATCGAACAGTTCGAGCTCGGCCACGCACGCGGCGAGTCGCACGACCATTCGCGGATCATCCGCTACTCGTATTTTTCGCCGGCCTACGTGCGGCTCGCGAAGGAGGCATACGCGGCGTGGGACGCGCTCGAGCGCGACGCCGGCGAGCGCGTCGTGTTCAAGACCGGCGGCCTCGACATCCGTCCGCGCGGCGGCGCGATCCCGCTCGAGCCGTACGCGGAGTCGATGCGTTCGTGCGGCGTGCCGTTCGAATGGCTCGACGCCGCGGAGATTCGCCGGCGCTGGCCGGTGTGGCGCATCGCTGACGACATCCACGGGCTCTTCCAGCCGGACGGCGGCCTCGTGGCGGCGCAGCGGGCGACGGCCGCCCACCAGCGCGCGGCGCGCGCGCACGGCGCGGTGCTGCTCGACCGCACTCCGGTAACGGAGGTGGATGCGGCGGGCGACGAGGTCACGGTCGAGGCCGGCGGCGAGCGCTGCCGGGCCGGACGACTCGTCATCGCCACGGGACCGTGGACGGCAAACGCGCTCGCACACTTCGGCATGCGCGTCCCGCTCGAGGTGACGAAGGAGCAGGTGATCTACTTCGAGTCGCGCGATCTCGACGGCTTCGCCTTCGGGCAATTCCCGATCTGGATCTGGATGGACAATCCGGCGTACTACGGCTTTCCGGTCTTCGGCGAAGCCGGCGCGGTCAAGATCACGCAGGACGCCGGCGGCAAACCGGTCGACGCCGACACCCGCGGGTTCGAGGAGGATCCGGACATCACCGCGCGCGTGACCGGATTCCTCGAGCGCTATCTGCCCGGCGCGCTCGGCCCGGTACGGCTGATCAAGACGTGCCTCTACACGCTGCCGCCGGACCGCGACTTCATCGTCGACACGCTCCCCGAGCATCCCAACGTCAGCGTCGCCGTGGGCGCCGGCCACGGGTTCAAGTTCGCGAGCGCGATCGGCCGCATCCTGAGCGAGTTCGCGCTCGAGGGCCGCAGCGCCAGCCTCGACATCGCAGTGACCTCGGCCGGCGATACCAACTTCAAAATCGACCGCCCGATCCTGCAAATGGAATCGCCGCCCAGGACATACATGGTGTAAAATGGGAATCGCGGTGAAGAGTTCGATTCTCAATGCGCTAGACCGCATGGCCATCGTCATTTCGGCGGCGGTCCCGGTTCAAGTTCGCAACTCGGGAATAGTAGAAAACGTCCCAATCACGATCCCCGCCAGCGATTTTGACGATCGATGGGTCCAAATACCGCCGGATGGTCGGGATGAGTCGGAGATAGCCGTATCGCGGCGCTTCCCCCTTCACCCGTCGGTTGCCGTGTCCGCGAAAAGGCCGCTACCCGATTCGTGGATCCACCGCACGGTACAGCGCGCGCCTGGCGTTACGACGAACGACGATGCTGAGACCGAGAGGCTGCTCTATACTATTTACTCCACGAATGTTTCGATACTCGGCGCTCGGCAAAGCGATCAACTGATAACAATCTTGCTTCAGGAGCACGATGCGGCGCTCTTTACCAGCACCGAGACCGACGATACGCTCGGGACCGTGCGCCTGCGCATTTTTGCGGTCCTCAAGGCGGTCAATCCAGCGCGTAACGAAGACTTTTGCATACAATTTAGCCCGATAGTGGCGGTCACTGCGATTATTACGCCGGCGGCGGAAAGTCGCTTTGGAAAAGAGGAGCTCCTTCGGATCTATAACGCCTTCGACACCGCGCGAATAAGCGTGTCTAACGGCACATTTCCCAATGCCGTTACGTTGTTGACCGGGACTCTCTCGGAGCGATTCCTCCAAAACTATCACTACCTGAGCCCAGGTGACGAGCGAGACGTGGCGCGCATCCTCGAGGATGCGACGGGAACAAAAAGAAGGTCGGAGGTGGCCCGGCGCGCACGAACTTATAAGCTCCGCACGCTCGCAAGCGCTAAATTCGA
This sequence comes from Candidatus Cybelea sp., assembly GCA_036522095.1. Lineage (GTDB taxonomy): Bacteria > Vulcanimicrobiota > Vulcanimicrobiia > Vulcanimicrobiales > Vulcanimicrobiaceae > Cybelea. The sequence continues at coordinate 8,472 of DATDGN010000096.1, read as the reverse complement.
AGCGATCACCGACTGGGGCACAAGATATTTTCTCGGGACTGTAATGCAGTGCCATCCCCGGGACGCGGCGGCGATCGTGCATCCGACGGAAGAGACGGCGGAGGCGAACAACGCATTTTTGGCATTGTTTCAGGGGCTACTTGTGCCGGGCGTCGGGTTCGATGGGATTCGCCAGGGAAGAGCGGGAGGGCCCAGCTCTGGGCTCGCGACCTTCGTGCGCGACAACTTTCCCGAAGACAGCCGTGTCCTGACCAGCCCTCACTCGATCGGGATTATTGCACCGGGACGCCGTTTGCAGATCGTATACGGGGAAGGCGGTGCACCGCCGGAGCACGACAGACTTTTCGGCCGTGCCTGTGCGTGGAACGTCCTCGCGCTATCATTGATCGGGATGCAGGAGGCGCTACTTGCCTGGTACCATCGGAGTGTCGGAGAAGCAAATTTGTCCGCTAGGCGATTAGTTCGAATGGCCGAAGCGGCAATTCGGGATTTTGCGGACTACTACGACATTTCGTTTTTCAAATCGTCGGCCAGCGCCTTTTTCCGCGACGCGTACGAAAGCATGCAGAAGGTCAACGGCCTCGATCATGAATATGCGATGCTGCGAGAGCGTTTATCACTCGTCCTCGCCAGAAACAACGGCGAAGAAGTGATTGGGGTGCGTCGCACGCTCTGGGTGTCTTGGCTCGGTGTAGGGCTTGCGCTGATGGTAGCCGTCGTTTCTTCGACGTTGGCAATCCGAGGCGGTGTGGCCGAAGAGCGGGATCTGAAGGCCATCGCAGCAGCCTTGGGCCCACGAGCCGTAACCGCCCGAAGGCCGCCGAGCCGAGCGCAAATCGCCGCACAAGGGCCTCGATTGGCTGTGCCTTACCCGTAGTGGTCACAGATCGCGACCTCGAGCGTTCCGCAGTGGGTGTTCTTTTTTAGGAGGCTTGGATGAAGGCACGTTGGATCGCCGCCGTCGTGGCGGCCCTGTGCGCGTCTGCCGGTGTTGCGCGCGCGGACGAAAGCGCGACCTACTTCGGTGCGCCAACCGCGGCCGAGAAGCAGTTCGTGGCGTCGGTCACGAGCGACCTCATGGCGCGCTATCCGCACGTCGCCGACGCGGAGAAGGCCGGCTATGTGCGCTACACGAGTCCCGACGACACGGGGGCGATCAGCTACGCGGACCAACGCTGGAACGCGGACCCGACGCATCCCAGCCAGCTCTGGTACGACAAGGACGGTAACCTGATGGGCGCCGACTTTTCTGTCCCACGCCCAAACGGTGAGCCGCGTCCGCAGCTCTGGGGCATCAACCCCGGGCGCTGGTACGAGTTCAACGGACACGTCCACTTCGTCGTCAAGGAGCCAGGCAGCGGCAAGATGGTGTACGACCAGTGGATTTGGAACAAGGATTTCCAAGACGCCGGAGGCAGCCTTGCGAAGCCGTCCGCCGACACGGTCGTCAAGCTCGGCCGCGTCCCGAGCGCGAACTACATTTCCACGATCTTCGACTTTCCGACGCAGTGGGACCTGATCGTTTGGGTGACGCCGCACGGCGACGATCCCTTCCACTGGTAACGGCGCGATAAGCTATAACTCAGTTTTTAGCGGCGGGATCGACAGCCACTCCGACGGGTTCCTTAAGCGCGCCTTGCGTCTTGTCGACGAGCCTTCCTTTCGGCAGTGAATACTTTCGTCCGTCGCTGTACGGATAGTTCGGACCCCAAACGTACAACCCACTGGAATCAAGCGCGATCTGAAGCATCTGACCATAATAGTTGAACGACAAGACCGGTGCGCTTTTATAGGGTGGCTTGTACTCAGAGATCGTGGCGGTTGAACCGTTGCCGGCATCGTTCAACAGCAGATTATCGTGGCTGTCGAACACGAGGCCGCCGTCTGTTTGATAGTGCTGCGGCAGCTCGACCCATTTCTTCGAGCCGGCCGGTAATTCGTCGAGCGTCCCACTCGTGCCCATGGCGAACAAGTCGTTTTTCGAGTTAATTGCAACCGAGTGAAGATAGAAGTCGTACGGATCATTCAAAGTGCTCGTGCAGGTTGCGTGCCCCACGCCGATCACGCAGATCACTTGTGTAGCGTCTTCAACGGCGTAGACTTTCCCTCGCGAGTCCATGGCGACGCTGCTGACGCCGGCGAACGTGCTGCCCGGTAGCGTGAGCTCCTTGTACGGCTTGAGCTCGCCCTTCTTGAAGACGGAAATCGTTCCGGGTCTATCGCTCGAATTCGCCACGTATAAGTCGCCGTTCGAAGCAACGTAGAGACCCTCGGGCCCGTTGAGGTTTGAAGTGATCTTCCCGAGCATCTTTTGGTGCGAGCCCTGCTCCGGGAAGATGTAGACCTCGCTCGGAGAGTAGTCGCTGATGTAAAGCAGGCTGGACGTTTTCGCCGACGCTGATATCCAGCCCGAGTCCCCGCGAGTCGAAGCACCGCGCGTGGAAGAGTCTGCAGGGTCTGCGGGACGCCGCATCCGGCAAGGAGTGCGCTCGCCACCGCAATAGTGCAAGCAACTCTGACATGAACACCGCACATGTGGTCGCTCCTTATTTCTGTATTCCTTTCGAGCCGACGCCGGATGATTCGGGCAGCTTTCGAAGCTTTTGGCGGGGCTTTCTGGAAGCCCGAGCCGATGGTGAGCGACCCTGGGCCCGCGGATCTGATCGTCGTCGGCGCCGCGGTTCACACGCTCGAAGGCGACGCTGCTGCGGAGGCGGTCGCGATACGCGGGGACCGTTTCGTATTCGTCGGATCGGCGGACGAAGCGATGGCGCTGCACGGTCCGGCGACGGAAGTGCTCGACGCAGCGGGAGCTACGCTGCTGCCGGGACTGATCGACGCGCACCTGCACCTGACGAGCCTCGGGTTCGATCTCCAGCGCGCCCGCCTCGAGTGTCTCAACTCGTACGAAGAGCTTGTCGCATCAGTCGCGGCGTTCGCACGAGGGTCGACGGACGCGTGGATCCTCGGCGGCGGCTGGGACCAGAATCGTTGGCCGGGTAAAGCATTTCCGACGCACGCCGCGCTGACCGCGGCGATACCCGATCGGCCCGTCGCGCTGTCGCGCGTGGACCGTCACGCGGTTCTCGTCAACGCGCGCGCGATGGCCGTCGCCGGGATCGATCGCTCGACGCCGGAGCCCGCCGGCGGACGGATCCTGCGCGACGCGTACGGCGATCCGACCGGGGTGTTCGTCGACGCCGCCGCAGCGCTCATCCACGCCAAGATTCCGCGGCCGGCACACGATGAGCTCGTCCGCGCGACGCGCGCGGCGATTCGCGAGTGCAACCGCTGGGGAGTCACGGCCGTCGCCGAGCCGGGCATCGACGATGCGGCGCTCGCGGCGCACGAAGAGTTGATCGAGCGTGGCGAGTACACGATTCGCAACCACGCGATGCTCGCCGACGACGCGGAGCTCCTCGCCGCGCATCTGCGCCGCGGAATGGTGGACGGCGCGTACGGTGGCCGGCTGTGGGTGCGCGCGATCAAGATGTACGCCGACGGGGCGCTTGGCTCGCGCGGGGCGGCGCTGCTCGCGCCGTACTCCGACGATCCCGCGACCAGCGGGTTCATCCTCACGCCGCAGGCGCACATTGAAGGCGTGACGCAGCGCGGGCTGCGGGCGGGATTCCAAGTCTGCACGCATGCGATCGGCGATCGCGCCAACCGCATGGTGCTCGACGCCTACGAGTCGGCTCTGCGCAGCGCTCCCGCAGGCGATCTGCGCCTGCGCATCGAGCACGCGCAGGTTCTCGACCCGCAAGACGTGCCGCGTTTCGCGCGGCTCGGCGTCATCGCGTCGGTGCAGTCGGCGCAGCATGCCAGCGACCTGGCGTGGACGACCGCACGGCTGGGTGCGGAACGCCTGCCGAGAGCCTACGCATGGCGCTCGCTGCTCGACTCCGGCGCGACCGTCGCGAACGGCACCGACGCGCCGGTCGAACCGGTGAGCCCGTCGCGCACGTTCCACGCCGCGATCTCGCGCGCGGACGGACGGTGCATGACGCGCCGCGAGGCGTTGGCCTCCATGACCATCTGGGCGGCGCGTGCCAACTTTCAGGACGGCGTCGTCGGATCGATCGCGCTGGGCAAGTACGCGGACTTCGTCATCCTGGATCGCGACTGGATGAGCGTGCCGCCTGAGGAAATCTTGCCGACGAAGGTTCTCGCGACCTACTTCGGCGGCCGCCGCGTCTACGCCGCCGAGCGGCGCTCGGCCGCTCTGCGGCGCCCGGCGAGGTAAATCCCGGTGCCGCCGAGCAGCACGACCGCGGTGAGGCCGATCACCTTCGCCACCGCGAGCGTCTTATTCGGGTCGTCGTCGGCCGGGAATCCGGCGAAGACGATCGCGATCAGCGTGGTGGCCAGCCCGACGAGAGCGGCGCTCAGGACGGTCCACTTTCCGCCCCAGATCCTGATCGTGAGCGGCGTCTGCGGTTCGGCGTGCATCTTGAGCGCGGAGCCGAACAGGAAGATGAAGGGGATGAGCGTCGTGATGACCGTCGAGCTGACCAGCACCGTGTAGGCGCCCTTGACGGTCGTCCCGCTCTGACCGAGAAAGATCAGGATCGCCGAGATGACGGCTTGCGTCATCAATGCCACCACGGGTGAACCCCACCGCGGGTGCATGCGGCCGAACGCCGCGGGCAGATAGTCGTCGACCCCAGCGACGAACGGAATCCGCGCGATCGCTCCCGACCACACGCTGGCGCTTCCGAGACAGCTCAAACCGACGAGCAGTGCAGCGACCGGCGTGAGCGCGTTCCAGCCGAATCGCGACGCGATCTGCCCGATCGCCTGCATGATGCCGGACGACGGGTCGACGTTCTGGGGTGCCACCGCCGTCAGCACGCTGACCGTCCCCGCGATATATATGACGGCGACGGCGGGCGCCGCGAGCGCGAGGCCGAGCGGGATCGTCCGGCGAGGATTGCTGACCTCTCCGCCCATGAACGACGCCGCCTCCGGACCGGTCCAGGCGAACGCGATCACGGACCAAAAGATCAGATCTTTGAGCGCAAAGCCGGGCCGGATCGTTTGCGTCGTGATCGGCGTCGCGGCGCCGAATCGCCACAGCGCCGCCGCGCCGAGGGCGATGAGCAGCAGCGTTATCGTCCAACGCGCGAAGCCGCCGGCGTTGTTCAGCCGTTTCGCGATTGCCAGGCCGTAGACGTTCACGACGGTGGCCAGGGTCAACCCGGCCAATGCGAAGACGATGAAGTACAGCGGAGCGCGCGTCAGCGCGCCCGCGTGCGAGCCCGCGGCGAACGCGGTATTGCCGGCCGCGAAGTACAGCAGCGCGGAAAAATAGGGAAGCGTGCTGGCCCAATAGGTCCAGCCGGTGAGAAAGCCGGCGAACGGGCCGAAGGCGCGTTTGCTCCAGACGTAGAGGCCGCCTTCGTCCGGGTGATGCGATGAGAGAAAGACGACCGCGATCGAGAGCGGCGCGAACATCGCGAGGAGGCCGATGATCCACACGGCCACCGCGCTCGGCCCGCTCGCGGCCGCCGTCGCGACCCATTGCAAGTTGGAACAAGCAACGACGAAAAACAGCGCAACGTCGAACAGACCCAGCGTCCGCCGCAGCTTCATGGAACGGCAACGTTCCACACGAGAATGCGAGTCGCCCACCGGCGCGCTGCCTTCACGCCGGTGGGCGGTGGTTCATGGCGTTACGAGTCTAGTAATAGTACGGGTGTGCCCAATGACCCGGCACCCAATACCAGCCGCTCGGCCCTTGGCGCCAATGTCCCGGACGCCAGACGGCGCCGGAGTAGGGCACGACGGCGTAGTGACCGCGCACCCACACGTAGCGATAGCCGTTCCATTGCCAATTGCCGCCTACCCAGTAGTAGTTCGCGCCCGGCGACACCGGGACGGTTTCATATATAGATGTCGGAGGAGCGGTCTGAACGTACGCTCCGCCGTAGACCTGCGCCGCGGCGGGCACCGCCGCGCACATCGTTGCGGCGCCGACCGCACAAGCCAGGAGTAAGCCTCTCAATTTGATCATGCCTCTTCCTTACCACGCGGGCCGCCGCGTCATTCGATAGAGCGGATTAGAGCCCGATTCAAATCTCGTGAGAGCCCTCGGCGCCGGCGGGGTGCTTCCATAACGCGGCCGCGCGGTCGACGCATTGCTCGCGCTCTTGGAGAAGACGTCGCTGGGTCTTCCCCATCGTCGGCGGAAGGATGGTCAGCAAGACGTCGCGATCGCGTGCCTCGCCGAGCGCATCTTGCAACGCCTTAAAGCGTTCCGCGGACGCTTCGTACGAACCGTCCAAGTCCGTGAAACGCTCGAGCGCGTAGCGCAGCCGTTTGCAGGCGATGCGAAAATCGTGAAGCCCCTGCTTGTCGCGACGCTCGAGGCCGGAGGCGAGCGCTTCGACCTCGCGCAGACGGGTCTGCACCACGCACGCAACGATGTCGTGGAGGTTGGTTACGCCGTCCAGGTCGACGCGTTCCGGCTTCACGAGATCCCTAGGAAGCTCATCTGGCGCAGCCGCTTGCGGGCCAGGCGAGTCGCGAGCTTTTCGCGCTCGCGCAGTTCGTCGACGAGCGGGCGCGCGATGTCCAACTCAGTAGGATCCATGCTGCCTTCCAGCAGCTGCCGGATGATCGTCGCGTCCCTCGCCGCATCGGTCGCGGCCGCGGCGCGCCTGACGCGCCGCAGGAGCCGCGGATGCGGGTCGAGTTCGGCCACGTCCTCGAGCAGCGACCGAAACCGCCGCCCATTGGTCCGGACGTCGTGCAAGTGCGCTTCGCTCGGGTCGGCGACGAACCGCCGGCGCGCTCGCTCCAGCGCTCGCCGCTCGTGACGTATCGTCTTTTCCAGCCACTTGTTTTCCAATGCGCTGGCGTTCGACGAGGGTATTTCTGCCGACCTCCGCGAATTGCGCATTCAGACGTGAGATCGCCGCGCCTGCCCGTCCTTATCGTGCTTCTGGCAATCGTTGCCGCCGGAACCTGGTACTCGCTCTCCCATCGCGCGGCTCGAAACGGCGAAACGATCGCCGTCTACTACACGAAACAGAACGGCACGACGCTCGGAAACCTTCGCGTTTCCATGCGTCCGCGACAGCCGGGTGAAAGCGCGGCCGAACATCTGCACAACACCGCGCTCTACGCCGCCGTCGAGGCCGTCGCGGGACCGCCCAACGACGTGTCCGCCATTCGATTCCCGCCGGGGACGCGCGTCCTGGGCGTCACCGTCGAAGGGTCGACCGCCACGATCGATCTTTCGAAGGACGTGGAGCGCCAAGCCGGTGGGACGTTCGGAGAGAACGGCGAGTTCAAGGCGCTGGTCTACACCGTGACGGGAGTCGCCGGCATCGCTGCCGTCGCCGTCACGGTCGACGGCGCCCGGCTCGAAACGCTTCCGGGAGGACATTTGGAACTTGATCAACCGCTGCATCGCTCGGACTGGTAACCGCGCCGCGTTCGCGCTCCTGGCGCTGCTGCCGTTCGCGCTCGCGTCTCCGGCGCTCGCGGACGGTTCGATCAGCGCGGTCTATCAACAGCAGACGATTCGCTTCACGCATCTGTCGTCGGCCTACGGCCCGCCGGCGATCGGCGTGGAGGATCCCGGATTCAAAGCGATGCTGAAGGCCACTGGCGCGCTGCTGACCTGGAAGCCGGGAGAGCGCTACGTCCTCATCACGACATCGGCGCCGGTCGTGGTGAGCTTTGCGCTGGGCGATCGGCGCTACGACGTCGGGCCGATCACGCTGCAGGCCGCATTCGCGCCGTTCGCACGCGGCAACGAGGCGTATCTGCCGCTCGACGACGTGCTGCGTTCGCTCGATCTGGCGCTGCGCCGCGACGGCGCGGCCTTTGTGCTGCAGCCGCAACTCGCCGGGCTCGACGTGCGCCAAGACGGCAACCGAACGACGCTGCTGGCGCACGGCGCCGCGCCGCTGCATCCTCGGGTCGTGCGCGAGAGTGACGTCGCGGTGACGTATGCGTTCGACGGCGTCGGCACGACGCTCGCCGGCACCCGTCAAATCAACGCGGGCGGCGTGCGCAGCGTGCAGGTCGAATCGAGCGGGACGGTACGCGATCCGCGCACGCTCGTTACCGTGACGCTCGCCCCGGGGGCGGTTGCCGAGGCGCCGCGCGAGGAAGAGCGCGACGTGGCGCTCGCATTCGATGGCGTCGCGCCGGCGGCGCCGGTCGTCGCGCAGGAGTCGCCGACGCCGGAACCCGTTCCGCCGGCGCAGGCGTCGAGCGGTCCGGCGCTCGTCACGGGCGTCACGATGCAGCCCTCCGACGGCGGCGTATCGGTCGCGGTCGCGATCGCCGGTAACGCGACGTATGAGTGGCACCGGCTGCGTGATCCGGACAATCGTTTTTGGGTGGACATCGGCGGCGCTGCGCTCCAAGGGCCGCCGATCGAGGAAAGCGCGCCCGCACCGTTGACTCGCCACCGCTTTGCAGTTTCTCTATGTCGGCATTCATATGGGATCGCTCGCG
>DATDGN010000095.1:0-13284 GCA_036522095.1 Candidatus Cybelea sp. | reverse complement strand
GCTCCTGGTGGCGTTCCTCGTCGTCTTTTCGAACCTGCTCGCCGACGTCGTCTACGCGTGGCTCGATCCGCGCGTGAAGTACGACTGAGGAGATAACGATGGCCGCACCGTCGCTGCCGCTCCCCCACAGCATCGCCGAGGACGAGCTCCAGATAACGAAGGTCACGTTCTGGACGCGCCTGCGCCGCCACAAGCTCGCCATCGCCGGCATCGTCGTTCTGCTGCTCATGTGTCTCGCGGCGGTTTTTGCCAAGCAGCTCGCGCCGTTCGATCCGAACTTCATCGACAACGGAACCGCGGCGGTGCCGCACTGGAACGGCACGCCGCTGCCGCCCTGCTTCCAAGACCAGGCCCAGTGCTGGGGCCACGCGCTGGGCACCGACGAGGTCGGCCGCGATCTGCTGTCGCGCCTGCTGTTCGGGGCGCGCATCTCGCTGACCGTAGGCATCTTCGCCGTCATCATGGAGGTGCTGATCGGCGCCAGTCTGGGGGCGATCGCGGGATATTACGGCGGATGGATCGACTACGCGCTGATGCGCGTCACCGACGTGTTCCTCTCGATCCCGCTGCTGCCGCTGCTGCTCGTGCTCACCGCGATCGTTGCGGCGAGCTCGACGAAGGCGGCGCTGAGCTTCGGGGTCATCGTCATCATCATCGGGGCGCTGTCTTGGCCGCCGGTCGCGCGCCTAGTACGGGCGTCGTTCCTGAGCCTGCGCGAGCGCGAATTCGCCGAGGCGGCGCGCGCGCTCGGAAACAGCGACGGGCGCATCATCTTTCGCCACCTGCTCCCCAACGCGGTCGCGCCGATCGTCGTTCAAGCGACGCTCGACGTCGCCAACGTCATCATCTTGGAGTCGACGCTCTCGTTTCTTGGGCTCGGCATCCAGCCGCCGACGGCGTCGTGGGGCAACATGCTCGCCGGCGCCCAGAGCAATCTCTCGATCGCGTGGTGGGCGGCGGTCTTTCCCGGCGTGTGCATCCTCGTGACGGTGCTCGCGATCAACTACATCGGCGACGGACTCCGCGACGCCCTCGATCCGAACATGGGATGAGATGGGCGGCGGTCTCGGCCGCGCTGGCGCTGGCTGCGTGTTCGCCCGGGACCGCGATACGGCCGCAATTGCCGCTGATGCCGGACACCCGGGGAAATCGAGCCGGCGCCCGCGCGACCCTTACAGAAGACATCGTCTATAACTTTCGGCTGAACGCGAGGCGCCGCAGCCCGCTCTTTCCTTCCGGCTCGCTGCTTGCAGGCAACGGAGGAGGCTTCTACGGCACGACGTCCGCGACCGCCGGCTTCCGTGGTGGAAACGGCTCGGTCTATGAGCTGACGCCTACGCGATTCGTGCGAGTGATCGCGCGCACGGCAGGGCGCGGGGGCAGCCTCCCCCTCTGGGGCGTCATACGCGATAAGGCAGGAGCGTTCTACGGCGCGACGCTCGAGGGGGGCGACCTCGGCTGCCTGAGGGGGCTTGGCTGCGGAACGGTCTTCAAGCTGAGGCCGACCGGATCGGAGTTTCATAAAGAAACGGTGCACCGCTTTTCCGGCGGCGCTGACGGCGCCGAACCGTCGAGCGGGCTGACTCTGGATTCGAACGGGATTCTCTACGGAACGACCGATCTGGGCGGCGGCACCAGTTGCGGCGGCCGCGGATGCGGGACAGTCTACAAGTTTACGCCGGCCGGGGAGCGATATCGCCAGACTATCCTGTATCGCTTTCGTGGCGGAGCCGACGGCGCTACGCCGTCGGGTGGAGTCGTGCTCGACCCCGCCGGGAATCTATATGGCGTCACGGTACGAGGCGGCGTCAACTGCTTGGAGTCGCAGACGGGCTGCGGCACGGTCTATGAGCTGGTCTCGGGCAGCGCCGGCTATCGGAAGATCGTGCTCTATCGCTTTCGCGGCAGCGCGACCGGCGACGGAGCAACTCCAGCGACGACGTTGACTCGCGGGCCCGACGGTACGCTTTACGGCACGACTACCGCGGGCGGGAAGAACGCGTGCCTCGACGGGGGATGCGGGACCGTCTTCGAGCTGGCTCCATCGGGATCGGCATACCAAGAGCGCATTTTGGTGAACTTCGAGGCCTCAGCCGGGAGCATGCCGCCGGGGCCGTCGAGGCTGCTGCTGCTCGCAGACAAACTCTACGGCACGACCGCGTTGGGCGGTCGCTTCACGAGCTACTTTTTCCCCAACGGCTGCGGCACGGCGTTCGTCGTTTACCTGCCGAGCGGCTCGAGCCAAGTCGTCCACGAGTTCAGCGGGCCGCCGGACGACGGCGCAGCTCCGGCGAACGGCGTCATCCCCGGGCCCGGTGGCGAGACGCTCTACGGCGAAACCACCCGCGGCGGGACCGGTGAATGCCTTGGCTTCAGCGGATGCGGAACGATCTTTCGGCTCGCCTATTTCAAGACGATGACCCTCGGTGACCCGACCGGATTGGCGCTCGCGAGCGGATCCCATAGCAGCCACACCTTACCGTAAGTGTCGCTGATAGAAGCGAGGATCTTAGTGGCTTGCATCGCTGTCGTAGATCTGGCACTCGGTCAGCATGGTACCTACCTCCGGGAGAGGGCTAGGTTAATCGCGACCGGTCGCCCTCCCCGCCAGGGGCCGCCGGGAGGCCGCCCCGAAACGGGCGCTGGGCTCCCGTGCGCAAGTGGCGGAATTGGTAGACGCACTAGCTTGAGGGGCTAGCGGGAGCAATCTCGTGCTGGTTCGAGTCCAGTCTTGCGCAATTGGTTCATACTTCTCTAAGGGCGAAAATGCATAATTTCACGTGGCCGATCGTCATCGCGCTGGTCGCCGGGATTGGGGCGGCGATCGCCGCGTCCAGGGGCAGGGCTCGGCCCTAAGATTAGGGGGGAAGTTTTGAAACAGTCGGCTGGTTCGCGGCGTAGAGCAAGGCGAATGGAGCCGAGGGATTTGAGATTGTGTGGTTGACGCGCTTCGCCATTAATCGCCCGGTGATCACCGCGATGGTGTTCATCGCGCTGGCCATTTTCGGCGCCGTCGCCTTCACGAAGATCGGTCGCAGCTCCAATCCGCCGGGCACCGACTTCCCGATCGTCATCGTCTACTCGGCCTATCCGGGCGCGTCGCCGCAAGAGATGGAGCGGCTCATCGTCAAGCCCATCGAAGACCAGCTCGACGGCATCGACAACCTCGACCAGCTCAGCGCCACGGCGCAGGAGGGCGTGGCGTCGATCGTCGTGCAGTTCAAGCTCGGCACGAACCTCGACATCGCGGCGATCAACGTGCAGAGTGCGGTGGATGCCGCGCGCGTGTATCTGCCCGCCGACCTCGATCCGCCCAACGTCTTCAAGAACGGCGCCTCTCAACCGCTGATGGACATCGCCCTCAGCTCGAAGACGCTCTCTCAAACCCAGTTGGCGGACTTCGCCAACAACAAACTGCAACCGATCCTCAAGGGGATACCCAACGTCCAGACGGTCGACATCTACGGCGCGAGCGCGCGCGAGTTCCACGTCGAGCCGATGCCCGAGCGCCTGATCGGCACGAACGCGACCCTGGGCGACGTCTTCGCCGCGGTGGCTGGCAACAATGCCAACCTGCCCGGCGGCATCCTTCGCCAGAAGACGCAGGAGACGAGCGTCTCGGTGCACGCGGAGGTCAACACCGCGCAGGACCTCCTGGGGATCCCGCTGCCCGTTCCGGGCATCTCGAACAAGAATTTGAAGGTAGGCGACGTCGCCTACGCCTTTGACAGCCACGTCGAGCCGACTTCCATCTCGCACTACAACGGGCAGCCGCGCGTCTACATCGAGCTCGGGCGCAGCATCAGCTCGGACGAGATCACCTCGACGAAGATCGCACGCGAGCAGCTCAAGAAGATCGAGGCGCAGTTTCCGGAGCTGACGTTCAGCGAGATCGATGCGCCGGCCGACTACACGCTGAAGTCGCTCAACGGCGTCTGGCAGTCGCTGCTCGAGGGCATCGCGCTGACGATGATCGTGATGTTGCTCTTCCTGCACGCGTGGCGCAACGCCATCGTCATCATGATCGCGATCCCATCGTCGATCCTCGCGACCTTCGTGCTGATGATCCTGTTCGGGTTCCACCTCGACATCATGTCGCTGATGGGGCTGTCGCTGATCATTGGTATCCTCGTGGACGACTCGATCGTCGTGCTCGAAAACATCACCCGCCATCGAGACCTCGGAGAAGATCCGGTGGACGCGGCGATCAACGGGCGGACAGAGATCGGCGGCGCGGCGGTCGCGATCACCATGGTCGACGTCGTGGTCTTCCTTCCGATCGCGTTCTTGCCCGGCATCGTCGGAGCTTACCTCCGCGAGTTCGCCACGGTGATCGTCATCGCGACGCTCTTCTCGCTCCTAGTCTCGTTCACGCTCACGCCGCTCCTCGCAGCGCGGTGGAGCGTCCGCGAGCGCACGGGCCCTCGGCCGAGGTGGATGGTCGCGCTGGGAAACTGGAAGGTCGAACTGACGCTGGTCGCGGCAGCGCTCGTGACGTATCTGATACCGTGGCCGGTTCCGGACCTGCACGCGATCCTGCCGATCATGATCATCGCGGTGCTGCTGCTCAACGCCTTCGTCCAGCGCTACGATAGAATTCTTAACTGGTACAAGTCCGTCGGTCTGCCGTACGCTCTGGGCCACGGGCTCTTCGTCGTGTTCGTTTGCGCGGTGCTATTGATCAACGCGCTGACCCTTACCGCCTCGCGCGAGTCGACGATCACCGTCGACGTCCTGATTCTAGTGCTCGCTTTCGTGTGGCACGCGGTCGGCTTCGTGTTGCGCCGCAAGATTCCGGAGAGCAACATCGCATACCGGTGGTCGCCGTCGCCCAACGGTCACTCGCGCGCCGGACGGCTCGCGCGCATGGGGGTCGACGCCCTCAAGAACACCCCGCGCGTCTTCGTGCGCTGGTTCTACCAGACCGGGCGCGGTGGAGGCCTCACGGTTGCGACTTTCGCGCTTCCGGTAGTGGTGGCCGCCGTGCTCACGATCTTGGGCCCGATCAACTTCGACTTCGTGCCGCAAGTCCAGAACGGCCAGATCAGCATGACGGTGACGTATCCGCCGGGTACGCCGATCCTCGTGACGGAGAAGTACGTCAGCAAGCTGGAAGACGCGATCATGAAGATCGAGGGCATCAAGTCGGTCAGCTCGACGGTCGGTCGCAAGCCGCAGGGCTGGAGTAACGCCATCGGCGACAACTACGCCCGGCTCGATGCGGAAACGCTGCCCGATCGCACCCACGATACGTACACGATCATCGATCAGATTCGTAAGCTCGGCTACCTGGTGCCGGGCGGCGACTTCCAAGTCTCCGGTGACAACGGCGGCGGCTCGGGTGCGACGATTTTCTACTCGCTCTCCGGCCCGGAGAGCGAGATCGCGCCGGCGGCCGAGAAAGTGGCGCAATTCCTGCGCGCCACGCCCGGCAGCGTGAACGTGCAGACCAGTAACGAGGCCGCGGCGCCGCGGCTCAACGTGAACGTCGATCCGCAGAGGGCGGAGATCTTGGGCGTCGCGCCGGCCGACGCCGCTAGCGCCGCGCGTTTCGCCATAGACGGCGCGGTTGCGACGCGCGTCCGCTCCGAGAACGGGCTCGTCAACGTTCGCGTGCAGTTCCCGCTCTCCGACCGGTCGACCGTCGATCAGCTCCAGGATGTTCGCGTCCGCGCGCAAGACGGCACGCTCGTCCCTCTGGTGGACGTAGCGAACTTCCAGTGGACGAGGGCCCCGCTGCAGATCAAGCGGCTCAACCGCCAGCGCGTCGTCGACGTGTATGGCGACACGCTTCCCGGCTACTCGCTCGGAACCGTGGCGGGCCCGCTCGAGAAGAAGCTGAAAGAGCCCGGCTTCCTGCCCGAAGGCGTGCAGCTGACCGCGCAGGGCGACACGCAATACATGAACGAGACGATGGCCAACATGGGGATCGCCCTGCTGACCTCGTTCATGCTGGTCTACATGCTCATGGTGGTTCTGTACGGCTCCTTCCTCGAGCCGCTGATCGTCATGTTCTCCGTGCCGCTCGCCATCATCGGCGCGCTGGTCGCCCTGTCGTTGATGCATCGCATCGAGCCGAACGCGGGTCAGTCGCTCAACCTCATCTCGATGATCGGTATCGTGATGTTGTTCGGGCTCGTGTCCAAGAACGGAATTCTGCTCGTCGACTACTCCAACACACTATGCCGCAGGGGCATGCGCGTGCGCGAGGCCGTCTTGCAGGCGGCCGGGACGCGCTTTCGGCCGATCCTCATGACGACCTGTGCGATGGTCTTCGGCATGCTGCCGCTCGCGCTGGGATTCGCCGAGGGCGGCGAATGGCGCCAGGCGATGGGCACCGTGATCATCGGCGGTCTGTTGAGCTCGCTGATTCTGACCCTATTCTTGGTCCCGCTGATCTACAACACGTGGATAGGCTGGCTCGAGCGTCGCGCCGATTGGCGCGCCGTCCAGGCCGAGGGCGAGCCGTTTGGCGCCGAGGCGGCGCGGGTAGGGATGCGTGCATGAAGCAAGCGTTATTTTTCTCACAGCGGCGCTTGGGGCGCCGTTTTCATTGGCCGCGAACGCGCAGTCTGTTACGTCCGTTTCGTGATCGACCGTCCGATCGAGCTCGCACAGGTGCGCGTATGGTCGACGGCCGCAACGTCACAGCGGGATTGCGTCGGCGCGCCCCGGACAGCTTCGCGGTCGTGCTGCCCTGGCCGCTCGATTACGGCCCGCATCGCGTACGCGTGACGGGAACGACCGCCCGGGGTGCATCGTTCGACCTCGACTGGACGTTCGTTCGCGGAGGCTAACGTTCCGAAGCTCAACCGGCGCGCGCTCGTGACCGGAGCCGCCGGCGGCCTCGCCGCCGGCATCGCTCCGGCGCTCGCGCGCGATGGATTCGGTCGAGTCGCGATCACGTATCGCGCGACGCCGCCCGGCGCGACGCTCGCCGCGATCGAAGCTTCGGGCGTCGAGGTGGGCGCGATCCGCGTCGATTTCTTGGACGCCGTGGGCGACGTGGAGGCCGCGCTCGAGCGCGGCGTCGCGGCGTACGGTCCGTTCGACACGCTGGTCCACGCGGTTGGGCCGCTCGTCGTCAAACGCTTCGCGAACGCGTCGTTCGAGGACTATCGAACCGCGCTGGACGGTAATCTGCTCAGCGCCGTGCTGGCCGCGCGGGCGACGTTGCCCGCGATGCGCGAGGCCGGCTTCGGGCGCGTGATCTTCTTCGGGATGCTCGGCTCCAGCCAGACGCGTCCCTTCCGCGGCTTCTCGCTCTACCAGTCGGCGAAGAGCGCGCTGGTTGCGTTCGCGCGCTGCCTCGCCGTCGAGGAGGCGCCCCACGGGATCACCGTCAACGTCGTCTCGCCCGGCGACATCCGCGAGAAGACGCTCGACCGGGCGCAGGCTCTCGAGCGCGCGGCGCGCAATCCGCGCGGCCGAGCCGGCAGTTATGAAGATGTGGCCGACGTCGTACGCTTTCTGATCGCTCCGCAACGCGATTTCATCACCGGGCAAGTGATCGAGGTGACCGGAGGCCTGCAAACCGCGGCCGAATAGGGGCTCGGCAAGGCACAGGACTACCAAACGTTCGGCTCGTAAGCACAGCGGCTAGATGCGCGACGAGACGAACGAACATCAGCCTTTCGCGCTGCCCGGCGCGCGTCCTCAGTTTGGCCCCGACAAGATCGTCGCGGTCGAGCACATCGATCTCCACCTGACGCCGAACTTCGCCGACGAGTCGCTTGACGGCGTGTGTACCATGACCGTGCGGGCGTTCGACGAGGCGGTGCCGCGGCTCACCCTCGACGCCGTGGAGCTGGAAGTGTCGCGAGTCGAGCAGCGCTCCGGCGAATCGCAAGCAGCGCGCGAGCTGCCGTTTACGCCGCGCCAGGGAAAGCTCGAAATCGAATTCGATCCGCCGATCGCCGCGGGGGAGAGCGCGAGGTTCGCGGTGCGATATCGCGTGGTGAAGCCGCGTCACGGGCTGTTCTTCGTCAAGCCGACGCCGGAGCACCCCGAGAAGATCGCGCACGCGTGGACGCAGAGTCAGGACCAATACGCGCGTTACTGGTTCCCCTGCATCGACTACCCCGACGAGAAACAGCCGACGTCGACGACGATCGTCGTGCCCAAAGGCATGTTCGCGATCGGAAACGGCGAGCTGGTGGAACGACGTGACGAAGACGATCATACGATCTTGCGCTATCGACAGGACCTGCCGCACAGCACGTATCTGATGACGATGGTCGCGGGGCCGTTCGCCGAGGTCGCGAGCGGCAAGGCTGGCCGCAACGGCGTGCCGATCTACTACTACGTGCTTCCGGGCCGCGAGATCGAGGGCGAACGCTCGTTCGGCGCGACGCCGAAGATGCTGGAGCTTTTCGAGCGGCGCATCGGAACGCCGTATCCCTACGCGCGCTATTCGCAGATCGCGGTCACCGACTTCATCTTCGGCGGGATGGAGAACACGACCGCAACAACGCAGACCGACCGGACGCTCCACGACGAGACGGCGCACATCGACTTCTCGAGCGATCCTCTGGTCTCGCACGAGCTCGCGCACCAGTGGTTCGGCGACCTGCTGACGTGTCGCGACTGGGCGCACGCGTGGCTGAACGAGGGTTTCGCCACGTTCATGGAGACCGTTTGGCGTGAAGCCGATCTAGGTTACGACGAATACGTCTACGACATCTTCGAATGTCTCACCGCGTACCTGCGCGAGGACTCCGACCGCTACCGGCGCCCGATCGTCTGCAACAGGTTTTTCGATCCCATCGAGATCTTCGACCGTCACCTATACCAAAAGGGCGCCGCGGTGCTGCACATGCTGCGCGGAGAGCTAGGCGATGCGCGCTTCTGGCGCGCCGTCGCGCAGTACGTGCGCGACAACGCGCAGAGGAGCGTCGAGACGATCGACTTCGTGCGCGCCATCGAGCGCGCGACGGGACGCAACCTGCGCGCTTTCTTCAGCCAATGGGTTTTCCGTGAAGGCCATCCCAGGCTCGACGTGGGCGCGTCCTGGGACGCCGCGCGCAGCGTCGCAACGGTGACGATCGATCAGACCCAGAAGATCGACGCCGAGCACCCGGCGTACGAATTCGACGTCGAGATCGGGCTCGCGTCCGCGGACTTGAAAAAGGAGCGTCGCGTTCGCGCACGGGTCGAGCGGCAGCACGAGACCATCGCCGTGCCGCTCGACTTCGAACCGAAGCTGGTGCGGTTCGATCCGGGCGCGTTCGTCTTGGCCGACGTCACGTACGCGCTCGGCACGGACTTTGCGGCCGCGGCGCTGCGCGACGACCCGAACGTCGTCGGCCGTATCCGCGCGGCTCGCGAGCTCGCCAAGGACGGCGGACGAATAGCGTGCGCCGCGCTCGCGCGCTCGTTCGACTCCGAGCCGTTTTGGGGCGTGCTGGCCGAGGCCTCCGCCGCGATCGGTGCGACACGCGCGCCCTGGGCACGGGCGACGTTGATCGGCGCGCTGGCGCATCGTCACCCGAAGGTCGTGCGAGCCGCGGCGGCCGCCCTGGGAAATTTTCGCGACCCCGACGCCGCGGCCGCGCTCATCGCTGCCGCCGCGGATCACGCCTCCTACTTTGTGCGCAACGCGGCGCTGACCGCCCTCGGTAAGACGCGCGATCCACGCGCGTTCGACGTGCTGAGATCGGCGGTGAAGCAGCGCACGTGGAACGGCGTCGTCGAGGCCGGCGCGGTGCGCGGGCTGGCCGAGCTGGCCGATGCTCGCGCGCTCCCCATCGTTCTCGAAGCGTTGCGTCCGCAGGAGAGCGACGGGCTGCGCCGGGCTGCCACCAGCGCGCTCGGACGGATCGGCGCGCTCGTGGAAGCCGAGCGAACGCGCGTGGTCGACGAGCTCGAGCAGCGGCTCGACGACAAGAGTTTCCCGGTAGCGGTGGAAGCGATCGCCACCGCAGAAACGCTCGGCGACGCGCGGCCGCTTCCGGCGCTCGATCGCCTCGCGGCGCAGGCCTTCGACGGGCGTTTACGGCGCGAGGCGATGGAAGCCGCCATCCGCATTCGAAAAGGCGCCAAGGTTCCGGCGCAGGTCACCTCCCTCCGTGATGACATCGATGAGTTACGTCAAGAGCAGCGTAGGCTTCAGGAGCAGATCTCGACGGCTGCGCGTCCGTAAGCGGCGGACGTTTGCGATCGCAGTGCTGCTGTTCATAGCGGCGCTGGTTTGGCTCGTCGCACGCGCGCATTCGGGCCCAAGCTCGCTGGAGCCGCAAGCGCGAGAACCCGCGCCGGCTTTGCCGGAAAACGTCGTCGCGGCTCCGTCGGCGCCGTGGACGGCGGGTAACCGCGATCGATTGTGGAGCCGGCTGCACGGCGCGTTCGCGCCGGTGATCGCCGGCGCTGCCGGCTGGAGCCTAGCGGTCGTCTCCGCCGAGGGAACGACCGTGTTCGACGAGCGCGCGGAGCACGCAGTCGCGCCGGCGTCCGTGCTGAAGCTGGTCGTGGCCGCGAGCGCGCTGGACGCGCTCGGTCCCGCCTACCGTTTTCACACCATGTTCGCCTCTCGCGGCGGCACCGGCGACGACGGGCGGCTCACTGGCGATCTCTGGCTGATCGGATCGGGCGATCCCTCGTTGGTGTCCGGCGATCTGCGCAACGGCATCGGCGTCCTCGCGCGCTCGGGGCTGCGTCGCGTCGACGGGCGCGTGATGATCGACGCGACGGCGATGACGGGACCGGAGCTCAACTCGCATTGGGGGCGCTACGACAACGGACAGGATTACGCCGCCCCGACCAGCGCCGTCTCGCTCGACGGCGACACGATCGAATCGCAAGAGATCGTGGACGGAGTGGAACAGAAGGTGTGGACGCCCATGCAAGACGTCGCGGCCTACGTCGGCGCGCAGACCAAGGCCATGCTCGCCGCGCGCGGCATCGCGAGCGCTTTGCGCCCCGGCGTCGGCCCCGCTCCGCTGGACTCGGTCGTGCTGTGGGATCACCGGTCGGCGCCGCTGCAGGCGCTCGAGTCTCACATGTTGTTCGTTTCGGACAACCACTACGCCGAGCAGCTGCTGCGAACGATCGGCGGCGAGTTTGCCGGCAGGCCGGACGATGCCGGCGGCATCGCGGCCGAGCGGCAGTTTTTGCAGCGGCTCGGCATTCCGGCGCCCGGGCTGAAGCTCTTCGACGGCAGCGGGCTGTCGCCGGACGATCGCATAGCGGCGCTCACGGTGGCGCGCCTGCTCGCCGACAGCCAGCCGGCGCTGTATCTGCTGCTGCCGCAAGGCGGCCGCGAGGGCACGCTGGAGGACTACGATTTCACGACCGCGCTCGGCCGCGTGCGCGCAAAGAGCGGCCACCTCTCCGACGTCTCGGCGCTCGCCGGTTATGCGAACACGCTGCACCACGGCCGCGTCGCGTTTGCCTTCCTCATCGACGGATCTCCGGGCGATCCGGATGCGGCGATCGTCCGCGCCGTCGACCGCCTGGTGGAGTTCTAGTGTCGTGGTCCGGGAGTTCGATGCATAAAGCTGGCCGTTGGGCGGAGTGGGGACAAGGAGCGATGAGCGACAAAAGCAGCGCTTTGCGAGCGAAGAGCGACGCAGTACGCGACCGCGAAACGGCCAGCCCATTGGGTCGCGGCGGCGGAAGCGCACCAGCTTTGTTGCTCGTCGGTCACAGAGGGACGGCTATGCTCCCTCCTCGCGCCTCGCTGGTGCGCTCCGGCGCTCGCGACTTTATACACCGAACTCCCGGAACACGACACTAAGGACGCCCACGATGTTCGATGAAACACTGCTTGGAAAACTGATCCGTCGCGCGCTGCGGCGCGGCGGCGATTTTGCCGACGTCTTCTGCGAGCGGCGCCGCACGCTGTCGTACCGTCTGCAGGACGGCCGAATTCACGACGCGTCGTACGGCGTGACGCTCGGCGTGGGGATCCGCGTGGTCGTTGGTGAGTCCGCGGGCTATGCCTATTCCGACGACCTCAGCGGCGAAGCGCTGATGCAGACGGCGGAAGCGGCCTCGCTCATCGCGCGCAGCGCGCCGGCGGCGCAGGCCGGCAGCAGCGACCTCCGCGCGGAGAACGTCGCGTCGCTCTACCGTCGCGACGACGGCGAGTCCGTGAATCCGGAGCGCTACGTCGCGCTGCTCGACCGCGCCGACGCCACCGCACGGCGTTGTGACCCGAGGGTCGTCGCGGTGAACGCGCAGCTCGTCGACGACGTGCAAGAGGTTTGGATCGCGACGAGCGAAGGGCGCTTCGTGTTCGACCGGCGGCCGCTCGTGACGTTCGGCATCCAGGTCGTGGCGAGCGACAAGAAGGAGCGCGGCTCCGGATACGTCGGCGACGGCGGACGAACGTCGATCGCCTATTTCGATCGCGAGACGCCTGAGGCGCTCGCATCCGAGGCGGCGCGCATCGCCACCGTCAACCTGGTAGCGTCGCCGGCGCCCGCCGGAGAGATGGAGATGATCGTCGGAGCGGGAGGCGGCGGCGTGCTGCTGCACGAGGCCGTCGGGCACGGGCTCGAGAGCGACTTCAACCGGCGCGGCACGTCGCTGTATAGCGGACGGGTCGGCGAGCGGGTCGCGAGCGACCTCGTCACGATCTTCGACGACGGAAACCTCGAGGAGGAGCGCGGCAGCCTCAACGTCGACGACGAGGGCGTGCCCGGACAGCACAAGGTGCTCGTCGAGAACGGCGTGCTGCGCGGATACATGCAGGACCGGCTCAACGCGCGGTTGATGGGCGTGGAGTCGACCGGCAGCGGGCGGCGGCAGTCGTTCCGATTTTCGCCCCAGCCGCGGATGTGCAATACGTACATGCCCGACGGCGACTCGAGCTTCGAAGAGATCCTGACGTCGACGCGGCGCGGGATCTATGCGAAGTCCTTCGCCGGCGGACAGGTCGAGATCAGCAAGGGCGACTTCGTCTTCATGGTCGGCGAGGGATATCTGGTGGAGAACGGCAGGATCACGGCGCCGGTGCGCAACGCGACAATCATCGGCAACGGACCCGACGCCATGCGCAAGGTCGTCGCGGTCGGCAACGACAGCCGCCTGGCGCGCCGGCATTATACGTGCGGCAAAGGCGGCCAATACGTGCCGGTCGGCGTCGGCATGCCGACGGTCAAGATTTCCTCCATCACGGTGGGCGGCACCCAACATGGATGAGGCGGCGGCGATCGCGCTGGCGCAGAACGCCCTCGAAGCCGCGCGCGGCTGCGGCGCGCAGAGCGCCGAGGCGGCCGTTTCGATCGCGCGGCGGCTGCACGTCGAGGCTCGCGAGAACGCGGTTGCGCGATTGGAGGGCTC
>DATDGN010000094.1:0-12384 GCA_036522095.1 Candidatus Cybelea sp. | reverse complement strand
CGGCCACGCGTCGACGTCGATTCCGAGGCGAGCCAGCGCCGGCGATGCTTCGCGATAGCGCTCTCCCAGGCGCAGGAGCGTCACGCGAATGCCGCTGCGCAATGCGTAGGCCAGCGCGCCGCCGCCGAAGCGCAGCAGCGTCTCGATGACCGCGGGCTCGATAGGGCGACGGCGATCGCCCGCGAGGAGGCGCCGGGCGATCGCGGCTGCGTCCCTGTGCATCCGCGCCATCGTCGCGCAGCAACGTTGCCGCGGCGTGGCGCGCGCCTTTCAGAATTTTTTCATGCCTGGGTCCTAGGGTGGTCCCACCTTCAGCTCCAAGAATGATAGGAGAACATGAACACCTTGCGCTTTAAGTGCGCGCTGTCCGCGTGTGCGGCGGCCGCCGCCCTGGGAGCGTGCAGCGGCGGCGCCTCGGCCCCGCCGTTCGCGCCCGTCACATCGCTGACCCCGTCCAATTCGCTGGGCACGCACGCGAAACACAGCGTCGGGCTCGGCAAACTGCTCACCACCAAGAACGGAGGGCAGATCTTCGGCTTCGACATCGACCGCAACGGCACCGACGGCGTGCTCGCGACGGCGTCCGACGTCGAGACCTTCGATCCAAACAACGGAACGATCGCGAAGGCGTTTCCCAAGAAGCTCCCGCCCGGAACGTCATACGGCGTGGACGCGATCTTCGCCGGAGACGTCGCGCTCGTGACGCGTTACGTGGTGCCGAAGGGGCAGATCTTCGCGAAACGCTTTTATGACGTGATGAACCCGGTCACGGCGGGCAAATTTACGAACGTCTGGACGCCGCCGATCCGTGACGTCGACGTCTTGCAAGCGGGCGTCAATCAAACCACGTCGGCTGCTGCTCTCTTCGCGATCGAGCTCAAGAAGCAAGACAATCCGCTCGTTGTCGTCTCCGACGTCGCCAAGAATACGATCGCTAAGGTCATCCACCTCGATCCCAACCTCTTCGGCGGCGGGAACGGTCCACAGTTCGGGCAGGATACCACGACGAATCAGGCCGTGATCGCGCTGTCGCCGGACGGCGGACGCGTCGGCGGCGCGGCGCCGGTCAACGTTCTCGTGGATCTTGCGACCGGCAAAGAGAAGCAGTTCGCAGGGCTGAACAACGGCGTCTTCGGCTCGGGCTACGTCAACGGCGAGGCGGTGGACTCGACGACGGGCATTTCCGCGACGACGACGGAGCTCAACGCGCAGGTCGAGTTCTACAACCTAGCACAACAGACGGGCATCGCCGCGCAGCTTCCCTGCACGAGCGACACCTCGCAGATCAACAGCGGAGCCGGAATCGCCAACGACCCGGTCAACGGGCTGTTCCTCGTCACGGATCCGACCTACGCCTGCAGCTCGGGCGGCGCGCTCGTCGTGTATGACGAGAAGGGCAACAACGTCGAGACGATCACCGGATTCAAGTTCGCGATCGGCGAGCCGCCGCCGGTGATCAATCCGGCGAAGCGCATGGGCTGGGCCTTCGGGCCGGGCTTCAGCCAGCTCCAACAGTTCTTCTACTAGTAGTTATCGCGAAGAGCGCTCATCGCAACATCGAGCTAAACCCTGGATCTCTTGCGTGCGGCGGGGGCACGACGCGGATCGTCACGTGATCGCGTCGCGCCCCGTCGGCGGCATCGATGCGCCACGAGCCCAGCTGCAGCGGCCAAAACGCGGTTCCGGTTGCGTCGAGGGCGAGCGGTTCGCCGCCGACGCTCCAGCGCAGTGCTCCGCCGGAACCGACTGCGCGCAGCGCGAGCTGCTGTTCTCGCGCTTGCATGGCGTCGCCGCCGTCGTCGCGCACGAACACGTCGCCGTCGTGCGGAAACACGATGTGCAGGCTTGCCGTCGCGTCGCGCGGCTGCAGCGCGAGCCAAGCGTCGTACTGACGGCGCGGCGGCGCGGCCGGCTGCCCTACGGCGGCGAGATTCGCGGGCCGCACCCACTCCTCGACGACGGCGGGGCAGCTGCGCTCGGGCGCGTGTCCGGTCACGGCGCAGATCGCCGCGCGAATGAATCCGCGCGGCGGCGGGAACGGCGGGGGCTCGTCGCGGCGCTCGTAGAGGTGCAGCATGATGCGGTTCCACAGCGGGCCGGCGCCGGTGACGCCGGAGACGCCGCGCATCGCGCTGCCGTCGAAGTTGCCGACCCAGACGCCGACGGTGTAGTCACGCGTGAAGCCGACGGTCCACGTGTCGCGGAAGTCTGACGACGTGCCGGTCTTGACCGCCGCCGGGAAGGGCATCTGCAGCACCGAGCCTACGCCGAACGACTTCGCGCGCGCGTGCGGATCGGCGAGGATGTCCGTGACGAGTTGCCAGTCGCTCGAATCGCCGACGGTTCGCGCCCTCGCGCTGCGATCCACGAGACGCAGCGGCATAGAGGCGCCTCCGCGCGCCATCGCGGCGTACGCCTGCACGAGCTCCCACAGGCTCACCTCGCCGCTGCCCAACGTGAGGCCGAGCCCGTAATACGACGCGGGGTGCGTGAGGTGCGCGAACCCCAAGTCGTGTAGACGGTCCAGAAACACGCCGACGCCGAGCCGCGACAGCACCTGCACCGCCGGCGCGTTGAGTGAGTTCGCCAGCGCGTACCGCACGCGCACCGGTCCGCTGAAGCGTCCGCTGTAGTCGGCGGGCTGATAGAGCTTGCCGCCGGGAATCGCGTAAGCGGCGGGCACGTCGGCGAGAATCGTCGTCGACTCGATCGTGCGCCGCTCGAGCGCGAGCTCGTAAGCGAACGGTTTGAGCGACGATCCGGGCTGGCGCAGCGCCTGTACCCCGTCGTTGCTCCCGAGCGCCTCGACCGAGAAGTAGTCCGGCGAGCCGACATAGGCGAGCACGTCGCCGCTCCGATTGTCGACGACGAGCGCGGCGCCGTCGGAGACGTGATAGCGCTGCAGCGCCGCGATCACGTCCGCGGTCTGCGCCTGGACGAAGGTCTGCAGATCGGCGTCGAGCGTCGTGCGCACGCGGCCGGCTCCGGCGTCGGACTGACGGTAGAGCAGGAAGAGCGCCTGCGCTGCGGCGCCGATGCCGTAGTCGTGGCGGCGAATCGCGAGCGTTTCGGCGAAGGCTTGCACGGCGCGCGCCGGCGCGATCTCGCCGAGCTCGACCATGCGCCGCAGAACGAACCGCTGGCGCTCGCGGAGCGCCGGGTAATCGGCGCCGGGCGCGAGGCGGGTCGGATCGTTCGGGACGGCGGCCAGCAGCGCCGCCTGCGCGAGGTCGAGATCGCTCGCGGGCTCGCCGAAGTAGGTGCGCGCCGCGGCCTCGACGCCGTAGACGTTCCCGCCCATCGGCACGCGATTCACGTAGGCCTCCAGCACCGCCGTCTTGCTGGAGGCGATCGCGATGCGCTGCGCGGTGACGATCTGCGCGAGCTTGCCGCGGAGCGTGCTCGGCTCGCCGCGCAGCAGGCGCGCCAGCTGCATCTCGATGGTCGAGCCCCCGCTGCGGGCCTCGCCGAAAATCGCGTAGTCGCGCGCGGCGCGGACGAGCGCCGGCACGTCTACGGCGCCGTGATGCCAGAAGCGCGCGTCCTCCGCTGCGACGATCGCCTCGAGAAAGTCCGGCGAAACCGACGCCAGCGGCACGCGGACGGCGTGCAGGGCGTCGGCGCCGAGGACCGTCCCGAGCACGCGGCCGGTGCGGTCGGTGTACGTCACCGATCCGCGCGGTACGTTCAGCTGCGCGACGTCGACGCCGCCGAGGCGCAGCGCAACGATCGCCGCCAAGACGATAACGGAGAGCGCCGGCGCAAAGAGTTTCATGCCCTGTGCACGGAATGTACGACTCCTTGCGCTTCTTTGGCCTGCTCATTGGCGTTTCTGCGGCGGCCGCGATCGTCGCGTGCGGCGGCCCCGCGCGCAACGCGAACCGGCTTGGCCCGGTGACCGCGCTCGCGCAGCCGCAGCTGCCCGCGTGGATCGCGTCGATCTCGCCGACCGGCACGGCCGACACGCTCGCGCAGGTTCGCGTCATCTTCAACAAGCCGGTGGCGCCGGTCACGGCGCTCTCCGGCCCCGGACCGCAGGAGGTGGTGAGCCGCGTGAGCATCGCGCCGGCCCTGCGCGGGCACTTCGTCGTGCTGACTCCGAAGATGATCGGGTTCGTCGCGGAGCAGGCGCTGCCGATCGGAACGCGCGTGCGGATCACGCTGTCAGCGGGCCTGCGCGACCTGCAAGGCGACGAGCTGCAACACGATCTCGCGTGGTCGTTCGAGACGAAGCCGGTGCAGTTCACCGGTCTGCCTCAGACGCAGGCGCCGGACGACGAGTCCACCCCGCCGCCGGTCGGCCTGCGCCCGGTGCTCTCGGTGACGTCCAACGCCGCCGTCGACGCGTCGTCGCTGGCCGAACACGCCGCGCTGGTGGCCGGCGACGACCGCGTGTCCGTTACCGCCGCGATCAAGGCGCAGCCGACGCCCTACCCGGGCAGCAACGCGCAAGAGCTGTTCGATCCATCGCTGAACGAGTGGACCTACCAACTGCGCCCGGTGCACGACCTGCGCCGCGCGACGACGTACGCGCTGCAGATCGATCCCGGCGTCGCGCCGCAGTACGGCAACGTTCCGACGAGCGACCGGTTCACCGGTGCGATTCGCACGTACGACGCGCTCGCGATCCTTCCGACCCCCGCGCCAAGCCCGAACGGCGGCGGCCGCTTCGCGCGCGGCGATCCGGTCATCGCGTTCTCCAACCCGCTCGATCCGAAGTCCATCGCGGGCCAGGTGACGATCTCGCCCGCGCCGGCCGCGGTGAAGACGCTCGTCAGCGTGCCGGATCAGTCGAGCACGATCGCGATCGACCCCTACGCGCTCGATCCCAACGCGACCTACACCGCCACGATCGGCGCCGGCGTGAAGGACACGTTCGGGCAGACGCTGGGCACGCCCCAGCAGGTAACGATTCGCACGTCGGACTTCGCTCCCGGCGCGTGGGCGCCGACCGGTACGACGATCATCCCGGCGGGCGCACCCATCGCGCTGAACTTCTACGCCACGAACCTGCCCCAAAACGCGTATCAGGCGGCGTACGCGCGCGTGGACCCGCAGCAGCTGCTCGGCTCCGCCTCGTCGCTCTCGATGCTGCCGGCATGGAAGGGCTGGCCGTCGCACGTGCTCGCCGGCGCCCGCACCAACGCACAGAGTGTCGTGCGCGTGCCGCTGCGCGATGCGGCCGGCGGGGATTACGGCGCGTTCGCCTACGGCTTCCGTACGGCGCTGGACTCGCCGACCTCGGATCCCGGGCTGACTGGCATCGTCCAGATCACGAACCTCGGCGTGTTCGCGCAGTGGTTTCCCGCACGCGGCATCGTGCTCGTGCAGCATCTGAGCGACGGCGCGCCGGTGCGCGCGGCGGCCGTGACGGTGTACCGTTTAGACCAAGACAACAAGACGCCGCCGCAAGCGTGCGCGATGGGTAACACCGACGCAAACGGTGAGCTCGATCTGACCGGCGTCGCCGTCGAGCGCTGCTCGGTCGGCGCGCGCGACAACAACGCGCCCAACATCGGCGTCGTGGCGAGGGAGGGCAGCGACGTCGCGACCGTGACCGCGTGGAGCTACAGCGGCGTCTCGCGCTTCGACGTGTACGCCGGATGGACGAGCGGCGCGCCGCTCTCGCGCGGCACGATCTTCACCGACCGGCAGATGTATCAGCCCGGCGAGCGCGGCCAGCTCACCGGACTGGCATACTACGTGAAGGGCAATCAGGTCGTGGCGGATGCCAACGCGACGTACAAGGTCAGCCTGATCGATCCGAACAACAACGCGTCGCCGCTCGCCCAAGTGCGCACCGACGCGTACGGCGTGTTCTCGCTGCCGATCGTCTTCTCGAAGCAGCAGTCCCTCGGCTACTATAATGTCAAGGCCACGGGCACCAACGGAAACGAGATCGACGGCTCGCTGCGCGTCGCTCAGTTCAAGCCGCCTAACTTCAAGCTCACGCTGACACTGGGGTCTACGTCGGCGACCGCGGGCACGAGCGTGCACGCCGGCGTCGCCGCCGCCTATCTGTTCGGCGCGCCCCTGCAGGGCGGCACGGCGCACGCGTACGTCACGCGCGACGTCGCCACCGTGCAGCCCACGGGCTGGGACGACTTCTCCTTCGGCCCGCAGTGGTTCTACCCGGAGCAGACGCCGTCGTTCGACACCGACGTCTTGCAGAAGGATCTCCCGCTCGACGGCCAGGGCGACGCGTCGCTGGACGTCGCGGTGCCGGCGAGCCTGCCGTTTCCGATGACGTATCGCGTCGACATGGAGACCAGCGACGTCTCGAATCTGTCCGTCGCCGACTCGAAGAGCTTTCTCGCGCTGGCCTCCGACGCCGTGATCGGCCTGTCCTCCGACACCGTCGGCAAGGCCGGCAGCGCGATGCCGATCCGCACGATCGTCACCGGCGCCGCCGGCAAGGCGATCGCGGGCCGCGGGGTACACCTCGAGTTGCAGAAGATGACGTACACCTCGGCCGCGCAGGAAGTCGAGGGCGGCGAGAGCGCGCAGCAGGCGATCAAATACGACACGGTCGCGACGGCCGACGTGACCTCGGGCGAGAAGGCGGTCACCGCGTCGCTCACGCCGCCCGACGCCGGACCGTACCGCGTCCGTGCCACGTTCCCGGGCGCGAAGGGCGACGCGAGCGCGAGCGAGATCCAGGTCTTCGCGTTCGGCGCGGGCGCGGCGGACTGGGGCCTGACCGACACCAACGCCGTCGCCGTCAAGCTCGACAAGAAGCAGTACGCGATCGGCGACACCGCGGCGGCGCTCGTCGCGTCGCCCTACGCGCACGCCGACGTCTACCTCGCCGTCGTGCGCAACGACGCGATCTATCGCACGACGCTGCACGACGTCAGCGGCGCGGTTCACGCGACGTTCAAGGTCACCCCGCGGATGCTGCCCAACGCGGCGGTCGAGGCGGTCGTCGTGCGGCGCAGGTCTCCCGCGGAGACGAAGGGTCCGGACACGCTGGCGCTGACGGGCATGACGGGCTTCAACGTCGACCTCGCGAGCCGGTACCTCAAGCTCGCGATTGCTCCGCGGAATGCGACGGTGCATCCCGGCGGACCGCAGCGGGTCGACTTCCGGGTGACGGCGCAGAACGGCGCGCCCGCACGCGGCGAGGTGGTCGCGATGGTCGTCAACGACGCGATCCTGCAGCTCTCCGGCTATCGCCTCCCGGACGTCGTGCAGACGGTCTTCGCGCAGCAGCCGATCGCGACGATCTTCGCCGACAACCGTGAGAATGTCACGCTGAAAACGCAGCCGGCGCCGCTGGAGAAGGGCTTCGGCTACGGCGGCGGTCTCCTGGCCGGCGCGGCGAGCACGCGCGTGCGCGCGAACTTCCTTCCGACGGCGTACTACGGAGTCTTGCCGACCGACGCGCAAGGCCACGCGAGCGCCGCCTTCAGCATGCCCGACGACCTGACGACGTGGCGCGTTATGGCGGTCGCGCTGTCACAAGACACGGCGCACTTCGCCACCGCCGACACGACGTTCGTCTCGAATCAGCCGCTCATCGCGAATCCGCTGCTGCCGCAGTTCGCACGGCCCGGCGATCGCTTCGATCTCGGCGTCTCGATCGCCAATCAAACCGGCGCGGCCGGCGCGCTCGATTTGATCTTGAAGCTGACGGGAGCGCTGAGCTTCGCGCAGGGCGATCCGCGCACGAACCACGCCTCGGAGCAGGCCGCGACCGGCATCTCCGCGTTTCGCTTCCCAGTGAACGTCGGCACGCCGGCGCCGACGACGCTCGCGGCCAACGCCGCGCTCGCCGGCCGGCAAGACGCGTTCAGCGTGCCGTTTAGCGCGAGCGACCGCGCAATCACGGATTCGGTGATCGACACCGGCGTCGCCCGCGGCGAGGCCTCGGTCCCGATCGACCTGAGCTCGGGCGGGTCGCTGCAGATCACGCTGGCCAACTCGGTCGTGCCGCAGTTCGGCGTTGCGGCGGAGCGCGTGATGACGAACGACCCGTTTCTCTTGGCGGACGACGCGGCGTCGCGGCTGGTCGCCGCGAGCGTGCTGCAGCGGCTGCGCGGTCCCTACCGGCTCACGCTCTCGTTCGACCCGGCAGCGGCCGTCGCGACGAATCTGCAGCGGCTGCTCTCGCTGCAGCGCGCGGACGGCGGTTTCGGCGAGTATCCGAACGCGCCGGACAGCGATCCGTTCGCGACGGCGGCGGCGCTCGAGGGGCTCGTATTCGCGCGCGCGCAGGGCGTCGCGGTCGACGCCGGCGCAATCTCCAAGGCATCCGGCTTCACGGCGCAGGCGCTCGCCAACCCGGGACGCTTCAAGTGGTGCGCGACCGACGCGCTGTGCAAGGCGCGGCTGCGGTTCGAGGCGCTCTGGGCGCTCGCCGCGGCGGGGCGCCCGCGGACGGACTTTCTTTCCGACGTCGTGGCGCAGTCGGACAAGTTCGACAGCGCGGCGCAGATCCGGCTGGCGCGCTACCTGCTGCGCACGCCGGGCTGGCAGAGCCAGGGCGCGGCGATGGCGTCGCGTCTGCAGCAGACGCTTTACGTGACTGGCCGTTACGCGGTCGCGAACCTCTCGTATCGCTGGTCGTGGCTCGGCTCGCTGGTCGACGCGCAGTCGCAGATGCTGCAGCTGTTGATCGAGCGCCGCGCTCCCGCCGATCAGATCGACGGCGCGGTGCGTGCGCTGATGGCGCAGAAGTGCCGGTGCGGCTGGGGGACGGCCGACGGCACCGCGTCGGCGCTGGTCGCGCTCAGCGCGTATGCGGCGACGGAGCGGCTCGTGCCATCAACCGCGGCGGCGACGGTCGGGGGCGCGACGGTCGCCAGCGCGCGCTTCGGCGCGACGGCGTCGTCGCAGACCGTGACGGTGCCCGTTTCGAACCTGCAGGGTAAGAAGATCGTCATCCAAGGGACGACCGTGCACTACACCGTGCTCTACACGTATCCCGTGCCGTCGGACGCGCCGGGCGAGCTGGCGGCGTTCCGCGTGGTGCGCACGCTGAACGATCCGTCCAGCTCGGCGTCGACGAGCGCGGGCGTGGCGCTCGCGACGATGGACCTCGCCCCGGCGAGTCCCGTCAGCGTGGCTGCGGGACGCGTCTTCGACGTCGGCGTGCGCGTGATCGCGGATCATCCCGTCGATCGGTTCGTGATCGAGGATCCGCTGCCGGCGGGGTTCGAGGCGGTCGACACGAGCTTCCGGACGGCGCTGCAGGCGGTGGTCCCGCAGAGCAACAGCTGGCAGATCGATACGAGCCAGATCTATAGCGATCGCATCATGGCGTACGCGTCGCATCTCGATCCTGGCGTCTACGAGCTGCACTACCTGGTGCGCTCGGTGACGCCGGGAACGTTCGCGTGGCCGGGCGCGCGCGCGTATCTGCAGGACGCTCCCGAACTTTTCGGCCGCAGCGCGTCCACGACGCTGCGCATCGGCCAGTAAGATCCGCTAACGTGGGACCGTGAAACGGGGAACATGGCGTTGGGTTCTCGTGGCGATTTCATTGACATTCGTGCCAACACTTTTGTCGAGCGTTACTCCCTGCTTGTGGCGCCGCTCAATGGACGACCTCTTACCCTTTTGCTGCACAGAGGTTTGCTGGAACGAAGGCTTACGGTCAAACCCCGAGCGCTAATCCTTACGTGGAGCGGCTGGCTCAGTCTATTCGCGGTTCTCTGGCTTCTGCTATTTGCAACTGTAATTGCATGGCGCCGCTTCGACGTACCGCAGATGCGGCTGCTATCGTTGTGGCTCGCGGCGGCGAGTTCGCATTCCCCATGATCTCACGCGGCGACCTCGTCGGTGCGCTGATTTGTGGGCCTAAGCGAGACGGCGAGGCGTATGCTCCCGATGAATCGGAGGCGTTGCTGGCTCTCGCGCATGGGGTGGGGGCGGCGCTGGACACCCTCTCGAGCCATAGCAACGGCGTCATAGAGTCGATTCAAGAGCCGCAAGCGAGGATGCTGCAAGAGCTTGCGAATCTTCCACGTGCAATCGTGAGCGCACTCCGGGAGCAAGGCGAAAAGCTTATCGATGGCTGAATGCTGGCGAGGTAGTGTTCTCCTTCTCGGTATCGCCGCTTTGGGCGCTATGCTCTTGGTGTGCGCTTCCGCGAGGGCGGAGTGCGTCGCAAAGCCAGGGTCGATTTTCTTCGTTACCGACCGCGAGCCGCTGGACGACAATCAACTGTTCAGCGGCGAATGGGGAACCGACGCCCGTGGCGAGCCGCTCGTCACCGTCGGCGTTTTATCGGAACCGGTAGACAAATCCAACGAGTCGCGCTGCTCGCGAGAAGCCTTTATCAACGCGATTAGAACGCTGTTCGTTCCAAATCGTCCGCCCCAGCTGCTCGTTTATGTTCATGGCTACTACACGTCGTTTGTAGCGGCGTCGGAAACCGCAATGGCTCTACAGCGGGGCTTGCACTTTCCGGGGCCGGTTATCGTCTATTCGTGGCCGGCGCGAAAGACCAGCGTCACGTCTTATGCCAGGGACGAGAAAAGCGCGGGTTGGTCGATGCCTCACTTTCTCGCCTTCCTTGACAGTATCAAAAAGGCGTTTCCGGGTGTGCCGGTTTCTTTCGCAGGCTATAGCCTCGGCTCGCGCTTCGTTACTGCTGGGATCGCACACTACCGTCAGGAGAGCTGCAATAACTGTTTTGGACGTGCCGTATTGTTCGCGCCGGATGTCTTTACTGCCGACTTGCGCAGCGCTTGACGTCGTCGGGTCTATGCTCCGGAAAGCCTCTGCTCAATCCCACCGCCTCCGCGCCCGTGCTATTGTACGTTTCGAACAATGACCGAGCACTGCGGCAATCAGAACGGTATCACAAAAACCAGCGCGCCGGGCAAGCCGGCGGCGATCTCATCCTGTGCAGCGGCACGGATACCGTCGACGTCAGCTATCTCAAGAGCGGTGGCAAATCCGGGCACGGATATTTGCTGGATCCCCGCGTGCAACAAGACGCTGCTGCCGCGTTTGCCGGCGTCCCGCCGCTGCGGCGCGACGTCAAGCAAGTCTCGCGCGCCGGAGGAGTCTATTACGAGTTATTGTCTGCGCCGTGAGTCAATTTTCAGTGCACGGCCATCGCCGCCTGTGCGAGCTGTTCGAGCAGCCGCTGCCTATCCTTTTCGTCGAGCTTCTCGGGCTCTAGAACAACGAGCAGTTTGCTTAGTTTCCCTTGATATTTGAACGGCATCTTGCCGTCGTAGACGAAATCGACGCGAACGGTGTGCTTGCCGGCCGAGAGTCCCTGCGGTGCGCCGACCTTCCACAGATGGCGTGGCTCCGCGGCTGAGGCTTGGACGGATCGCCGGGTCGAGGCGCTTTGCGGCACTCGAGTCGAGCGGATACACTTGATACCTCTGAGCTTCCGCTTCGAATGCGTCCGTCAATTCCTTCAATTTGTCCGGCCGTTTGTCGGCGATATTGTTTGCCTGGCTGGCATCCTCGTCGACATCATGCTTGACGAGCGCTCGTCCGCTGTTTGGTAAGTAATCGTGGAACGCAAACCCTGTCATCCCGCCGCTTCCCCACCTTGACTGCGCTCGTGGGGTAGGTCAGCAGCGCAGGAGCGCTAACTATCCGCGCTATGCTGACGATCTGTTCGGTGCGAAGGACGCTGATTTGGCGAGCCTGGGCATCCGTGCTGTTCCTCTGGTCGCCGGGACTCGTGGTGGAGGCGCAACCCGCGGCGCCGACTCCCAGCCCAGCATCCTCAGCTGCGCCGGCCCCTGTCTGGCATAATCCGCCGAACACGGACTTCTCGATCTTCGATCCGTGCGGCGGGCCTAAAGAACTCCTTAACAAGTTTGGGCCCACTCCGTGCGTCTATATTTCCGGAGAGGCGATGGTCTCCGCCAGCTATTCCAACATTAGCGCGCACGGCTCCGTATCGGTGAGCCGCGGCGCGCTCGCCGCGAGCCTGCCGCTTTCCGGGAACGCCAACGTCTATCCGGGGCTGCTCTTGGTGTTCGGCGTCTCGCCGAGCTCACAGCTCCAAATCACCGCGCCGTCCGCAGTGAGCGTAAACACCGCCCGCCTTGGCTCTTTTTCCGCCTCGTCCGATACTTCATTCAACTACAAGCAGCGTGTGTTTTTCAGTCCGACTGCCTTCACGCAGCTTGCGGTCGATCTTGGCTACACGGCTCCAACCAATGGCGGCGGCATTACCAGCCCTGGACCCACGTATCAGATCCAACTCGATCTCGCGCAGCCGCTGAATGCTAATCTGTCAGTCGGACCTTGGTGGACGTTTAAGAACTCAGCTTCAACCTCGCTAACGCAAGGCAGCACGCGCTCGTGGAGCGATCCGCTTGGCCTCTATTTCGCCTGGTCGCCGCAGAACAGCAGCTTCGAAGTCATTCCGGTCGTGTATCACAGCTTCAATCCCAACCGAACGGT
>DATDGN010000093.1:0-22681 GCA_036522095.1 Candidatus Cybelea sp. | reverse complement strand
GTGGAATCAGGTGCCGATCAAGAACCCGCTGGTCTACGCGCTCGCGCCGTTGCACGTCCCCGCGCTCACCTGGGTAATCACGATCGGCGTACTGGCCGGCACGACGAGCGTTGCGCTCGCGTCACTCTTGGGGCAGTCGCGCATCTTCTACGTGATGGCACGCGACGGCATGCTGCCGCCCGCGGTCGCCAAGGTGCACCCGCGCTTCAAGACGCCGATGACCACCACGCTGCTGACCGGCGCCGCCGTGGCGATCCTCGCGCTGATCGTGCCGCTCAACAACCTGCTCAACCTCGTCAACATCGGCACGCTGATCGCGTTCTCGGTCGTCTGCGCCGGCGTGATCTACCTGCGCAAGCACCGGCCCGACCTGCCGCGCACCTTCCGCGTGCCGTTCGTGCCGCTCTTCCCGGCACTCGGGATCATCCTCTCGCTGTTCCTGGCGATCTTCGGACTCTCGCGCGCGACCTGGACCTGGTTCGTCATCGCGCTGATCTGCGGGCTCGTCTTCTTCTTCGCGTACGGCTTCCGCAAATCGAATCCGGCCCAGGTCGTTCCGGTCGAGGAACCCAGCGGCCTCAGCGAGTTCGCCTAGGAGTCACAATGTCAGCCTACGTCATCGTCAACGTCGACACGAAGCACCCGCACGACTACGAGCATTATAAGGAGATGGCGGAGAAGACGGTCGCGCAGTACGGAGGACGCTACCTCGTACGCGGCGGTCAGATGAACGTGCTGGAAGGTTCGTGGGGGCCGACGCGGATCGTCGTGCTCGAATTTCCGTCCTACGAGAAGGCCCACGAGTGGTGGCACTCGGCCGAGTACGCTCCGGCAAAGGAGCTGCGCCAGCGTCTCAGCGCCACCGATCTGCTCATCGTCGAGGGTTACAACCGTAGATCATAACCGTTACCGTTAAGCACTATTAAGGACCGCTTTCGAGGCGAAGGGCACCGGCGCGCCGCGACAAAGAGAACGACTCGGAGGAAAGAGATCATGAGGCTGCTGCTCGCTCTCGCCGTCGCTGCGGCGCTTTTGTTGCCGGTCAGCGCACGCGCGGACAAGGTCTACAAGCTCTACTGGGTTACCTACTATGCCGGCGGCGCCGGGGGAGTCACGATCAGTCTGGTCGACCCGAAGCAACCCGGATACCCAACGTTCGACGCGTGCCAGGCTGCGGAGGCCAGCTGGTGGTCACCGGGCGGCATCCGATCGTGGTCGAACGCCGGCTACTATATGTGCATGTAGTCGCGCTCGTCGCGACTACAGCGTTTCGCCGATGCCGGGCGTGACGACTTCGATGCGCGCGTTGCGCGAGTCGTAGCGCGCGCGCACGTTGAGCGCCCGCGCGACGGCGTCGAGCGAGATCATCACGCGGCCGCGCACGCGAAAGGGCGCGTGCCTGAACGTCAGCGGCATGCCGTTGAGCGTCGCGTGCGTGTCGCCCACGCGGAGGCGCAGCGACGTGTTGCCGAGCACCACGGCGATGTTGCCGGTCTTCCCGTCCACCTGGGTTTCGGCGCCGAGCGCGTCGGCGAGCGTACGCAGCGGCACGTAGGCGCGCTTGCTCGCCGTCGTCACCGGCTGCACGTCGCTCTCGACGTGCTGGCCATTGACCAACATCTCCGTGGGACGCGAGAACGCGAGCGCCGCCGACGTGACGAACGCGAGCACGGCGATCAGCAGCAGCGCCTGCCAACGAATGCCCGAGTAGAGGTATCGTGTGCGCGCGATCATACCGCGCGCTCCGCCGGCGCGCCGATCTCGCCGGCAAACGCCGGATACTTCTCGGCGATCACTTTCTCGATCTCGAGGCGCAGCATGCCCAGCAGCTCGCTCTCGGGATACGTCCCGACGAGCTCGCCGGCGCGATAGATCGCGCCCTTGCCCTTGCCGCCGGCAACGCCCACGTCCGCCATCTTCGATTCGCCCGGCCCGTTCACGACGCAGCCCATTACCGCAACCTTTACCGGCGCGCTGTACGACTTGGCGATCGCCTCGACCGCGCGGCCCAGCTCGAGCACGGAGATCTCGGCGCGGCCGCACGACGGACACGCGGTGATCTCGAATCCCTTTTCGCGCAGGCCGAGCGACTTGAGGATGCCCCAACACACGGGCACCTCTTCGATCGGATCGTCGGCCAGCGACACGCGAATCGTGTCACCGATGCCCTCCCAAAGTAAAATTCCAAGGCCGATCGACGACTTGATCGTGCCGTCGCGCAGCAGCCCCGCCTCCGTGATGCCGAGGTGCAGCGCGTACGGCGTGCCGCGCTCGCGCAGC
The DNA here is from genome assembly GCA_036522095.1 of Candidatus Cybelea sp. Classification (GTDB taxonomy): domain Bacteria; phylum Vulcanimicrobiota; class Vulcanimicrobiia; order Vulcanimicrobiales; family Vulcanimicrobiaceae; genus Cybelea. Next base: position 20,401 of record DATDGN010000093.1, on the reverse strand, counting down.
CGCTGGTCCATCAGACGGTAGGCGTGCACGGTCGTCGCGACGTCGTGCGCCTTGAGCGAGATCGCGATGTCGGTGTGGCCGTGCTCTTCCAAGATCTCGATGTGCCGCAGGGCCGAGAGGACCATCGCCTCCGACGTATGGCCCAGCGACTTCTCGAGGTCCGGCGCGAGCGAACCCATGTTGACGCCGACGCGAATCGGAATTTCGCGTGCCTTGGCAGCCGTCACCACCTCGACCACTTTCTTGGGATCGCGGATGTTCCCGGGATTCAGCCGCAGCTTGGCCACGCCCGCCTCGATTGCCGCGAGCGCCATCTTGTGATCGAAATGGATGTCGGCGACGATCGGCACCGGCGAGCGATACACGATCGCCGGCAGCCCGGCGGCGTCGGGCGGATCCTTCACCGTCACGCGGACGACCTCGCAGCCCTCCATCGCAAGGCCGTAGACCTGCTCGAGCGTCTTGTCGGCGTCCGCCGTGTCCGTCGTCGTCATGGACTGCACGACGACGGGATGGTCACCGCCGATCCAGACGCTCTTCGCATCCGATTTCCCGGTCTTGTTCTGAAGGAAGATCGGCTTGCTCTTACGCCTAACGCGCAGCACTACATCACTCCTTGTCCGTTGATGATGCGCGCGATGTCGTGGAACGCGACGAGCACGATCAGCGCCATCAGCGCCGCAAAGCCGGCGATGTGCACCATCGCCTCCTTCTCCGGATCCACCGGGCGCCCGCGGATCAGCTCTGCGATGATGAACGCGGCGCGGCCGCCGTCGAGCGCCGGAATCGGCAACAGGTTGAACAGCCCGAGAGCGAACGAGATCGTCGCCGCCAGCGAAAAGTACGGGCCCCAGCCCCAATCCTGCACGGTCGCCGCGACCTCGCCCATGCCGATCGGGCCCGCGATCTGCGGGGCGTATTTCGCGAACTGCGTCACGAGCAGGCCAAGGCCGCTAAACGTCTCGTTCGCGATCATGACAAAGCCGCTCGCGCTCTGGCGGACCGCTTCCATCACGCCCACGCGCTCGTACGCCGGCACGGGCGAGAAACCGATGCAACCCAGCTTCCTCCCCACCTGCGGCGGGCACCGTCGCGGAACCACGTACACTTCAGTGCGTATGCCGTTGCGCTCGTAGACGAGATCCAGCCGCTTTCCGAGTGCGTCGTGGATCGTGTCTACAAGACTCTTGCCGTTCGCGATCGCGACGTTGTCGATTGCGACGATACGATCCCCGGGCGCAATCCCCGCAATCGCCGCAGGCGATCCGGCCGACACCAGTCCGACGACCGGTTGCGTCTTGTCGCTCGCGACGCCGAAGGCAAGCGCGGCGGTCAACAAGATCAGGTAGCAGAGCAGAAAGTTCGCGAACGGGCCGGCCAGGATGATCGCGAGCCGGCGCCACGGCGACTTCGCCTGGAAATTGTTTTGCGAGACCGAGCCCTGCGAGCGAAACTCGCGCTGCTGCTCGGCCTCGGAGACGCGATTGTCCTCGCCCTCCATCGCGCAGAAACCGCCGATCGGCAGGACGCGCAGTGAGTACAATGTGCCGCTGCGCGGGCTGGTCCAACTCGCCAGCTTCGGACCGAAGCCGACGGCGAACTCGTTGATCCGCACCCCGTTGCGGCGCGCGAGCACGAAATGACCGAGTTCGTGCAGCACGATCAAGACGGACAGCATCACGAGGAAGGTAAGAACCTTCTCGAACCCGATGAGGGTGACCACGGCTAACAAAATCACTGACTGACAGTCCCTTCGATGGCCCCGACGATCTCTCCGGCGGTCTGCCGGGCCCGGCGATCCGCGGAGCGAATTCCCGGCAGGGTGTCCTCCTCGGGCCGCGTTGCGCTCATGGCGCCCTCGATGACCTCGGGAATGCGCCCGAATCCGATTCTTCCCGCGACGAACGCATCCACGGCGACCTCGTTTGCAGCCGAGAGCACGGCCGGCAGCGTACCGCCCCCGGCCAGCGCCTCGTAGGCGAGGCGGATGCACGGAAACCGCTCCGGATCCGGCGCCTCGAAGTCGTATCGCAGGGCGACGTCTCCCTGCTTGGCGCCCAGCGCCCGCAGCACGTCGCCGGCCCCGCCGTTGAACGGCAATCGTTTGGGATAGCTCAGCGCGTAGGCGATCGGCAGGCGCATGTCGGGCGCCGCCAGCTGAGACTTCACGCTGCCGTCGTTGAACACGACGAACCCGTGCGCGACCGATTGCGGGTGCACGACGATCTTGACGCGCTCGCCCGGCATCTCGAACAGCCGGCTTGCCTCGATGACCTCCAGACCCTTGTTCATCATCGTGGCCGAGTCGATCGTGTTCTTCGTGCCCATGCGCCACGTCGGGTGCGCAAGCGCCGCCGCGACGTCCGCGCGTTCCATCTGGTCGCGCGGCGTGCGCCAGAACGGGCCGCCCGACGCGGTCAGCACGATCGCCGCGATGCTCGACGGCTCCTCGCCCACGAGGCATTGAAAGATCGCGCTGTGCTCGCTGTCGACGGGGAGGATCCGCGCTCCGCTCGAGCGTCCGCGTGACACCAGCAGCGCGCCGGCCGCGACGATCAACTCCTTGTTGGCGATCGCGACGTCGATGCCGCGGTCGACCGCCGCGAAGACCGCTTCGAACGCTACGGAGCCGTCGGTCGCGGCGAGCACGATCTCGGGATCGCTCTCCACGGCCACGCGCAGCAGACCCGCCGGTCCGTCCTGCGCCGTCGTCGCGACCTCAACGCCGAAGCGCGCGGCCTGTTCGCGCAGCAACTCGACGTTGTGTCCCGCGGCTAGTCCGACGACGGCGAACTCACCGGGATGACGCGCGATGACGTCCAGCGCCTGCGTGCCGATCGACCCCGTCGAGCCCAAGATCGCGACGCGCTTGCGCGAGCTCACGTGATCGGCAGAATCCCTAGCAGGTGCAGCGTCGCGAAGAACGTGACGCCGCCCAAGAAATACGAATCGAAACGGTCGAGCACGCCGCCATGGCCCGCGATCGCGGCACCCGCGTCCTTCACGCCGGCATCCCGCTTGAACGCCGATTCGACGAGATCGCCGACTTGCGCCGCGATGCTGCTGAATAGGCCGAGCACTCCTCCCTGCCACCACTGCAGATGCAGCTGCGGGACCCACGTCGCGCCGATCGCGACGAGCACGACGATCACAAGCGATCCCGCCGATCCCTCCACCGTCTTGCGCGGCGAGATCTTCGTGAGGCTGTGGCGTCCCAAGCTCGTGCCCACGATCATGCCGAACACGTCCGTGAGCGCGATCAGGACGATCACGTAGAAAGTCAGCCACATGCCCGTCACCGGGATCTGCCGGATGAAGACGAAGTACGTCAGCAGTTTGCCGATATACAGCACGGCGAGCAGCGTGTAGGCGGTGCGCGCGAAGTAGCCCTTCTGCTCGCCGTACATGCCGATCCAGAACGCGACGATCACGATCGCCGCGAGCAGTATGCCCTCCCACTTGTGCAGCACGCCGAACACCGCCATCGCGACGTAGGCGCACACGCCCAGCACCGCGACCGGGTACTCGAGCGGCTGTCCCTTGATCGAGCACATGTAGTTGAATTCGTAGATGCTGGCGAGGCCGATCGCCAGAAGCAGGACGTAGAACGTCCAGGGAACGAGCACGCACGAGAGGCCGATCGCCGCAACGATCAGGCCCACGACGACGCGGCGCTCGGTCAAGTCCCGCCGAAGCGCCGTTCCCGCCGTTGAAACTCGATCAGCGCCCGTATCAAATCATCCTTCGAGAAGTCCGGCCAGTAGACGTCGGTCATGACGAGTTCGGCGTACGCGGCCTGGTAGAGCAGGAAGTTCGAGAGCCGCTGCTCGCCGCCTGGGCGAATCAGCAGGTCGAGCTCGGGCAGGTCCGCGGTGTACAGGTAGCGCCCGATCAGCGCTTCGTCGATGGCCTCCGCCGCGACGGCCCCGCGGGCCACGTCGCGGGCGATGGCGCGCACGGCCCGCTCCAGCTCGGCGCGCGAGCTGTAGTTGACCGCGAGGTTCAGCCGCAACCCAGTGCTCGCGGCCGTCTGCGCCTGCAGATCCGCCAGCGCCCGCCGTGGCGCTTCGGGGAGCGACTCCCATTCGCCGATGACTCGCACGCGGACGTTGTTCTTGCGCAGCTCGGCCAGCTCGCCGCGCGCGAAATGCACGCACAGCTCGAACAGCAGCGAGATCTCGCGCGCCTCGCGATTCCAATTCTCGGTGGAAAAACCGTAGACCGTGAGAGCGCTGATGCCGAGGTCGCTGGCGCCGCGCGTGACGCGGCGCAGGGCGATCATGCCGCGCCGGTGTCCCTCGATCGCCGGCACCCCGTGGTTCCTGGCCCAGCGGCGGTTGCCGTCCATGATGATCGCCACGTGGCGCGGCACGCTATTCGAATCGAGCGCAATCCGTTCGCGGGATGCCAGCGAGATGCTCATGCGTTTCGATACGACTCGTAGCCGACGACGAGGTCGGCCGAGCCGTCTTCCTCTATTTTCAAGCGAAGCACGCGCAAAGCACCGCACCCGATCCACGCGCCGTAAGGAACCAACGTGTGCAGGCGAATCGGCCGGTTCGCGAGCACGCGCCGCGCCTGCACCTCCGGCATCAGTATCAGGTCGTCGCTCACACCTCCATGATCTCTTTCTCTTTGGCGACGACGAGCGCGTCGATCTCCTTGACGTACTTATCGGTCAGCCGCTGCAACGACTCTTGCATGCGTTTGCTGTCGTCCTCGGTGATGTCGTGCGACTTCAGCTGCGCGCGCACCTCGTCGTGCGATTTGTGGCGAACGTTGCGCACGGCGACGCGTCCGTCTTCCGCCTTCTTTTTTATCAGCTTGACGAGGTCTTTGCGACGCTCTTCGCTCAGCGGCGGGATGACCAGCCGTATCGCCGAGCCGTCCACCGCGGGAGTCAGCCCGAGCTCGCTCTTCTCGATGGCCCTTTTGATCGCTGGAACCACGCCCTTGTCCCACGCCGTGATGAGCAGCGTGCGCGGGTCCGGCGTGGAGACGCCCGCGACCTGCTTCACCGGCACCGGCTGGCCGTACGCCTCGACCACGAGCCGATCCAGCAGCGCCGGAGCGGCGCGGCCGGTGCGAATCGACGCGAACTCGTGCCGCGTCGCCTCGACGCACTTGTCCATGCGCGATTCGATCTCTTTGAAATACGCGTCCGTCATGCCTTACGCTTTCGCTCCGACCGGCGCCGGCTCGCGGCGGCCGACGTACGTGCCGATCGGCTCGCCCCAAATTACGCGGCGGATGTTTCCCGCGACCGTCATGTCGAAGACGATGACCGGCAGCGCATTGTCCATGCACAGCGCCATCGAGGTCGAGTCCATGACCTCGAGCCCGAGCTGCAAGACGTCCATGTACTCCAGGCGCTCGAAGCGCGTCGCCGCGGGATCCTTCTTCGGGTCCGCGGAGTAGATGCCGTCGACTTTCGTCGCCTTCAAGATCGCCTCGGCGTTGACTTCTACGGCGCGCAGCGCGGCGGTCGTGTCGGTCGTGAAGTACGGATTGCCCGTTCCGGCCGCGAAGATGACGACGCGTCCCTTTTCGAGATGGCGAATCGCTCGGCGCCGGATGTACGGCTCCGCGATCTGATGCATCGCGACCGCCGTCTGCACGCGCGAGGCGACGCCCATCCGCTCGAGTGCGTCCTGCAACGCGAGCGCGTTGATGACGGTCGCGAGCATTCCCATGTAATCGGCCGTGGCACGGTCCATGCCGGCCTCTTCATGCACCTTGCCGCGCCAGATGTTGCCGCCGCCGACCACGATGGCTACGGAGACGCCGGCGCGGCTCACTTCGGCGATCTGGTCGGCCATGATGCGGGTCGTGTTGACGTCGACGCCGGCTCCGTCACCGGCGAAGGCCTCGCCCGAGATCTTCAGCAGGACGCGCGAGAACCGCGGCCGCGCCGGCGTCAGATCATTCACCAAGGGCGTACCGCGTGAAGCGCCGCACGCGAATCCGCTCGCCGAGCGAACCGATCGCGCGGTTCACCACGTCGCCGATGGTCATGGAATCATCCTTGACGAAGGCCTGATCGAGCAGACAGTGCTCCTCGAACCACTTATTCAGCTTCCCCTCGACGATCTTTTCGGCGACCTCGGGCGGCTTCCCCGACGGAACGCCGGCGCGGAACTCCGCGCGCAGACCGTCGACGACGTCGCTCGGGACGATCGCGCGGTCCAGATACTGCGGCGACATTGCAGCAATGTGCATGGCCAGGTCGCGCGAGAGCTCCGCAAACTTGGGGTTGCGCGCGACGAAGTCCGTCTCGCTGTTGAGCTCGACGAGCACGCCGATCTTGCCGCCGGCGTGGATGTAGCTGGCGACGAGCCCCTCGTCGGCGGAGCGCTCGGATTTCTTCGCCGCCTGGGCCGCGCCGCGCTCGAGCAGGAGCGCCTTGGCGCGCTCCGCGTCGCCTCCCGAGTCGAGCAGCGCCTTCCGGCAATCCATCATCGGCGCGCTGGTCTCTTCGCGCAGCGCCTTGATCTCTTCGGGTCTGGGTTGATAGGAAATCAACGCCCCGCCTCCGCCGTGGTCGTGGGGGTCTCTTGCTCGGCATATTCCTGCGGCGCCGCCTCGTAGAGCGACTCGTCGTACGAGCTCTCGCTCTCCGTGCGCCCCTCAATGATCGCGTCGGCGATCTTGCCGACCATCAGCTTGACGGCGCGAATCGCGTCGTCGTTGCCGGGGATCGGATAGTCGATCTCGTCGGGGTCGCAGTTCGTGTCGATCACGGCGATGATGGGAATCTTCAGCTTCCGCGCCTCTAAGACGGCGATGCGTTCCTTCTTGGGATCGACAACGAAGATCGCGTCGGGCAGGCGGTGCATGTCCTTGATGCCGCCGAGAAAGCGCTCGAGGCGATTCATCTCGTCCTGCAGTTTCGCGACCTCTTTCTTGGGAAGCCGCTCGAAGTCGCCCTGGAGCTTCATGTTCTCGAGCTCGCGCAGGCGCGCGATGCGCTTCTGGATCGTCGCGAAGTTCGTCAGCGTGCCGCCGAGCCAGCGCTGGTTGATGTAGAACGTCCCGGCGCGCTCGGCCTCCTCGCGCACGACGTCCTGTGCCTGCTTCTTCGTGCCGACGAACAGGATCACGCGGCCCTCCCGCGCGAGCTGCTTGACGACCTCGTAGGTCTCGCGCAGCCGCTGCACGGTGAGGGCCAAATCGATGATATAGATGCCGTTGCGCTCTTGAAAGATGAAGGGCTTCATCTTCGGGTTCCATCGGCGCGTCTGATGGCCGAAATGGACGCCCGCCTCCAAGAGCTCCCGCATGGACACGACGGTCATTCCAGTGTACCTTTCTGGCCCCCGGCCGCCGCCCATCTTGGATCGCGACCGTGTCCCGGAGCCATCGGCACCCCGCCTCCGTGCGGGGTGGAGTAGTAAGACAGCCGCGCGATTATATCACGCGGCCGTCCATGCTCCAAGGGCGCCGAGACGAGCAGAGGGGCGGTAGGCTACGGCCGCGCCTCATAGACGATGTTGAACGGGGTCTCGGCCGCACGCCGGAAGTGTGCGAAGCCCGCCTGGCGCGCGACCTCCCGCGTCCGCGCCTCGCCGGCCTGCGCCCCGAGCGCCAACCCTACCTCTTGCGCGACCGACGAGGGCGTGCACAGCATGGTCGAAGCCGCGTAATAGATGCGGCCCACCGGCGTCAGATTCGCTTCGAGCGTATCGCCGGCGAACGGCTCGACGATCATGAGCGTGCCGTTCGGCTTGAGCGCCTGGCGCAAACGCGAGAGCACGCCGACGGGATCGCCCATATCGTGCACGCAGTCGAAGCAGCACACGAGATCGAAGGCGAGCTTCGGCGTCGAGTCGCCCGAGATGACCTCGAAGCGCACGCGATCCTCGACCCCGGCCTCACGAGCCGCTGCGCGTGCCGCCGCGATGGACGGCTCGTGATAATCGTACCCGACGAACCGCGACATCGGATAGGCCTTCGCCATGAGTATCGTCGAGCTGCCGTATCCGCAGCCGATATCGGCCGCCAGCGCGCCGGTGCGCAGCTTCGCATCGACGCCCTCGAGCGACGGGATCCAGTCCGCGACCAAATGCGCGGCATATCCGTTACGGAAGATCCGGTCGGTCGTGGCATAGAGTCGCGCATCGTGCTCGTGCCAGCCGACGCCCTTGCCGGTCAAAAACGCCTGTGCGATCTTCGGCTCGTCCGCGAAGAGCGGCTGTCCCATCCCGAAGAGTCCGCACATATTCAACTCGCTTCCGTCGTCCGCCAACAGTGGAACGTGCTCGGCCGGCAGCTCGAATCGCTCCGTCGCGGGATCGTAGGCGAGGTATCCGGCTGCGGCCTGATTTGCCAGCCACTCGCGAACGTACCGTTCGTGCGTCTTGGTTCGGTCGGCGAGCTCGCGAGACGTCAACGGTCCGTCGCTCGCGAGCGCCTTGTACAGTCCGAGGCGGTCCCCGATCAGGACCGACGTTGCCGTCAGAACCGCTCCGACGTCGTTGAGAAAGCGTCCGACCGCGGCTTCGAGCTTCGCGGGATCGCAGGGCAGTGCGCTGGTAGTCAAGGTGTCGTCCTCCATAGCAGAAAAGGCTCTCCGTCACCATAGCAATGTGAGGTGCGTCCTGCATCGGGAGGTGTACGGAGGAGTGACGCGGGCGGCTCGGAGCCCGCTGATCGGCCGAGCGACCCAACTGGAGTTGCTCGAGGGCCTCTACGGCCGCGCCGCCGAAGGCGCGAGCGCCGCCGCCCTCCTCTGGGGTGAAGCCGGAGTCGGGAAGACGCGCCTGCTCGATGAGTTTGCGTCGCGGGCCGTCGTCCTCGGCGGCAAGATCGGCCGCGCAGCCTGTTTCGAGTCGCTGTGTCCGCCCTTCGCGCCGTTGCACGAAGCGTTCGCCACGCTCGGCATCCCCGATCCTTTCGAGGACCGCGACGCGAGCAGCGCCGGCGGCCAGTCCGAGACCGCGCGCCATCGCGCGTTGCTGCGCGCCGTCGAGAGCTTTCGCGCCGCGGCCGTAACGCCGATCGTCTTGATCGTCGACGACTTGCAATGGGCCGACTACGCGACCCTCGAGTTTCTCACGTTCCTGATGGCGCGGCTTGGGGACTCGCGGTGGCTCTTCCTGGGAGCCGTTCGCTCGGAGCAGCTCGAGCTCGATCATGCCCGCCGGGAAGCATTGACCCGATTGGAGCGTCAGGGCGTCGCCACGCTCACGGTGCCGCCGCTCGATGCGGATCAGATGCGACGGCTGGTCACCAGCATTTGGCCCCATCGCTCCTCGGCGCCGAACAGCGCCATCGAGCGCATCTGCGAGTTGGCCGAGGGCAAGCCCTACTTCGCCGAAGAACTCGTCAATAGCGCCGCGACGGCGCCCGAGGGCCCCTTCGTCGACGCCCCGCTGAGCATCCGCGCGGGCGTTCTCGCTCGATTCGAGCGGCTCGCGCCGGAGGAACGGCGCGTCCTCCTCTACGCCTCGGTGATCGGCCGCAGCTTCGACGTACCCCTTCTCGCTCAGGTCGCCGGCGTATCGAACGCCGACGCGGCGCGCGCCGTCGCGCGCGCTCGCGACCTTCAGTTGGTGCGAGAGACTCGCGAGGCCGCCGGCAGCCTAACCTTTCGCCATGCGATCACGCGCGAGATCCTCTACCGCGAGCTCCTGGCATTTCAGACGCAAGCCGTCCATCGCGAAATCGCGGAATGCTTGACTAGAAAGCGCGCTGCCGATCCGATCGGCCTGGCCTACCATTGGAATGCGGCGGGCGACCTCGAACGCGCCAGCGCCGCCTACGAGCTCGCCGGCGACAGCGCGCTGTCGCGCAACGCCCATCGTGACGCGGAGGCCGCCTATCGCGGCGCGGCGATATCGAGAAATCCGGACGACGCGACGTACGCTCCTCTCTGTGAGAAGTTCTCCCGCGCGCTCTCGATCAATGGAGAGATCGAGGAGGCCTGTGCCGTTGCCGAGCGGGCCGTGAGTGCCTACGAAGCGGCCGGCGACGAACCGAATGCGGCTTCGGTAGCGGTTCGGCTCGCCCGGCGCGTCTACGAGAGCGGCAAACCGGACGCCGCGGCGCAAACCGCGCTGCGCGCTTTGCGCTTGAGCGGCGGGCGCGGCCCGGTGGCCTTCGGCGCCTACGTGACGCTGGCCCATTTCGAGGCGTTGCAGGGGGAGACGGAGGCGGCCGGCGCCTACCTCGCGTCCGCGGAGGAGACACCCGGCGAACGTTCAGCGCTCGATCGGCGCAACGCGTGCATGGTCCGAGCGCTCGTCGCCGCGACCGCGGGTCGATTGAAAGATGCGTTCGAAGAATACGAGCGCGCCGCCGCGATCGCGCGCGCTTCGAACGATCCCGAGCAGCTCGCGTGGACCCTCAACAATTACGCGAGCCGCGCGATGACCAGCGGCTGGATGGATCGCGCCTTCGCCGCGTATCGCGAAGCGGCGACGTGCGCGCGCAGCCAGGACTTCGGAAAGGTTGGAGCGACGACCATTCAAGGCCTCGCGTTTGCGGCGCTGCTCGCGGGCGACCTGGTGGCGGTGCGCACCTACCAACGCGAAGACGCGCGGCTGCCTCCGGGCATCGCGATGACTCAGACGGCGCGGACCGCGCTCGCCGTTCGTCTCGCCTACTACGGTGATGACGACGCCGAGGGCGCTCGACTCGTCACGCCGGCATCGCTCGAGCTCGCCTTCGGCTCGGGCGAGTCGCAGAGAATCGGTCTGCTTGCCGGGTGCGTCGCGGCCTACTACGACGCGACGAAGCGGCGCGAGGAAGCCGACGCTTTGCGTACGCGCGCCCTGCAGGCGCTGAACTCCGTAGATTTCTCCTTTTGGTTCCTCGACCAGCTCTCCGGAAGCCACAACGCGGACGAGCGTGACCGAGCGCGCGAACTGCTGGCCGCGGCGGCGCGCGATTGCGGCAACCTCGCGGCCCGGGCGTACCTCACGCTCTTCGATGCGCGAGTTCACGATCGCCGGCGCAGCGCCGACGCCAAGCCGCTTGCCGGTGAAGCGGCCACGCAGTTCGAGCGGATCGGGTGGCCGTGGGAGACGGCGCAAGCCATGCAGCTCCAGGGACGCTACGCCGACGCTGCCGAGATCTATCGACGCCACGGTTTCCTGCGCCCCGAGCGCGCGCTGGCGCGTGCGAGGCAGCGCGCCCGCCATCGGGCCGGCAGGCGTCAGCTGACCGCGCGCGAGCTCGAGGTGGCGCGCCTCGCCGCGCAAGGCAAAAGTAATCGAGCGATCGCGGCGGACCTCTTCATCGGAGAGCGGACCGTGGAAACTCACATTGCGGCGATCTTCGATCGGTTTGACCTCACGTCGCGACGGCAACTCGCCGCGCTCGTCGCCGATTCGCCCGAGCAGGGCGCGGCGAAACCGTCTCCGTAGAGCGAGGCTATGCGCTGGCTCGTCACCGGGGGGCTCGGGTTCATCGGCTCCCATTTCATTCGGCTTGTCCTGCGCACTCGTCCGAACGTCGAAATAATAAATCTCGATGCGGTGACCTATGCGGGCAATCCGGAGAACCTGCGCGACGTCGAAGCGGATCCGCGCTACCGCTTCGTCAAGGGCGACGTCTGCGATGCCGGCGCCGTGCGCGCAACGCTGACGGACGGCGCGGACGCCATCCTGAACTTCGCCGCGGAGACGCACGTCGATCGTTCGATCCTCTCCCCCCGAGAGTTCCTCCGGACGGACGCGCTCGGAACGCTCGTGCTGCTGGAAGCCGCGCGCGAGCTGGCCGTGCCGCGCTTCCTCCAAGTATCCACCGACGAGGTCTACGGCGACGTCGCGCACGGCGAGTCGCTGGAGACCGACCCGGTCGCGCCGCGCAGTCCGTACGCCGCCAGCAAGGCGGCCGCCGATCTCATGGCGCTCGCCTACCACACGACGTTCGGCGTGTCAGTCCTCATTACGCGCGGCAGCAACACCTACGGTCCCAATCAATACCCGGAGAAGATCGTCCCGCTCTTCGTCACCAATTTGATCGACGACCGGCCCGTGCCCGTCTACGGCGACGGCCTGCAGATTCGCGACTGGCTGCACGTCGAGGACCACGCGAAAGCGATCCTCCACGTGCTCGAACGCGGGACGCCGGGAAACGCCTACAACGTCGCGGGCGGCGCGCCGCATACGAATCTCGAGCTGACCCGCGAGCTGATGCGCCTGTGCGGGCGCTCGATGGACACGCACGTCGACCACGTGACGGATCGCGCGGGTCACGATCGCCGCTACGCCGTCAACGCGCAGAAGCTCCACGGCCTCGGCTGGAAACGGCAGATTCCTTTTGCGGAAGGCATCGCCCGTACGGTGGCGTGGTATCGCGCCAACGAGAAGTGGTGGCGGCCCTTAAAGGGGTCCGACGCGGCGAAGTCGCGAGGCGTTTGAAATGAAGGGTGTGATACTGGCCGGGGGGCTCGGCACGCGGCTGCATCCGCTGACCAAGGTGACGAACAAACACCTTCTTCCCGTCTACGACCGGCCGATGATCTACTATCCGCTGCAAACGCTCTGCGACGCGGGCATTCGCGAGGTCATGATCGTGACGGGCGGAACTTCCGCGGGCGATTTCCTTCGGCTCCTCGGTAACGGCGCCGAGTTCGGCCTGAGCGGCATCTATTACGCGTACCAGCAGGGCGAGGGCGGCATCGCCGACGCGCTGCGCCTGTGCGAACACTTCGCCGACGGCCGGCGGATCGTCGTGATCCTGGGCGACAACCTCTTCCAACACAGCGTCGAACCCTACGTGCGCCGCTTCGCAGATCAGCCATCCGGAGCGCGCATACTCCTGAAGGAGGTCGAGGAGCTGCAGCGCTTCGGCGTCCCGGTCTTCGACGGCGATCGCATCGTGGCGGTCGAGGAAAAGCCGGCGCAGCCGAAGAGCCGCTACGCAGTCACCGGTCTCTATATGTACGACGCTCGCGTCTTCGAGTTCATCCGGACGCTCAAACCCTCGGCGCGCGGCGAGCTGGAGATCGCGGACGTGAACAACTGCTACATCCGCGACGGCTGCCTCGAGTACGACGTGCTCGAGGGCTGGTGGAGCGATGCGGGGACGTTCGAGAGCCTCTTCCGGGCCGGCGAGCTCATCGCTCGCGAGCGGTTAGGAGTGCGCGAAACCGATCGGCAGTAACGCGAGCGCGACGATGACGAGCACGCCGGCCAGCGCGCCGCGGAACCAGCGCTCCGGAAGCCTCGTCACCAAGTGCGAGCCTATGAAGACACCGGGAATCGAGCCCAGCAGCAGCGATCCGGCGATCATCGGATTGACGTCGCCGATCCGCCAGTGACCGAGCAATGACGGCACGAGCACGACGACCGCGAAGGCCAGGTCCGTCCCCACGAGCCGGCGCAGCGCGACGACCGGCGCCACGAGAAGGAGCAACGGCAGCGTCAGCGACCCCGCACCGATCGACGTGATGCTCACGGTAAGGCCAACGAAGAACCCGATCGCGGCGAGACGCAGGGTCGGTAATAGCTTCGGATTGCCGTTCGCGGGCAAGTCGCTCGCGAGGCGGCGATTGAAGATGATCCCCGCCGCGGAGACGAGCAGCGCCGACGCCACGGCGATGCGCAGGACGCTGTCGAGTTGGTGGGACTGCAGCGTCCGGTGCAGATGGGCGCTCACGACGACGCCGATGATCGCGCCGGGAAGTCCGCCTATCGCGAGCCGCCAAAGCACGGAGCCCTGGACCGTCCGTTTTTGAACGTGGGCGATCATCGCGACCAGCCGGGTCACGAGGGCGAAGAGCAGGTCGGAGCCGATCGCCTTATCCGTGCCGACCCCGAAAAAGATGAGAAGGGGCGTCGTGATCGCGCCGGCGCCCACACCGCTGTAGGCGGTACACGCGCCAACGACAAACCCGACGAGAACGTAGCTGAGATTCACGGGGGAGTTATCTCCTCGGCAATTGATGGACCTAGGTCAACTTTTAACGCTTCCGCCGGGCGCTTCCCGCCAGCCCGTGCCGACGCTCGGTTGCCTGCCCTAGCTGCCGGCATCACGGGGATCATCGGCCTCCGATTCTTTTCCTACCGGTCTCGCGGAAACTTCGGAACGGTGCACGCGCAGGCCGCGCGGCGCCTCGATTCCGAGCTTTACGTGATCGCGCTCCAATCCGACGACCACGATGCGAATGTCGCTTCCGATGGTGATCGACTGCTTGGCTTTGCGGCTGAGCACGAGCACTAAGCGCCCTCCCTGGCGGCCGTGGACCCGTCGGCGGACACGTGCTCTTCGTGCATCGCTGGAGGTTGCCCCTTGCGAGCCAATGAAGCCAGCGACGGCTTCGGGAGGATTCGCCAATGATCAAAGACATCGCATTCGTCGCTTATTCCGTCCGGGACGTGCCGCGCGCGCGCGATTTCTATCGCGACACGCTTGGCTTGGTCCCCGGAGATGCGTTCGGCGAGCATTGGGTCGAATTCAACGTCGGCAACACGACGTTCGGAATCGGAAACGGCGAGGGTCTCGGCTTCGAGCCGGGCGCGTCGACCGGCGCAGCCTTCGAGGTCGACGACATGCAGGGCATGCGCGAGCGCCTGCAGGCCGCCGGCGTGGAAGTCAGCGAGATTTACGAGTTTCCGGCGTGCTCCAGCTGCTTCGCGCGCGACCCCGAGGGCAACCGGTTTGCCCTTCATCAACGCCTGCCCCCCGCGCACGAGAACGCTGCCTAACGGTTAAGCCGAGGCCGTTTCCCGCGAAGCCTCGATCAGGATCTGCGCGACTTCCGGCCGCGAGAACTCGGGCGGCGGCAGCTGGCCGTCGCGGAGCATCTGGCGTACCTGGGTGCCGCTCAGCGTGACGTGGTTCTCGGGAGCGTGGCTGCACGTCTTTCGCGAGCCCATCGACTGACAACGCCGGCAGTAGAAGCTGTTTTCGAACTTGAGCGGCGTGATGCCGAGCTCTTCGGGCGTGAACTCGTCGAACATCTTCTGCGCGTCGTACGTTCCGTAGTAGCTTCCGACGCCCGCGTGATCGCGGCCGACGATGAAGTGCGTGCAACCGTGGTTCTTGCGCATCATGGCATGGAAGATCGCCTCGCGCGGTCCGGCGTAACGCATCGCGGCCTGCAGCGTGCTGAGCAGCACCCGGTCGGCCGGGTAGTAGTTCTCCAACAGAGCCCGGTAGCAGCGCATCCGCACGGCGGCGGGGATGTCGTCGCTCTTGGTCTCACCGACGAGCGGGTGCAAGAGCAGTCCGTCGACGATTTCGAGCGCGCACTTCTGAATGTATTCGTGCGCCCGGTGCACGGGGTTGCGCGTTTGAAAGCCCACGATCGTCTTCCAGCCGCGACGCTCGAACTCGGCGCGCGTCTGCGCCGGCGACAGGCTCTCCGGATCGGTTCGGACCGGAACCAGTGATACCGGACCGCCAACCAGCACGTCCTTGCGCGCCAATACCGCGGCGACGCCCGGATGCTTCTCTTCTTCGGTGCGGTAAACGCTGCGCGCCTCGTGGTGCTTGTCGTACTCGAATACGTCTTCGACGTCGATGACGCCGCGCAGGGCGCCCTCGCCGTCGTAGAGCGCCGCGCGCGTGCCCGGGACCGGCGCCTCGTCGCGATCCACTGCGAGAACGACGGGAATGCTCCACGCCAACCCGTTCTCCAACCGCATCGACGCGACGACGGGATCGTAGTCCTTGCGCGACATGAAGCCGACCAGCGGACTCAGGGCGCCGTTGCCGATCAGCCCGAGATCGTTGAGCTCGCGGCCGGTGAGCGTGAAGCTGCGCAGCCCCTTGGCGCTCTCGCGCAGTTCGGACTGCGCATCCGGAGAATCGAAGATTCGATTGATCAGTTTTCCGCCGTGAGGAGCTATCATAACACCGCCTTCGCGCCGGCGTTCAGGTAGCCGCGCTGCACGAGCTCGCTAAGGATTTTCGAAACGCTTTCTTCGACCGACTCGACCTCGCTGTCCACTATCACGTCGGGACGCTCGGGGGCTTCGTACGGATCCGAAACGCCCGTGAAGTGCTGCACCTCGCCGGCGAGCGCCTTGGCATACAGACCCTTGACGTCGCGCCGAACGAGCTCGTCCAGGGAGCAGCGCACGTAGACCTCCACGAAACGCTCGTTTCCGATTCGGCTGCGCGCCTCGGCTCTCGCCTGCGCGTAGGGCGAAATCGCCGCGGTGATCACCGCAGCGCCGTGCCGCACGAGCAAGGACGCGACGAACGAGATGCGTCCGATGTTGATGTCGCGATCCTCACGGCTGAATCCCAAACCCTTCGAGAGATGAGTCCGGACTTCGTCGCCGTCGAGCACCTCGACGCTGCAACCGCGCGCGCTCAACTCGGGGGCAAGCCGTTCCGCGATCGTACTCTTACCCGCGCCGGACAGACCGGTAAGCCACACGGTGAATCCCTGGTTCAACTGGAGTTCCTTTCATGAAGGCTGGATTTCGGAGGCACCCATCACTCAAAAGGGGGAACTTCAAGGAGGACGTCCCCTGGATTGGCGGCCTCTTCGCCCCGGGCTGGTCGATTCCCGGCTTCGGCGCCTCTTAAGGGGCCTTAAACGAGAACTGCGCGGCATGCAGCCGCGCATAGGGGCCGCCCTTCGCGAGCAGTTCGTCGTGCGTCCCCATCTCGATCACACGTCCGGCCTCGATGAACAAAACGCGGTGCGCGCGCCGGATCGTGGACAGGCGATGCGCGATGATCAGCGTCGTACGTCCGGGGAGTAGCCGGTCGAGAGCTTCCTCGATCATCGCCTCGGAATGGCTGTCCAGCGCGCTCGTGGCTTCGTCGAGAATCAGGATGCGCGGGTCGCGCAGCACGGCACGCGCGATCGCGATGCGCTGGCGCTGGCCGCCTGACAGGCGAACGCCGCGCTCGCCCACTTCGGTCGCGTAGCCTTCTGGAAACGTCCGCACGTATTCATTGACGTTCGCGTCGGCGGCGGCGGCTCGAACCTCGGCATCGGTCGCGCCGATCCTGCCGTAGCGAATGTTCTCCAAGATCGACGTCCGGAACAGCTGCACGTCTTGCGGTACGATCGCGATCGCCGCACGCAGATCCGCGAGCCTGACCTTCGCGACGTCGATGCCGTCGAGCAGCAGCCGTCCTTCCTGCGGTTCGTAGAAGCGCGGCACGAGGTTCGCGAGCGTCGTCTTGCCGGCACCCGACGGGCCCACGAGCGCGACGATCTCGCCTTCGTCGACCGTCGCGTTGACGTGCCGCAGCGCCGGCGGCTCCGCCGGCTTGTAGCGGAACGTCACGTCGGCGTACTCGATGCGCCCGCGCACCGCAGGTAACGCGATCGCGCCGGGCTCATCGCGCACCTCGACCGGCAGATCGAGCAGCTCGAAGACGCGCCCCGCACCCACGATCGCCTTGCCGATGTCGCCGAAGAACGCGGCCACGCGATTCATGGGGTTCATCAGGTTCACCAGTAGGCCCCAGTACATAAAGACCTTGCCGGTGTCGAGCCGGCCCACGAGAACCTCGCGCACCGAAAACCACATGATCGCCACGACCGCGGCGACCATGATCGTCGAGATGACGAGCGGCTGCGTCTGAATGAACTGCGTCAGCTTCATGTACGCGCCGAAGAAGTCGTCGTTGCGGCTGCGGAACCGCCGCACCTCGAACTGCTCGCGTCCGAAGGATTTGACGACGCGCTGGCCCTGCAGGATCTCCGACAGGTTTGCGGTGAGGTCCGCGATGCGCTGCTGCGCGCGATGCGTGCCGGCGGCGATCAGCCGCTGGAAATTCGATACCGCGAACGAGAGGATCGGCGCGACGAGCACGAGCGAGAGCGTCAGCAGCCAGTCGAGATAGATCATCGTCGCAAAGGACGAGACGAACGTCGCGAGCGCCACGACGAGCTGCGGCACCGACACGCTCACCGCGTCGATCATGATCTGCAGGTCCGTCGCGAAGCGTGCAATCAGCTCGCCCGGCCGCCACTTGTCGAACTCCCCGAGGGGCAGGTTGAGCATGCGCTCGAACAGCCGTACCCGCAGCCGCGCGACGAGGTGCTGACCGCTCCAGGCGGTCAGATAGGTCTGTCCGTAGATCGCGGCGTTGGCCAGGATCAGCGCGAGCGCAGTGAGTCCCAGGGACAGATAGAGCGCCTTCAGGTCCGGCGCCCCGCCAGGCAGCGGAATGAGTACCTGGTTGATGATGATCCGGAACGCCAGTGGCGGGACGATGGATAGCACCCCGGCCAGCACTCCCATTCCCATCGCCAGCGCGATGCGCGGATGGTACGGGCGCGCTTCTCGCGCCAGGCGGTGCAATATCGAGCGACGGCTCATCCCGAGGAGTCTGTCGGACGATGGTCGTGCGCGCTGTTGGGCACGCGCCGTGCCCAACCCAAAGGGCTGGGCGTGATTTCGGCGACTTTGTTGTCGCTCGGTCGGTCACATAGTGCTCCCATGCTCCGTCCCTCGCTCCTAAAACTCATCCGAAATCACTCCCAGCATCGCACATGAGCATCGCCCGACAGACTCCTGCGCTCTTGCCGCCCACCGGCAGTGAAACCTGCCCTAGCGCGACCCGGTACGTGAGGGTGCGGAGGATTGCACGAACCAAAATGGACTGCTACTTTCACTCGAACGTACCGTCGGTAGCGCCTTGCATCGAATGCGGTAAGCCGATTTGCGCCACGTGCCGCGACGAGCGCGGCGGCTGTCCCAGCTGCCGGCTTGCGGCCAAGGTCGAGGCCGCCACGGCCACTCGCACGCAGATCCCCGGCCAAGTGCCGCCCCGTCCCGCTCCCGCGAGCGTGCGCGGAGCGGCCACGGTCGCGACGGCGCCCGACCCCGTCGAAAGCCGCGCGCTGGTCGCGCTCGGCTATCCACTGTGGCCGCTTGCGCTGATCTCGCTTCTCGACCGAAAGCAGTCGCGCGGCCTGCGCCGCCAAGCCTTCCAGGCGTTAGGCTTCAACGTCGGTTTCTTCGGCTTCTGGGCGCTGCTCTCGCTCATCGCGCAGATTCCGTTCCTCGGCTTCTCCGCGTGGGTGCTCGTGCCGCTGCTAGCGCCGCTCTTCCTCGTCGCGAGCGTCTACTACGGCATCAAGACCTGGAACGGCGACGACGTGCGCATACCGGTGGTGACCAGCTGGCTCGACGAGCGGATGCCTCAGGGAGACACGAACTCGTGATAGCGCCGCAGGAACGCCCGCGCCGCGACGGCGTGGTCGACCGCGGGCGGCGGATACTCGCCCTCGGCGAAGAGCGTTAGCCGCAGCTGCGCAGAGGATCGCGTTCGCGGCTGCCACGCCTCGAACGGCACGTCGCGCAGTTCGTCGATCCAGCGCCGAACGTAGAGCCCCGCGGGGTCGTAGCGCCGCAGCTGGCGCTCGGGGTTGTAAATCCTCGGATACTGCGCCATGTCCGCGCCGACGCCGGCGATCCACTGCCAGTTTCCGGTCGCCAGCGCCGGGTCGTCTTCGATCAGAAACCGGTCCCATTCCGCGCGGCCCACGCGCCAATCGATGCCGAGATCGAAGCACAGCATCGAAGCCGCCACCGCGCGCACGTGCGGATGCATCCATCCGGTTGCGTGCAGCTGCCGGACGCCGGCGTCGACGAGCGGAAAGCCGGTGGCTCCGCTGCGCCACGCCTCCAGCGCGCGATGAGATTGCTCCCAGCGGAAGCCTTGCATCTTGGTCTGCAGCGGCGCGTCCTCGGTCTGCGGATTGAACCACGACAGCTGCAGAAAGAAGTCGCGATGCGCGAGCGCGCGCAAAAACAGCCGCAGCGACAGGCGGTGCTCGCTGATTGCAAGCGGATCGGTCAGGCGCTCGCGCACCGCCAGCGCGATCGTCCGCGCCGAGATCGTGCCGAACGATAGGTGCGCCGACAGGCCGGACGTTCCGTCCTCGGATGGAACGTTGGCATCGATCGCATACTGCGGCGCGCGCTCGCGCATAAACGTCTGGAACAGACGCCGCGCCACCGCGGATCCACCTGCGGCCCGGGCGTCGCCGCCCCCGAATTCGGACGGCTCCGGCAGCGCCTCGCCATCGAGCTCGCCGTCGGCAAACCGCAACAGCAGCGGATACTCGTGGGATGCGATCGGGAGCTCCCGCCAGACCTCGAAGTAGGGCGCGAAGGCGCGATATCCGGGTCCCTCCTCGCTCCGCGCCTCGGCGCTCTCTTCCGGCGCGACGGCGGGCGCGTCGTGCACGATCAGCGCACGCAGTCCCGCTTCTTCGAGCGCGCTGCGCAACGACGTATCGCGCCGCATCCCGGCGTCGTCATACGACGCGCTCCAGGCCGCGCCCGCGGCGCCCGCCTCGTGCGCGACCCGTAAGACCGCCTGCTCCGCCGGCGCACGGCATACGACGAGCCGGCTCCCGCGTTCCCGCAGCTCCGCGTCGAGCCCGCACACTGCAGAGCAAAAGAACGCGGCTCTGCGCGGAGAGGCTCGCAGCCGGCTGGTGGTGGCGGGATCGATAACGAGCAGCGGC
>DATDGN010000092.1:0-5153 GCA_036522095.1 Candidatus Cybelea sp. | reverse complement strand
CGATTGTTTCGGGTTTCGATGTCGGGCCGAGCTGCGCGATCGACTGCATGAGCCGGCCCGCGGCATCGCGCAGCCGGTCCTCCTCGACTTCAGACGCGTCGTCCGCGTCGTCGTCGAAGAGGCGCCCGAGGTCCTTCGCGTGCTCCTCGAGCAAGCGCCGGCCCTGGTCGGAGATCTCGTACGTGCGGCGATCGCCCTCGTCGCGCCCGGCGATCAGGCCGGCCGCCTCGAGCGCGCTGAGAATCGGATAGACCGAGCCGGCCCCTGCGTCCCACCCCTTCTCGCGAAAGGCCCGCATCAGGTCGTAACCGTGACGCGGCATCTCGGCCAGCAGCTTGAGCAGCGCGAACTTGAGGATGCCGCGCTTGAACCGCTTCCTGTGACGGCGATGGCCGGGCCCGTACATGCCCCACCGGCCCGAGCGCAGATCCCAAAAACCAATATTCACCGTTAGCCCTCCCGTTGATATCGCGATATTAAACGATATATCGCGTTACTGTCAATCCCCGTTCCAGCGTCTTGGGCGCGGCGTGTTGAATGAGGCGTCCCGGTGCGGTTGGATAAGTTCATGAAGGTCTCACGGCTGGCCAGGCGGCGCAGTGAGGCGCACGAGGCGCTCGAGCACGGGCGCATCACGAAGGACGGCAAGGCGCTGAAACCCGGCTACCAGGTCAAGCCCGGCGACGAGCTGGAGATTCACTACGCTACCAAGTTCGTCACCGTGCGCGTGCTCGATGTGCCGTTGCGCGTGACGCCCGCGGTGCGTGCCGAGTCGCTCTACGAGATCCTCGGTTCGCGGAAAGACGAGGCCGAGTGGCTGTGATCTCGGCGGATACGAAGGATGCACTCGCACGCGACGTGCCGCACGAAGCGCACTGCCGTCAGGCGCTGCTCGCGGGACTGGCACTCTACGGTAGATCGGACGGCCGGTTCGTCACGCATCGCAACGCGGTTGCGCGGCTCTTCTGGTCGCTGCTCGACGAGCGCAAGTCGCACCCGATCGAGACGCGCGCCCCGACGCGCCTCCAGCGCCTGCCGACGTTTGCGATCGCGCTGCCCGAGCGTCTCGCTACGGCGCCGCCGAAACCGGTGCACCGCTGCGACCGCCTGATCGAGGTCCGGGCGGCGTTCCTCGCGTGCGGCTCGCTCGCAGCGGGCGCGCGCGGCTACCATCTCGAGTTCGTGGCGCGCGGCGAGGATATCGCCGAACGGCTGCGCTGGATGCTGCGCAGCGCCGGTGCGGCGCCCAAGCAGGCGCGGCGCAAGGGCCGCGCCGTGCTGTACTTCAAGGACTTCGACGCCATCGTCGAGCTGCTCACGCGAATCGGCGCGTTCGGCGCCGTGCTCGCGCTCGAGGACGTCCGCGCGTTGCGCGAGACGAAAAATCGCATCCATCGGCTCGTCAACACCGAGGCCGCGAACCTGCAGCGTTCGGCGGAAGCGGCCGCGGCGCACCGCCAGGTGATCGAATATCTTCAGAGCGCATACGGGCTTGTGCGGCTGACGCCCGCGCTGCGGGAAGTCGCCGAGCTTCGGCTCTCGCATCCCGACGAGTCGCTCGCGGAGCTGGGCCGGCGCTGCAATCCGCCGATCGCGAAGCCGAGCGTGAGCGGACGGCTCGGGTCGCTGAGCCGGCTGGCCGAGTACCTCCGCGCCGGGCAGGGGAGCGCGAAACCGGCCAGGTAAACGCGCTCATGCGCATTGGGATCAACGGCTTCGGCCGCATCGGCAGAAACTTCACCAAGGCGGTGGTCGAGCGCCATCCCGAGATCGAGATCGCGGCGGTCAACGACTTGATCGACGCGCAGCAGTGCGCGCACTTATTCAAATACGACAGCAACTACGGGGCGTACGAGGGCAGCGTGGCGGCGCGGGACGGCACCCTCGCGATCGACCGGCAGCAGATCAAGGTCTTCGCCGAACGCGACCCCGCCCGGCTGCCGTGGCGCGACCTCGGCGTCGACGTCGTAATCGAGTCGACCGGGCTCTTCACGAACTCCGAGAAGGCGCGCGCCCACATCGACAGCGGCGGCGCCAAGAAGGTCATCATCTCCGCGCCCGCGACCGGCGAGGACATCACGATCGTCCTCGGCGTCAACCACCGGAGCTACGATCCCGAGCAACACAACGTCATCTCGAACGCGTCGTGTACGACCAACTGCCTGGCGACCGCCGTGAAGCCCGTGGTCGACTCGCTCGGGTGGGTGCGGGGCTTCATGACGACGATCCACTCCTACACGAACGATCAGAACGTGCTCGACGGACCGCACAAGGATCCGCGCCGCGCGCGCAACGCCGGCACGAACATCGTACCGACCTCGACCGGCGCGGCGAAGGCCCTCTATCTGACGATCCCCGAGGTCAAGGGGACGTTCGACGGTTTCGCCCTGCGCGTGCCGACGCCGACCGTCTCGATGATCTACCTGGTCGCGCAGACCAAGAAGCCGACGACCAAAGAGGAACTCAACGCGATCCTGCGCGGCGCCGCCGAGGGCGAGTTGAGCAAGTACGTCGCATACACCGAGCAAGAGCTCGTGTCCAGCGACTTCAAGAAGAATCCGTACAGCTCCATCATCGACTCCAAGCTGACGAATGCGAACGGCGACCTCGTGCAGATCGCCGCGTGGTACGACAATGAGTGGGGCTATTCGTGCCGGCTCGCGGAGCTGACGGCGATGGTGCTCACGACCATTCCCGCGAAAGCCTGAGCGCCGCTCGAGCGTGAGCTTTCGACGGCTCGAAGAGCTCGACGTTCGCGGCCAACGCGTGCTGGTGCGCGAGGATCTCAACGTACCGCTCTCCCCCTTCGACTCCGCTCAGGGTGACAGCGTGAAGATTTTGGATTACGGTCGCGTCGACGCGGCGATTCCGACGTTGCGCTGGCTGCACGAGCACGGCGCCCGCACGATCGTCCTCTCGCACCTGGGCAGACCCGACGGCCAGCCCGATCCGCGGCTCTCGCTGCGGCCGGTGGCGCAGGCGCTCTCGGATCGGCTCGGCGTGCACGTCGCGTTCGCCGAAGACTGCGTCGGCGAGGCGGCGGAACGCACCGTCGCCGGGCTGCATGATGGCGACGTGCTGCTGCTCGAGAACGTGCGTTTTCATCCGGAGGAGGAGCGCGACGACGACGGGTTCGCGCGGCGCCTCGCGAGCCTCGGCGACTACTACGTCGACGACGCGTTCGCGACCGCGCACCGCGCGCACGCCTCCACCGAGGCGCTCGCGCGCCTGTTGCCCAACGCGGCGGGATTCTTGATGGAGGCCGAGCTGTCGGCCCTAGCGCCGCTGATCCAAGACCCACGCAAGCCGTTCGTATGCGCGATCGGCGGCGCGAAGATCAAGGACAAGCTTGGACTCCTGCAGCACCTGACGGATCTCGTCGACGCGTTTTGCGTCGGCGGAGGAATGGCCAACACGCTGCTGGCGGCGACGGGCGTCGCCGTGGGACGCTCGCTGCGCGACGACGGCCTCGAGCCGGCACGCCGGTTTCTCGCGCTCGCCAAGTCGCGCGGCGTCGATCTGCAGCTTCCCAGCGACGCGGTCGTCGCGCCGGCCTTCGACGCGACGCCGGCGGAGGCGCACGTCGTCGCGATCGGCGACGTCGGGGACGAGATGATCCTCGACATCGGACCGGCTACCGCGCAGGCGTACGCGGCGACGATCGAGCGCGCCGAGACGATCGTCTTCAACGGCCCGATGGGCGTCTACGAAAATCCGGCGTACCGGCGCGGGACGCAGATCGTGGGCGACGCGATCGCGCGCGCGACGGCGGCGGGAGCAACGAGCGTCGTCGGCGGCGGCGACGCGGCGGCGGCGGCGCAGCTGCTCGGCTTCGCCTCCAAGGCGACGTTCGTCTCCACTGGGGGCGGCGCGACGCTCGAGTACCTCGAAGGCGAGACGCTTCCGGGAGTTGCTGCGCTTGAGCGTTAGGACGATCGTCGCCGGCAACTGGAAGATGCACAAGACGGCGGCGGAGACGGCCGCGTTCCTCGACCTCTTCCTGCCGCAGGCCGAGGCGCTTCCCGAGAGCGTCGAGATCGTCGTCGCACCACCGTTCGTATCGATCCCGGCGGCGGCGTCGCTACTGCGCGGCACGCGCGTTCGCTTGGGCGCGCAAACGATGCATTGGGAGCTCGAGGGCGCGTTCACCGGCGAGATCAGCGCCCCGATGCTGCGCGAGTTCGGCGTCTCGCACGTCATCCTGGGCCACTCCGAGCGGCGCGCGTACTGCAACGAGACCGATCGCACGGTGAACCTGAAGGTGCACACGGCCCTCGAGCAGGGGCTGACGCCGATCGTCGCCGTCGGCGAGACGCTCGACGAGCGCGACGCGGGCGCGACCGACGAGCGCGTGATATCGCAGACGCTCGCGGCGCTCGACGGAATCGCCGAGGACCAGCTCTTCCGCGTCGTCATCGCCTACGAGCCGATCTGGGCCATCGGCTCGGGCCGCAACTGCGACGTCCAAGAGGCCGATAGGGTGATGGCGACGATTCGCGCGTGCCTGCGCGGCGTCGACGAAACGCCGCTTCTCTACGGCGGAAGCATGAACGCCGATAACGTCGCCGCCTACATGCTGCAGCCGAACATCAACGGCGGCCTCGTCGGCGGCGCGTCGCTCGACGCGATCGGCTTCGCGACCCTCATCGCCAACGCCGCGTGAAGTATCGGCCGGTCATCCTCGCGGTGCTGGACGGCTGGGGTTGTCGCGATTCCGCGCACGGCAACGCCATCGCGGCGGCCGCGCTGCCGCACTGGCTCGCGCTGCTCGAGCGCTGGCCGCACACGACGCTCCAAGCCTCGGGCGAAGCGGTCGGCCTCCCCAAAGGCGTCATGGGCAACAGCGAGGTCGGCCACATGAACCTCGGCAGCGGCCGCGTCGTCCCGCAGGGCGTCACCGTCATCGACGCCGCGATCCGCTCGGGCGAGTTCGGCCACAATGAGACGCTGCAAGCCGCGATCGCGCACGTCGCCGCGACGGGCGCGACGCTGCACTTCATAGGTCTGCTCTCCGACGGACGCGTGCACAGCTCGATCGAGCATCTCTTCGCGCTCGTGGACGCGGCGGTCGCCGCGGGCGCGCCGATGGCGATCCACTGCTTCCTCGACGGACGCGACACGCCGCCGCGCTCGGCCCAAACCTACGTGGAACG
>DATDGN010000091.1:0-14894 GCA_036522095.1 Candidatus Cybelea sp. | reverse complement strand
GCGCAGTAGATGATCGTTCCGATGGCCAGCGCGCCGAGCACGCCGACGGGCACGTCGAACTGCGGATTCTTGCACTCTTCGGCGGTGGTCGTCGCGGTGTCGAAACCGATGTAGCTGAAGAAGACGTACGCTCCGATCGCGATGATGCCGTATGGCTGCGCCGTCGACGAATAGTCTGCCATCCCGCCGAACGGATGCAGCGTCCCCCAGCCGACGGGATTGAAGTTGTGCAGGTTCGCCGCGTGCACGAGGAACGCGCCGGCGATGATGAAGACGATCAGCGCGGAGATCTTTAGTACGACGAACACGTTGTTCACGCTCGCCGATTCGCGAATGCCGACCGAGAGCAAGACGCTCAGGCCGATGACGAAGAGCGCGGCCGGCACGTCGTATTGCGAGTGCAGGAGGTCCCAGCTCGAGGGCAGCCACCACGCACCATGGACGATCAGGTTCGACTGCGACGCCCACGCCGGCAGCGCGAGGTTGGCGCTCTTGGCGACGTCCTGGATCGCCGCCGAGAATTGCTGTGCCACGGGCGCGGCGCTGATGCCGTATTCGAAGATCAGGGCGAAGCCGATGATCCACGCGAAGAGCTTGCCGAGGGTCGCGTACGCGTAAGTGTACGCGCTGCCTGCGACGGGGACCATCGCGCCGAGCTCCGCGTAGCACAGCGCGGCGAAGAACGATGTCAGCCCCGCGAGCAGGTAGGAGACGATGACCGCCGGCCCGGCGCCCTTGACGCCCGTGCCGATGGTCGTGAAGATGCCGCCGCCGATCATCGTGCCGAGGCCGATCGAAACGAGATCCCGCGCCGTAAGCGCGCGGCGCAGGATCTTGCGTGTGCCGAGCTCGCGCAGCTTCGTAGCGTCCGTCGTAGCGAACAGCTCGGACAGAAACGACATTCCGGCGTCGTTTCGCAGCGCGCGCCGGGCGGACCTACGCTTCGGGCGGTTTATTCGATGGGTTCCAAAGATGATCCGGAGCGCCGAGCTCGTCGTTAATCCAGCGCGCCCACACGAAGAGCGCGTCGGAGAGGCGATTGAGGAAGCGCAGCGCGGCCTCGTGCGGAGCGCCCTCGCGCTCCCGCAGCGCGACGGCCAGGCGCTCCGCGCGGCGGCAGATCGTCCGCGCGAACTGGAGGCGCGCGCCCGGAATGGATCCGCCGGGATGGATGAAGTTCGCCAGCACCGGTAGGTCGCGCTCAGCCTCGTCGATGCCCCGCTCCAGCGCCTTGACGTCGGACGCTTCGATCCGCGGAAACGATTCGTTCCGCTCCGGCTCGAGCGTCGCGAGCTCGGTGCCGAGGTTGAACAGCGCGTCTTGCGCCCACGCGAGCCAGGCGTCGAGACGGCCTGCGCGCGCGCCGGCCGAGGCCGCGCGCAGCTCGGAGCGCGCCATGCCGATCGCGCTCGAAAGCTCGTCGACCGTGCCGTACGTCTCGATGCGCGGCGCGCTTTTCTCGATGCGCGAGCCGCCGATCAAGCCCGTCGTTCCGTCGTCTCCGGTGCGGGTGTAGATGCGCGTGTGCTTCGGCATTGCTCTTTGCTTACGAGGGTCTCGTGCAATCTCCCGGCGAAGCGGGGCCGGTCATGTCCGAAGCGCTCGCTCGGGACGTCGTCAAGGAGATTCCTCCGAAGGCGGCCGACCTCTCCGCATGGTATACGGCGGCTTGCCTCAAGGCCGAGCTGGTCTCGTATTCGCCGGTGCGCGGCTGCGTGGTTCTGCGGCCCTACGGGTTCGGGTTGTGGGAGAACTTGCAGAAGCACTTGGACGAACGGTTCAAGGCAACCGGGCACGAAAACGCCTACTTCCCGCTCTTCATCCCCGAGAGTTTGCTGATGCGCGAGGCGGAGCACGTCGAGGGCTTCGCGCCGGAGGTGGCGTGGGTGACGCAAGGCGGCAGCGAAAAGCTCACCGAGCGGCTCGCGATCCGGCCGACGTCGGAAGTGATCATCGGCGTGATGTACGCGCAGTGGATCGAGTCGTATCGCGACCTGCCGGTCCTCATCAATCAGTGGGCCAACGTCGTGCGCTGGGAGAAGGCGACGCGGCCGTTTCTTCGCACGATGGAGTTTCTGTGGCAAGAGGGTCACACCGCGCACGCGTCGGCGGATGAGGCGCGCGAGGAGACGCTGCGGATCCTCGAGCTGTATCGCGACTTCGCCGAGAACGTGGCCGCGATACCGGTGTACGCGGGACGGAAGAGCGCGAGCGAACGTTTCCCCGGTGCCGTCGAAACGTTCGCGATCGAGGCGCTGATGCCCGACGGCAAGGCGCTGCAATCCGGAACTTCGCACGACCTCGGCCAGAATTTCGCGAAGGCGTACGACATCACGTTCGTGGACGCGGATCGCGCAATCAAGCACGTGTACACGACGTCGTGGGGCGTCTCGTGGCGCATGCTGGGCGGGCTGATCATGGTGCACGGCGACGATCGCGGGCTGCGCATCCCGCCGAAGATGGCGCCCATCGAGGCCGTGGTGATTCCGATCGTACGCTCCAACGACGACCGCGCGGTCGAAGTGAGCCGTGCGACGGCGCGCAGCCTGAAGGAGGCCGGCTTCCGCGTGCGCGTGGACGACCGCGACGAGCAGCCGGGCTGGAAGTATAGCGAGTGGGACTTGCGCGGCGTCCCGGTGCGCATCGAGATCGGACCGCGCGACATCGACGCGCAGACGGCCGTCCTGGCGCGGCGCGACCGCAACAAGGACGAGGCCGGGCAGCGGCAGAGCGTCGGGCTCGCGGAGCTCCCGGCGAAACTGCGCGATCTGCTCGAGGACATTCAGGCATCGCTCTACGCACAGGCCAAGGCGCGTCTCGACGCGCACACGTTCGTCACGGCCGATCGCGCGGAGTTCTTCCGGCTCTGCAAGGAGCGAGCCGGCATGGTCGACATCGCATGGTGCGAGCGTTCGGAGTGCGAGGCGCACGTTAAAGCCGAGACCACCGCCACGACGCGCGTGCTGCGCGCGCTCGGCGAATCCGGCGCGGTCTGCGTCGCGTGCGGGGAGCCTGCTAAGGTCAGGGCATATTTTGCGCAGTCTTACTAATGTTATGGCGGCCGCCGCGCTGGCGATCGCCGTCGCGGGCGGAGCCGCCATCGCCTACGCGCCGAGCGTGGCGGACCTCGACGCGGCGGCGCGTGCGGTCGGCAACCGGCGCGACGTCGCGCAGCGCATCGGCCTGGCCGTGTTCAGCACGCGCTGGTCCGCACAGGTGACGCAGATCTCGGCGAACCAGCTGGGCTCGCATTTAATCGTCGGCATCCGCCTGTGGGGCGTCAAGTTCCATCACCCGATCACGCGCGACGAGTTCGTCGGCGAGGTCGTGACGCTCGTGCAACGTACGTTCGCCGCCGCGCCGGCGACCGAGGAGATCGACGTGTGGGCGAGCGTCCCGATCGCGGTCGCGAAGGGCGTGGTCGTCAGCGGCGATCTCGCGAAGCCCACGTCGCGCACCGTTTTCAGCCTCACCGTGCGCCGGGCAGATGCGTTCGCTGCACTGCGCGCCCGCGCGAGCGCCGTGAGCGACGGCGTGTTCTGGGATCCGCAGTGGTCCCGCACGGCGTTCAAGCCGTCGTGAGCCACCGCAAGACGACCCTTCCGAGCGGCGTCCGCGTGCTCACGGAGGCGATGCCGGGTGTGCGCTCCGCGACGGTAGGCATCTGGGCCGACGTCGGCTCCAGCGTCGAGAGCCACGAGCGCCGAGGCATCTCGCACCTCGTAGAGCACATGCTCTTCAAAGGGACGACGCGCCGCAGCGCGCGCCAGATCGCCGAGACGATGGACGGCGTCGGCGGAAACCTCAACGCGTTTACCGATAAAGAGACGACCTGCTATTACGCCAAGATCATCGATCGTCACGTGCCGCTCGCGCTCGACGTGCTGTCCGACATGTTCCTCCACTCGGCGTTCGACGCCCAGGAGCTCACCAAAGAGCAGAAGGTGATCCTGGAAGAAATCAAGATGTACGACGACTCGCCGGACGAACTCATTCACGACGTCTTCCTGCAGACGATGTGGAGCGGATCGAGCCTCGGCGAGCCGACGATCGGCTTCGCCGACAGCGTCGTGCGCGTGACCCCGGACGACCTGCGCGCGCACATGCGCGCGCACTACGCGCCGAACTCCGTGGTCGTCGCCGCGGCGGGCAACGTCGAGCACGATCGCTTCGTTGAACTCGTCGCCGAGCAGTTCGCCGCCTTCGAGGGCGCCTGCACGCTTCCCGAGCCGGAGGGTCCGACCACCACGCCCGGCGCCCACGTCCGCTACAAAGACAGCGAACAGGCCCACGTCGTGGTGGGAACGCGCGGCATCGACATCCGCGACGATCGGCGCTACGCGCTGTCGCTGCTCGACACCATCCTGGGCGGCGGCATGTCGAGCCGGCTCTTTCAGGAGATTCGCGAGCAGCGCGGCCTCGTCTACAGCGTGTACTCGTTCCAGGCCGCCTACCGGCGCGCCGGCCTATTCGGCGTCTACGCAGGAACCTCGCCCGAGAACGTGCAGCCGTGCGTCGACGTGATCCTCGAGCAATTCGCGCGCGTTCGCAGCACCCCGATCGACGCGGCCGAGTTCGCGCTCGCCCAGGAGCACATCAAGGGCAACCTGACGCTCTCGCTCGAGTCGACGTCCAGCCGGATGATCCGCCTCGGGCGCAACGAGTTCGCCCTTGGACGCCAGGTCAGCCCCGAGGAGATCGAACGCCGCATCGATGCCGTCACGCCGGACGACGTGCAACAGCTCGCGCGCGAGCTGCTGCTCGACGAGAACCTCGGCCTGTGCATCATCGGTCCGGTGGACGAATCGGTCATCACGTGGAGGAACCACGCGGCCTAGCGATGCATGCCGTAGCGCCGCATTTGTGGTCGGGAAAGCTCGTCGGGGCGATGCTCATTACGTTCGTCGTGCAGGGCGTGACGATCGGCGCGTACGCGGCACGGCTGGCCGGGGTTCAGACAAAACGGATCGCGACGTCGATCTCCCTCTTCAATTTGTTCGTCACAACCGGGCGGCTTGCGAACCTCCTGATGTTGTTCTTCGTCGGTCCGCTATCGGACGAGGCTGGAAACGCGACGGTGGAAGTCGCCGCCCGGCACCATGTCTTCGAGCTGCAGCTGCGGTTGATCGTGCTCGCCGGCACCGCCGGGATGATCGTCTTCGCCCTGCTGCTGCCGATGTTCACATATCTGTTCCGGCGCGGCGTGCACTCGTTCGAGGCGCGCGGGTCCGTGCCGCACTCGCTCGCGCGCCTGTTGGCCCCGTCGGTGATCGCCGACGTGCTGCGCTCGCAGCGCTTTCCCTCGCTGGCCGAGATCCGGTCGTTCGACTGGCGCGCCCTGCCCAAGCGGCTGCTGATCTTCAACGTCGTCGTGATGTGCGTGTACGCGATCGGCGTGCAGGCCTCGTACCTCGCCTCGGTCCTCGACGCGAGCGTCGCGCGGACCGCCGTCGGCCTCTCGGGCGTGATCAACGGGATCGGGACCATCGCGTTCACGCTGTTCGTGGACCCGACCTCTTCGATAATCAGCGATCAGGCGATCCACGGCAAGCGCAGCGTCGGGGAGGTGCGATCGATGGTCTTCTATTTGTCGCTGACGGCCATCCTCGGTTCGCTGCTGTCGCAGGTGATTCTCTATCCGGCCGCAGTAATTATCGAAGTGGTGGCTCGATTTGCGGCGCATGTCCATCTATAGATTCGTCGTCGCCGCCTGCGCGGCGGCGCTGCTCGCGGGCTGCGCCGGCTCGATCGAGCGTTGGATCGTCAATACGCGCGTCCATCAGGGCGACCTCGCCATGTTACACGGCGACGTGCACGACGCCGCGCTCGCGTATCGCCTCGCGCTGCGCGTCGATCCCAAGGACCCGAGGGCGCGCGCCGGATACGTCGACGCGGCCGCCGAGCTGGCGCGGCTGCAGTACGGCAAGGGCAGCTTCGACGACGCCCTGGCCACGGTGGACGCCGGGCTCTCGGTGGATTCGCAGAGCGCGCCGCTCGCGGCCCTCAAGGCGGCGATCGAGCAGGCGAAGCTGCAGCGCGAGATCGTGCTGACCAACTATCCCACCTACCATACCGCCGGGCTGGAGATTCAACGCGCCTACGCGCAGCTCAACGCGATGAACGCGGTGCTGCTGCGGGACCTCAAGCGATTCGGATACACGTTCGACACCGACCAACTGACGGCGGCCATCAAGCGCAGCTACGAGATGCAGCTCGAGCTCAGCAAGGACACGAATCGCCTGATCGTCTACCGGCAGCTGGTAAGCTCGGGCGTCCCGGAGACGCCGGCCGAGTCGACGACCTTCGGCGCGGCCTCGCTGCTGCCGCTCCCATGATCGCCTGGCTCGAATCGCTCCCGACGTTCTGGGCCGGCGTCGTCGTCGTGGTCGGTTTTCTCGCGTCCACGCTGCTCGTCGGCTATATCGTGTCGACGTTCACGTCGCAGGAGGTCCGCGCGGCGCACAACGACCGCGCCGGCTTCATCCTGGCGGTGATCGGCGTAATCTACGCCGTGCTGCTGGCGTTCGTCGCGATCGGCGTCTGGGAGCGCTTTCAGCTGGCGGAGGCGCGCACGTACGACGAGGCCGGCTCGCTCGCGACGATCTACCGCGACGCAGGTTCTTTCCCGAGCGCCCGGGACGATCTGCGTGCTACGCTTCGAGCGTACGTGCACTCGGTCATCGACCACGAGTGGCCGCAGATGCAGCGCGGCGCGCGCTCGCCGATCTCCGACGCCTTGTTGGAGGCCCTGGACCGCGACGTGCGCGGGCTCCCCGCGAACTCGCCGGCACTGCAGGACATTCAGGCGCAGATGCTCGCCGCGGTGGACACCGCGCTCATGGACCGGCAGACGCGCCTCACCATCGACTTCAACGGAATCAACGCCATCTTATGGTCGGTTCTGATCGTCGGCGCCTACTTGACCGTGGCCTTCACCTACTTCTTCGGCTTCGACCGTGCGATCATGCAGCAGCTGATGATCGGCGCCCTCAGCCTGATGATCGGCCTCGTGCTCTTCCTCGTGATGGCGATGGACTTTCCATACCGCGGCAGCATCGCCGTGGAGCCGGAAGCGTTTCGATCGCTCCTCGAGACGTTCAAGGCGATCGGATCGTAACGCCGCACACGCCGCGGCGCTCGAGGAACTCTCGTGAAGTTCCCGCGCGCAGCGCCCGGCGATATGCGCGCCACAATGCGTCGCCGGCGGGTGAGGCCAGCGCCGGATCCGTCTGATAGACGGGCCACGGCGCAAGGTCCGTTCGCAGCGGGAAGCGCTGCAGCCAGACGCACAGATCGGTGTTCGCACGCATGCGCCGGTCTTCGATCGAGATGAAGTAGCGAGCGCCCTTGCGGATGGCGCTCTCCTCGTCGAACGGCGTCCACAGCGCCGGGTCTTCCTCCCATCCGAAGCGGTCGATGTAGTATTGCACGTTCGGACCGTAGTGGCCGATGACGACGATCGCGTCTTTCGGCAACGCCGCGTTCAGCGCGGCGGCGCTGCGGTATACCTGTTTGTCGTAGCGATAGTACGCGGCGACGGCAGCGCGGCTCTGAACGAGCACGGCGATCGCGACCGTGGGAACGAGCGCAAGCAGGGCGTAACGTGCCGCCGGAGCGGCGTCGGCGCCGCTTACGGCCGACACGTATCGCGCCAACGCGCCTCCGATCGCCAGCGCGCACAGCGGCAGCAACGGATAGAGATAGTAGTCGACGCGCTCGACCGTCACGACCACATAGGCGTACGCGAGCCCGCCCGCGAGCCAGCCCCACAGCAACGCCTTGCTCCGCGCGGCGAGCCAGGGCAGCGCCACGAAGCTCGCGATCGACAACGCGAACGCGACCTTGCCGAGCATCGTGGCCGGCAGCATTCCGAGCGCTGCGACCCACTGCGACGCCTTGGCCGCAAACGCCCCGGCGTGTTCGAATGCCGCCAGCAAGGCGGGCAGGACGTGCAGCCGGGTGATCCCGCTGGTCCAATGCCACTCCGCGTACGCGGCGACGCGCCGGTCGTACAGCCACAGGATCAGCAACGGAACGACGATCACGACGGCGATGGGTAACGCCGGCAGCGCTCGTCGCCGCCGAAAACGCTGCCAGATCATCCCGGCGAGCGGGGCAAGCGCCAACACCGAAACCGGCTTCGCGAGATACGCAAGCGTCAGCAGGACCGCCGGCCAGGCCAGCCCGCGCGCGAAGAGCCGCTCGTCCTCAACCAAATAACGTGCGCAAGCGTAGAGAGCTGCGGTGAGAAAGAACACCATCGCCGCGTCGGGCATGAACGTGCGTCCGTAGTAGACGCTGCCGGGAACGACGGCATAGAAAAACGCTGCCAGCAGCCCCGCGATCGCGTCGTCGAAGAGCCACCGCGCAAAATACCCCACCGACACCACCGTCGCCACGCTGAATGCGACGCTGATCAGGCGCCCAAAGATCTCGTGAATTCCGAAGACCTGGTAGAGCGCGGCAGCCATGCAGGGGACGATCTGCAGCTCGAGCTCGACGTAGTTCGGGGGCGGACCGTTGTACATCGTCTGCGGGCGCAAGATGTAGAACTGAAGCCGCGCGAAGTTGCGCGCGATCGCCGCGGTGTCGCCCTGCCGCCATCCGGGATGATCGAGCAACGGATTATGAATGCCATGCAGCCGCAACGCCAACCCGATAATGACAACAGCAGTTAATCCGGCGTACCAATAGTAGAGGCCAGGTTTCACTCGATGTGCCGGAACGTCCAATATTTGTTCAAGAAGAAGTTGACGAAGATGCCCGCCAGCGTCGCGACGAACCACGTGCGGTGGCCGTGACCGAGCCAGCGGCTCGCGAACGCGGAGACGACGAGGCCGACGATCAGTGCGACGGCGGATACGGTCAGGAACTGAGCGCCTTCGCGCACGGCGTGCCCCGTCGAACGGAACGTCCAGATGCGGTTGAGGTAGTAGTTCGAGACGCCGCCGGCCAGGAACGCCGCCGTGTAGATGACGCTGTACTGCAAGGGCTGCGCGTGATTCGGAACGAGGCGCTGGAGCAGCGTGAAGATCGCGAGGTTGACGATGAACCCGGAGGCGCCGACGATACCGAATTTGACGAACTGGCGGACGCCGCGGCGTTGGGCGAGCGAGGCAATCACGCTACGCAACCCAGTACCAGTCGGCGAAGAGGACCGTGAACAGACCGAGCAGCGGGAGCGAGAAGGCGAGGATGACGTTGTTGACCCACGGCCGATCGCCCCAGCGCGCCAAGATCGCGAACATCGGGAACAGGACGAGCGCGAAGCGCGGCATCGACATCAGATTCGAGGTGGACATCGGCACGAGGATGGAGAGGGCCATGTACGCGATGTAGGAGGGCCGCAGGCTGTGCCAGCCGGCGAGGAGCACGGCGATCATCAGCAGCGTGAAGGCGATCTCCAGCGACTGATTCGCGGCGAGCTGCCCGCTCGTGGCGTGCATCAGTTTTTCGAACGCGTTGGCGAGACTGACCCACGGCGGCGCGAAGTGCCGGTTCCAGTGGATCTGCACGTGCGAGAAATAGAGCGGGTCGGCTCGCAGCACCCACAGATACGCCATGTAGATCGCGAGGCCAGCCGGAATCAGCGCCCCCGCGGCGAGATCGTAGAGGGCGCGCGGGCGAAGCGGACGCTCCTGGGTCAGCCACTCGATGACGAACGGCACGAGTAAGAGGACGCCCTCGACGCGCGTCAGCGCGGCGAAGAATCCGACGAGTCCCGCCATCCACCACTGCCGCGAGCGCATGTAATAGAACGACGCGACGGTCAGCATGAAGAAGAGCGATTCCGTGTAGACGGCGGTAAAGTACACGGCCGTGGGAAAGATCGAGACGTAGAAGATGGCCCGCCGCGCGACCGCGCGGTCGTATTCGTGCTCGAGGAGCTTGTACAAGTAGAGCAGGCCGAAGAAGAAGGACGCATTCGAAATCAGCAGGCCGGCGATCAGGTGATTGCCGGCGAGCGAGCCGACGATTCGGATCAGGAAAGGATAGAGCGGGAAGAACGCCATGTCCGTTCCCCGATAGCCCAGTGTGGCGATGTTGAGGTAGTGGACCGCGTCCCACCGGCCCCAGACGGCGAGCAGGAGGTGCGACGACTCCTGAACGTGCGTCCCGGCGCGCTGGCCGATGATGACCGCCGCGAGCTCGGCGATGACGATGATCGCGAGCCGCGTGGCGGCGAAGTCGATGAGGACCTCGCGAACGGTCTGGTTGAACCGCGCGGCGATGAGCACCTTGCCGACGCAGAAGAGCGCGATGGCGACCAGGAACAAACGCGCGCCGTGCGTGAGCTGAGGGGCGACGAAGAACGTGACCCACAGAATCAAGAACGGAGGCCACGTCAGCGCATCGTAGCGCAAAGCGCGCTCGAGCGTTATGCCGGCGCGGCGCGAAAAGTAGCGCGCGTAGGCCATCCAGGCCGCGAGGGCCAGCGCGATGCCGCCGGCCGTGCAGACCAATAGGCCGAGCTCGCCGATGGCGCCGTGGTGGCTCGGGACGATCAGCGCGTACCACGCGAAGAAACCAAGCGTGAGCCCAGCGAGCGCGACGGCGACGAGCGCCGTCCAACCCGCGATCAGCAGATCGCTCGGGCGGAACAGGCGCGAATAGAACGATGGCGAGAGTTGGGTACCGGCGGACACGCGGAGACTGTGTTTAAGAGGAAATGAGCCGCATCCCTTTGTAGGTCACCGGCGATGGCACGGTCGATGATGCGGACGGTGCTGGACCACCCGGTTCACTCGCTCGACTTCGTCAAGGTCACCGAAAGCGCGGCGCTCGCGGCGTCGCGTTGGATGGGGCGTGGCGAGCGCGACGCCGCCGACGGCGCCGCCGTCGAGCGCATGCGTGAGGCTCTCGGCGAGATGGATATCTCGGGCCGGATCGTCATCGGCGAGGGCGAGCGCGACGAGGCGCCGATGCTCTACATCGGCGAGGAAGTCGGCAGCGGCGGGAAGGAGGTCGACATCGCCGTCGATCCCGTTGAGGGCACCAACCTCGTGGCGAACGGGCTCCCCAACGCGATCGCCGTGATGACCATCGCAGAGCGCGGGACCCTGCTGCACGCACCCGACACATATATGAAGAAGCTCGCGGTGGGGCACAAGGCGGCGCCGTACGTGCACATCGACGCGCCGGTGCGCGAGAATCTCGAGGCCGTCGCCAACGCCCTGGACAAGCCGATCAACGACGTCTGCGTGATCATCCTCGATCGTCCGCGCCACGCCGACCTCATCCGCGACGTGCGCGCCGCGGGAGCTCGGATTCGCCTGATTTCCGATGGCGACGTCGACGCGTGCATCGCGACGGCGATCGAGTCCACAGGCATTCACGTCGCGATGGGAACGGGCGGCGCGCCGGAAGGCGTGCTCGCCGCCGCCGCGATCAAGTGCCTCGGTGGGAATTTCATGGGGCGCCTCCAGCCGCGCAATCCGCAAGAGGCGCAGCGCGCGATCGATATGGGCTTCGGCGACCTCGAGCGCGTGCTCGAGCTCGACGACCTCGTTCGCAGCAACGACGTGATCTTTTGCGCGACCGGAATCACCGACGGCGACCTGGTTCGCGGCGTGCGGTTCTTCGGCAATCAGGCGCGGACCCACTCGATACTGGTCCACTCGAGCGGGACGGTCCGCTTCATCGAATCGACTCACCGGCTCGGTGCGCGTCCGGCCGGGCGTTGATGGAAAGCCGTTCGCGCCGGCATGAGCTAATCGTCATCGGTGCAGGCTCGGCGGGATACGCCGCCGCCCGGACCGCGCGCGACGTCGGCTGCGACGTGGCGCTGGTAGACTCCGGCCCCCTCGGGGGCCTTTGCATTCTGCGCGGGTGCATGCCCAGCAAGACGCTCTTGGCCTCGAGCGATGCGCTGCAGGACGCGCGCGACGCGCGCGCCCTCGGAATCGACGTCGAGGACGTCGACGTGCGGATGCGCTTCATCGCGGCGCGCAAGCGCGCGTTGGTGCAAGAGTTCGCCGACTATCGCATCGAGGGCATCGAGCAGTTCCCACTCTACCTCGGTGCGGCTCGATTCCTGGCGCCGACGCGGATCGCCGTCGGCGACGCTACGATCCTCGAGGCGCCGAAGTTCGTTGTCGCAACCGGGAGCGTCGTGACTCCGCCGGCGCTTCCCGGCCTGGCGGAGACGGGCTACGTCGATAGCGACGCGCTGCTGGAGCTCGAGGAGATCCCGAAGTCCGCGGTCGTGCTGGGCGGCGGTTACACGGCGTGCGAGCTCGGCCAGTTTCTGTCGCGCATGGGTGCCCGGACCACGATGCTGATTCGCAGCGATCATCTCCTGACGCAGAGCGACGACGACGTCGGCGACGCGCTGACGCGCTATTTTCGAGACGAGGGGATCGAGGTGGTGACGCGTGCGACGCTCGTGAGCGCGCACCGCCGCGGAGCGAAGAAGGTTGTGCGTTACGTCGCGAACGGCGAGGAGCGCGAAGCGACGGGCGAGGCGATCTTCTACGCGCTCGGGCGCGTGCCCAACGTCGACGGGCTGGGCCTGGAGCAGGCCGGGGTCGCGTACGGAGCGCGCAGAGGCATCGCGGTCGACGCGACGCTGCGGACGACGAACCCCGCCGTGTACGCCGTGGGCGACGTGACCGGAGAATACATGCTCGTGCACGTCGCGATCTATCAGGGCGAGGTCGCCGCGCGCAACGCCTGCACCAACGCCCGCGAGGCGGCGGACTATCATCTGGTTGGGGCGGACACGATCTTCACGGATCCGCAGGTCGCCGCGGTTGGCATGAGCGAGAAAAACCTGCGGCGCGACGGCGTAGCGTACGTCAGCGGCCGCTATGACTTCGCGGAGCACGGCAAGGCGCAGTGCTTGGCCAAGACCAAGGGCTTCGTGAAGATGATGGCCGACAGCCAAAGCGGCCGAATCCTGGGCGCAGCCGTGATCGGCCCGGAGGCGTCCGAGCTGATCCACGAGGTGATCGTGGCGATGAGCTTTGCGTCCACGGTGGATCAGTTCATGCGCATCCCGCACCTGCATCCCACGCTCGCGGAGATCTGGACCTATCCGGCCGAGACCTGCGCGGCGAAGTTGGGCATGAAGATTCCGGGAGATGAACAGGTAGAGATGGCCACGAGCGTGGCAGCCGAGCGCGCGCGGTGAGCGAGACTCCCGTTCGGCTGCGCACGGCCATCCTGCAGACGAAGCCGGCGAAGGGGCAATACGCACGAAATCTGCGCAACGCGGCCGAGGCATTCGCGCAACTGGCCGGCGATCCGCCCGATCTCATCGTGTTTCCCGAGGCGGCGCTCACCGGATATTTCCTCGAGGGCGCGGTGTACGATCTGGCGCTCCCGGCCACGCGCTTCGCAAACGATCTCGCCGCCGCGTGGCGCGGCGCTTCCTCCGGGCGCGCCGTCGACATCGCCGCGGGGTTCTACGAGAACGACGCGGGGACGTACTACAACAGCGCGATCTACCTGCACGTGACGCCGGACCGCGAGCGAATCGTGCACCTGCATCGCAAGATGTTCTTACCGACGTACGGAGTGTTCGACGAGGAGCGCTTCCTGTCGCGCGGACGCAACCTGGGCGTCTTCAATACGCGGTTCGGGCGCATGGCGCTGCTGATCTGCGAAGACGCCTGCCACGCAATCGCGCCCACGATCGCAGCGATCAAGGGCGCCCGCGTGCTCATCGTGCCGAGTGCGTCACCGGGCCGCGGGATCGACAACGACGGCGAGCTCGGCAGCATCGCGCAGTGGCGCGAGATGCTGCGGCTCGCGGCGATCGAGCACGGCATCTTCGTGATCTACGCGGGCCTGACCGGCTTCGAGGGCGGAAAGGGAATGAGCGGCACGTCGTGCGTCATCGATCCCCGCGGGAACGTGCTCGTTGAGGCGTCGCCGTTCGAGCCGTGCATTCTGCGCTGCGACCTCGATCTGCGCGAGATCGATCTCGCCCGCGCGAGCCTCCCGCTGCTCGGCGATCTGGGCTCGGCGCTGCCGGATCTCCTTCTGGACGAAGAGCTGCCGCTGCCGCGAGGCGAACGTGCTGCCGATCGTTGAGGCGCCGCTAGCGGTTCCGGGGCCTCCGCGCATCGATGCGAAGGTTACCGCGGAGTGGCTGGTCGCGTTCTTGCGCGACGAGCTCGTCGAGCGACGGAAGATCCCGCGAGCGGTGCTAGGTCTATCGGGTGGCGTCGACTCCG
Organism: Candidatus Cybelea sp.; assembly: GCA_036522095.1. Lineage (GTDB taxonomy): Bacteria > Vulcanimicrobiota > Vulcanimicrobiia > Vulcanimicrobiales > Vulcanimicrobiaceae > Cybelea. Next base: position 714 of record DATDGN010000091.1, on the reverse strand, counting down.
CGGTCACCGCGTTTCTGTGCGCCCGCGCCCTCGGGCCTGAGAATGTCTACGCGATCCGCATGCCGTACAAAACGTCGCAGCAGTCGAGCCTGGCAGATGCCGCGCTCGTCGTCGATGCGCTCGGAATCCACTGCGCGACGATCGACGTCAGCGCGGCGGTCGACGGATACCTGCAATACGAACCTGAAGCGGATGCGCGGCGGCGCGGCAACGTCATGGCGCGGACGCGCATGGTCGTGCTGTTCGACCAGTCGGCGAAGCTGGAAGCGCTGCCGATCGGCACGGGAAACAAGACGGAGCGGCTGCTCGGATACTTCACGTGGCACGCCGATGACACGCCGCCGGTCAATCCCATCGGCGACCTCCTGAAGAGCCAGGTGTGGGAGCTGGCGCGCTACCTCGGCGTGCCGGAGCGGCTGATCGAGAAGGCTCCGACCGCGGACCTCGAGGCCGACCAGACGGACGAGGCCGATCTCGGCATCAGCTATCGGGACGCCGACGCGATCCTGAACCTCATCCTGCTGGGCTACTCCGACGTGCAGCTCGTCGAGCGCGGCTTTCCGCCGGAGCAGGTGGCTCTGGTACGCGGGCGCGTCGACGCGACGCATTGGAAGCGACACCTGCCGACGACGGCGATGCTGACCAACACCGCGATCAACGAGTTCTATCTTCGCCCGGTAGATTTTTGACCGCGCTCGCCATGCGAAAGCCTTT
>DATDGN010000090.1:0-1669 GCA_036522095.1 Candidatus Cybelea sp. | reverse complement strand
GACGGCGTCGCGGAAATAGCCGACGATCTGGTCCTGCAGCGACGCCGTCGCGGATCGGTCGAGCGCGAGACTGCTCCAAAGCGGTGGCGCCGGTCGCCGAGGCATGGCTTCGTTCCTCCGGAAACTGGACTTATCATATTTTCAGAACTGGAGCTACTGAGAGATCCAGTTTAAGGCCAGATGTCGTCCGTCCGACTGGAGGAACCCTTGGATAGCTTCGTCCCTACCGAGCGGACTCGCGTCCGCCGGTTTCACGAACGCGGCCATTACGACCGCGAGACCACATGAAGGACTATGTTCGCGGTTCGACCGAGGCCCAGCTGATCGAGGCGTTGGAGACGCTGGAACGAGCTCGAACCGAACGACCCGCCTCGGGGCCGTAAGGTCCGTCGCAAGAGCAAACCCTGAACCACAGAACGGAACAATTCGTTATGGCCGTCACTCAACTCGACAAAGGCAATTCTTTCCGCGCGCTCCATCAAGGGACGCGCGCGTTCGTCATCCCCAACGCCTGGGACGCGGGATCGGCGCGCGTTCTGGCGGGCCTCGGCTTTTCGGCGATCGCCACCTCCAGCTACGCGACTGCCGGCGCATACGGCACGCGCGACGGCAGGATCACCCGCGACCAGGTGCTCGCGCACGCGCGCGCCATCGTTGACGCGACCGATCTTCCGGTCTCGGTGGATTTCGAAAGCGGCTTCGGCGCCACCGCGAATGACGTGGCCGAAACCTATCGCCACGCCGCAGCCGTAGGCCTCGTCGGAGCGACGATCGAGGACCTCACGCCCACACGCCGAAAGGACAAGCCGCTGTTCGACATCGGCGAGGCGACCGAGCGCGTCGCCGCCGCCGTGGCAGCGACGCGCAAGCTCGGGTTTCCGTCCATGCTCACCGCGCGCGCCGAAGGCTTCCGGTACGGCAACACCGATCTTGACGACACGATCAAGCGCCTGCAGGCCTACGAGAAGGCGGGCGCGGACGTGCTGATGGCGCCGGGCTTGCCGGACCTCGCGTCGGTGAAGGCGGTGTGCGCCGCGATCGCGAAGCCGTTCAATTTCATGGTCGGCATTCCGGGCAAGTCGTTCACCGTCGCCGAGCTGGAAGCGGCTGGCGTGCGTCGTATCAGCCTCGCCGGCTCGCTCTATCGCGCCGCGACGAGCGGGCTCGTCGCCGCCGCGCGCGAGGTGAAGGACAAGGGAACCTTCGGCTACGTCGACACGTCACTGCCGTCGGCGGAGGTCGCCGGATTCATGCGGGGGTAAGCGGGTTGCACCCTTTTGCTCAAAATGGTCGCCGCTCTAATACACGACGCCGACGACAGGCCTGAGCCTCGGCAGCATGTCGGTTATCGACACTTGAGAACCGAAACGGTGCGCTGGATGAAGTGCGCCCGATCAAACCATAAGGAGGAACAGATGCGCAATGCTGGCGTACATGAACGATGCCTCCAACCCGCAGAACGGCTATCCAGCATTTTGGGCGCCGTTCGAGATTGTCGCCGAAGGTGCAGCGCAATAATTTCTTGCTGTTGAGCAGCCCGCTGACGACCGCAATTGGCCCTTCGCGACATTTTTCATCGAAGCGCGATTTCGTCGCTAACGGGGTGAACCGGACATGAGTGGGCAAACGGCATGGGACATCAGCGACGTGATTGACCCGAAGCGGGCAT
>DATDGN010000089.1:0-25602 GCA_036522095.1 Candidatus Cybelea sp. | reverse complement strand
CGGCGACAACCGCTCGTTGTGGAACAACATGATGAACCTCGGGTTCTACTCGCCGTTCCACCCGATTCCGGGCATCTCGTCGGCGCAGTACGACCTCTCGTGGGAGCAGCATCTGCACGGGACGGACATGAGCTTCAAGCTCACGCCCTACTACACGTGGGTCGCGGGCTGGCAGCAGCAGACGTTCATCGGCCCGGGCTTCGTAACGCAAGTGCCGGTGGGCGTGAACCGCAACTACGGCGTCGAGTTCCAGTTCAACAAGGGTGACTTCACCCGCAACGGGCTCTCGGGCCAACTGGCGTTCAGCTACACCAACTCCAAGGTCCAGTTCACCAACTACGGTCTGAGCAACGGCGGCGTCGTGTCCAACACGATCACCGCCCTCAACCAGGTGATCGCGCAGTACAACACGCTCACCAAGTCGGGCGGCGGCAGCCCCTGTTACCAGGGACTGACCGGCGTGTCGTGCTCGAAGTCCGGCACGTCCAAGCAAGCCACGATCCTCAACCCGTACTACAACCAGGCGGCGCAGCCGCTGCTGGATCCCAACGGCTGGTACAACCCGTACACGACGGCCATCGCGCCGAACCTCTATGGGTTTCTCCAGAGCTACATCTCGCCGTACGTGGCCTCGCTGCTGCTCAACTACCGCCACGACAAGCTGGCGGTCACGCCCAGCTTCTCGTTCCAGACCGGCGGCTTCTACGGAACCCCGATGGACGTGACCGGCGTCGACCCGCGTGCCTGCACGCAAAACTCGGCGTCCACGGGCATCACCAAGGTCTCGCCCAAGACCAATCCGTTGCAGTGCAACTACCTGACGACGGTGGCGGCGGGCCTCGGAACTCTCGGATACTTCTACATCCCCAACCCGCAGACCGGAACGTTTGCGTACAACAACTATCAGAATCCCAGCTCGATCGTGGGTAATCTCCAACTGACCTACGATGTGAGCCCACGGATCAAACTGCAAGTTCTTGGCGCCAACCTCTTCCACGCGTGCTTCGGCGGCTCGTCGACCCCGTGGACGTCGGCCTATCCGCCCAGCAACGTGGTCTGCGGCTACACGCCGGCGGGTGGCCCGCTCAACAGCACCATCTATCCGGCGAACTTCTACAACGGCACCGGCATCAACGACTTCAAGGCCAATGGTGCGCGCACGCCGTGGACGCAGAGCTACACGCCGACCAACGGCAACAACGGCGCGATCGGCGGCGGCGTTCCGCCCATCAACGTCTACTTCAACGCGGCGGTGAAGATCTAACGCTTCGCCTCGCGCTGACGTAGCAACGTCGACGAAGCGGGATCCCATACGGGATCCCGCTTCTGCTTTCAGCAGGCCCGGCGCCCGCGCCAGCGAAGCGTCATGCGATGCAGAGAGCGTTTCTGCTGTCGGCATGCGTGCTAACGTGCGCCGGCTTACTTCCGCTTCCGGCGCGTTCCGACGGGACCGGCGCTAGCGCAACGGGCACGCCGCCGCCGCAGATCTACCACATCGTCACGACCGCGCTGTGCGCTCGGCTGCACGAGCGCGTGCGCCCGGCCGTGGCGATGATTCTCGAGAACGATCAGTCGATCTCGAAGAGCCCGCCGCTCTTCAAGAAATATCAACGCGGCGCGCTCACGTCGATCGGCACGGCCTATCCCAACGGCAACGGCGCACCCGCGACGAGCGACTCGGTCTACAATCACTCTCCCGAGACGGACATGGCCCTCCAGCGGATGTCCTACCTCGTGATTCCGATCGCGCGCAACATCATCGCGGCCCAGACGCTCTTGGACGATCAGAAGCTCCTCGCGCCGACCGGGAGCTCCGCGGACGACGCGAAGCTCGCGCAGATCAAGTCGCAGCTCCTCGAGACCATCGCCTTTCAGAGCGCCTCGCTCGACCTGATCAACGGCTTCGTGGCGACCCAACAGATGGGCGAGCTGCAACACTTCGGCGACGAATGGATCAACGGGATCCAGGGGCACGACACCAGCCTGCAGCTGCAGCGCGCGACGCCGAACCCGTGGCAGGACCCGAACACGCCCGGGCTGGCGCCCAACCCCTATGCGTTCGATCCCGCGACGGTCCCGGGGCTCGCGGTCGGCTACAACCCGCTGCAGCGGATCATGGACGGCATGGAGTGGCTGAAGGTCGAGGAGCACAAGCGCGAAAATGTCGCCGGCAGCACGATCTCTGCGGCGTTGGCCGAATGCGGCAAATAACGAACGAAAACACCAAGTGAGGTTAAAGAAACCATGTTGAAGTTAGCACGAAGCGTCGCGGCCGCGGGTATGGCGCTCTGCGTTTTGGCGCCGATTGCCGCGAGCGCGGATTCGACGATGGGCACGCTGGTCTATCATTTCACGTACAGCTCGAATCAAAACACGTCCGCGAAAGATTCGTCCAATCCGGCGGAAGATTACACCGGCGGCGCCCCGACCAACAGCGGCGCGGGCGCCTATTCGGGCGGCAACGGATCGGCCACCTATGAGGGTACTCTCACCGACAAGGGCACGATGACCGTCGACGTCCTCCGGCAGCAGCCGGATGGGGCGCTCGTCGTGATGATCAGCGAGCAGGGCGAAAACGTGCGTCGGGCGCCGCCGGCGGAGTGCGTGGTGTACGGCAACACGAACGTCATCTGCGATCCCAACAAGACCGTCTACACCGAAGAGTACACGCTGCTGCGCTTCCTCGGCGGCAACTTCGTGGATCCCAGTGCTCTTGACGCGCACCGTCACTGGCAGATCGTGCAGAACTCTCCGGCGCTGAATCTCACGGCCAACTATACGATCAACAGCAACGACAACGGCATCATGCAGATCGGCGAGACGCGCAGCCTGCGCAACCCCAAGGGCGGCAGCCTGACCACGGACGTTCAGAGCAAGATCGGCTACGATTTCAAGCGCTCGGTGCCGACCTCGGTGGACGAATACGTCCAGCAACGCCACGACAATGGCGTGGTCGGCACGTCGCTGACGATCTATCAGACGACCCTCAATCTCGTCTCCGACACGATGGCCAAGACATAGCGCGCTGCGGCTACCGGTGCGAGGAGTGCGAGAGCGCGATCTTCCCGGTAACGACCCGTAGCGAGCTCCAGTGGCTCAGGGACCGCGTTCATGTGGCCCGCGAGGTCGCGCGCCACTCGACCGATGGGCTCGACACGTGGATGATGGACGGCCTGGCTTTCCTCGAGGAGCACGACGGGCACCCCGTCGTGCTCGTTTCCAAGCGGCAGTAGGCGGGAGTCCAGCTCTGGACCGATTCTCCAAATAGGTCTATACTGAGCCTATGACGGCAGCGGCAGTTCTGGACCCCATCGCAGTCCTGAGCGACACCCGCCGGGCGTCGGGACCGGCATTGCGGGCGTTCGAGCGAATCGGCGATCGGTGGGAGCTCTCGCAAAGGGAGCGTTATACGATTTTGGGCCTGCCGCGGTCGACGTACTTCACGGCGAAGAAGAATGCCGGCTCCGCGCGGTTGTCGCGCGATACGCTGGAGCGCATCTCCTACGTGTTGGGGATTTACTCGGCCCTAAAGATCCTGCTCCCGCGCCGGGAGGCCGCGGACGGCTGGATCCGCACGCCGAACGACAACTCCCTATTCAAGGGACACCCGCCGATCGAGATGATGCTGGGAGGCAAGGTCGGCGATCTCTTCGTCGTCCGTCGCTACCTCGACGGCGAGCGCGGTTGGTAGCCCGTCTCCGCTCCAAGCGCGCCTACCACGTCATCCCGTCACGCTATCCCACCATCGGCGTGTTCGACGACGTTTGCGATCCGGACGACCTCGACGGCGTCATCGAGCTGGCGCAGGCCACCAACCCCCGCTTCTTGGACGCGATCGGCAACATACGGCTGGTGCGCGACAAGGACCGCATCGCGGGGCCCGGCAGCACGCCGATCATGGCTGCGTTCACGCACGCCAAGCCGAGCCGATTCTGCAACGGCACCTTCGGCATCTACTACGCCGCACCGGAAGAGGCGACGGCCATTGCCGAAACCGCATACCACCGCGGACGATTTCTGTCTGACGCGCACCTGCCCAACGAGCGTCTGGATATGCGCGTCTACGCCGTGACGGCGTCGGGCGTTTGCGACGACGTACGCCCGCTCGCATATGCCGATCCGATCTACGACCCGGATAGTTACGCGGCGTCGCAACCCTACGGCACCAGGCTCTACACCGAAGATGTGGTGGACGGAATCGTTTTCAAAAGCGTGCGGCGCCGTGACGGCGATTGCTTCGGCCTCTTTCGGCCCACAAGTATCAAAAGCTGTGTGGTATCGCGGCACCTCGAGTATCGCTTCGAAGATTACCGCCTTGTGGGCGTCCTCGAAATAACGCAAAAAGCCCAAAAAGCCCAGATTTAGCCCATATCTGTGTCGCTTCGGGCCTTATTTACCGCAGTAAACCGCGGCCCTCGGCTCCTTGATCTGAACTAAATCTGGGCTTTTTTACTGCGGTATGCTTTCTTACTGCGGGATGCGCAGATGTTGGCCGGGTTGGAGCGTCCCGCCGCGCAGATGGTTGGCGTCGCTGATGCGGTCGACGAACTCTTGGATGTCGGTGCTGGGACCGGCATGGGCCGAGGCGATCGACCAGAGGGTGTCGCCCGGATGGACCGTCACGATGGCGTACCGCTGGGCGGTCGCGGCGTAGAGCCGCATGCTCGACAGCGTCGGCAACGCGACCATGAGACCGAGCCCGGCGAGTGCGATCGCCGGCATCAGGGTGAACCGTTTGCGCCTACCCACTCTCTTTTACTCCTATATCTTGTGCCAAACGCCTGTTCGTCCACTACATTTTAGCATGCCGGCGTGGAGCGCTGTCAAGGGGATTTCGAACGTATGTTTGCCTTTCGGCCCGGTTCATGGTAGGCTTGTACCCGCCATGGGTGCGTCGATCGAAAAGCCGGCGACGGAACGGCAGCGCCGGATCCTGGAAATCATCCGGGAGTTTACCGCCGAGCACGGCTATCCGCCCTCGGTGCGGGAGATCGGGGAGCGCGTCGGCCTCTCGTCCTCGTCCACCATCCACGCCCACCTGAAGGCGCTCGAGCGCCGGGGCCTGATCTCGCGGGATCCGACCAAGCCGCGGGCGCTGCGCTCTTCGGCGGGGCCTTTGACGCACAACGCGCTCGTCGTGCCGATCCTGGGCCGCGTCGCGGCCGGCGTGCCGATCGCGGCACAGGAGGACGTCGAGGGTGAGTTTCTGTTGCCATCCGACTACGTGCCGCGGGCCTCGGATGCGTTCATGCTGCGGGTACAAGGGGACTCGATGGTCGACGCTGCGATTCTCGACGGCGACTTAATCTTAGTCCGGCCCCAGCGGAGCGCCGAGAACGGCGAGATCGTCGTGGCGATTATGGACGGCGAGGCCACCGTGAAGCGCTTCTATCGGGAGGCCGGGCGCATCCGGCTGCAGCCGGAGAATCGCGCGATGGCGCCAATTTACGCGAGCGATGTCGAGATCGTCGGTCGCGTCGAAGCGGTCGTCCGCCGCCTCTAGAGCTTTCCTCGCGTTCGAACGCCGGGCCGTCCCGCTCATGCGGCGGGTCGGCGAGTTGGCGTTCGTGGCGGCCGTGCGCGACGCGCTGCCCTGGAGCTTCCTCGCGCTCGCGGCCGCGTTCGTCGTGATCCTCGGAGCGCAGCTCGCCGCCGGCGAGCCTAAGACGCCGTCGCTGGGCCTGCGCCTGGCATCAGTTCTGCTGCCCTCGTTCGGCGTCATGGCCGCGGCACTGACCATTTTGCTCGCCGTGCGGCTCGCGCGCGCCGCGGGGTACGCCGTCGCGCCGCTGGTCGTGGCGAGCGCGGCGTCGTTTGCGCTCGCGCTGCCGCGGCCGTTTGGTCCGGACGTCATCGCATATCTGCGCGTCCTCGGCGCGGCCGGACTCTTCGTCGCAATCCTGGCGTGCGGCGTCGCGGCGGCATGGATCGCGCTGCTGCGCCGGCGGGTGCGCGCTCCGGTCGCGGACTGGATCGGCGCGCTGCTGGGCGTCGCGACGTTTGCGCTGCTGTTTGCGCTGCATTTCTCCCTGCCCGGCGCGATCGCGGAGGCGATGCATCCGATCGCACGGCTCGGCGACACGTATCTCGCGCTGATCGCGATCGTCCTCATCGAGACGTTGCTGTGGACCGCGGGCGTCCACGGCCCGGCCATGCTCGCTGCCATCGTCACCCCGGTCTACCTCACGATGCAGATGCAGAACACGCACGCGTTTACGGTGCACGCTCCGCTGCCGTACATCGTCGTGATCTCGCTCTTTCTCTTCGTGTTCCCAGGCGGAGCCGGCGCGACGCTGCCGCTCGCGGGACTCCTCGCGATTTCCGCGGTTCCGCGGCTGCGCCGCGTCGGCCGCGCTACGTTCATCCCATCGCTGTTCAACCTGAACGAGCCGCTGCTTTTCGCGGCGCCCGTCGTGTTCAATCCGCATCTCGTCGTGCCGTTCGTCGGCGCGCCGCTCGTGCTCGCCACGGTCACCTACGCGGCCGTCGCTTCCGGGCTCGTTTCGCGCGCCGCGTTCTACATTCCGTCGTCCGTGCCGACGTTCGTTTCGACGTTCTTGGCGACTCAGGACGTGCGCGCGATCGCGCTCGCCGCGCTCAACATCCTGATCGCGACGTTCATATACTATCCCTTCGTACGCGCTTACGAGCGCCACATTCTAGGCGAATCGCAATGATCGCTGAGCTGTGCGAGCGGTTCGGGATCGCGGGAGACCTGCGCGCCGCGGCGCTCGACGCGTACGCGCGCACTTCGGCGATCGCGTATCCCGCCCAGCAGCGCGTGCAGGCCGGCGTGCTGAAGGCGTTTCTCGACGAGGGCATCGCGGAGAGCGATTTGGCCGGCGGCCTCGGTTACGGCTACGACGACCCGGCGCGCGCGCGTTACGAATCGTTGCTGGCGCGCGTGCTCGGTGCGGAGCGCGCGATCGCGCGCCTCTCGATCGTGAGCGGCACGCACGCGATCGTCGCCGCGCTGGCGGCGTGCACGCCGCCCGGCGGCACGCTGCTCGCGATCTCCGGTGCGCCGTACGACACGCTGCGCAACGCCATCTGCGACGCGCCGCACGCGCTGGTCCGTCACGGCATCGCGTACCGCGAAGTCGCGCTGGCCGGCGACGGCGGCATTGATCTGCGCGCGGTCGGCGATGCGCTGGCGGCGCGCGACGTCGCCGCCGTGTTCGTGCAGCGCTCGCGCGGCTACGCTCCGCGCCGATCGCTGTTCGTCGCGGAATGCGAGCGCGCGTACGCGGCGGTCAAGGACGCCGCGCCCGACGTAACCGTGCTCGTCGACAACTGCTACGGCGAGCTCGTCGAGGATCGCGAGCCCGCTAAGGCGGGCGCCGATCTCGTGATGGGCTCGCTGATCAAGAATCTGGGCGGCTCGCTGGCGCCCGCGGGCGCCTACGTGGCGGGTCGCGCGGACCTCGTCGAACGCGTCGCCGCGCGGCTCTACGCGCCCGGGCTGGGTGCGGCGCTCGGGCCGTCGCTCGGCCTCGGCCGCGCGCTCGTTCACGGTCTGTTCCTAGCCCCGGCGATGGTCGAGCAGTGTCTGCGCGGCCTGGATTTCTTCGCGGCGCTGTTCGAGCGGCTCGGCTTCGCCGTCGATCCCATCGCGGGCGAGCGGCGCACGGACATCGTACAGGCGATCCGGCTCGGCGAGCCCGAGCTCGTCGCGAAGTTCGCGGCGGGACTCCAGTCGGGGCTGCCGGTCAACGCGCGTTTTCGGCCCGAGCCGGGGCCTGTGCCGGGCTACGTCGAGCCCGTGATCATGTCGTCGGGCGCGTTCGTCAGCGGCTCGACGCTGGAACTGTCATGCGACGCGCCGATGCGTGCGCCGTTCGAGGTGTACGTGCAGGGCGGCGTCAGCGCCGCGCACGCCTATCTCGGCGCGCTCTTCGCGGCGCGCGCGCTCTCCTCGGAGCCGAGGAATCCGTAGAAATAGTAGCGGCAGCCGTCGGTCGTCGTGACGACGACGCGAGTCTCCTCGATCGCGGCGTCCGCCACGAGCTTGCCGGCGAGGCCGCGGAGGACGTCCCGAACCTGCAGAAACTCGGCGGCGCGCAGCCCCTCCGGCTCCGCCTCGAGCAGCTCGATCAGCTCGTCGATTCGGTCGTTCATGCCTTCCGTCTTAGTAATCGTCAGGGTCGGGGCCGGTTCTTAGCCATACGAACGCCAGGAGGCGCCCGGAGCGCCTAGAGAAGGGCTGGCGGCCATGTACCTGCTCGAAGTGCTGAGCGGCCCGCTCGACGGCAAGACGTGGGCGTTCGAGCGCGAGATCACGATCGGCCGCGACGACGCCCTGGCGGAGGCATGCCTCGCCCTCGACCGCTACGTCTCGCGCCGCCACGCCCAGCTGCAGATCGATGCCGGCGCGATCCGCCTTACCGATCTGCGCAGCCGCAACGGCACGCGTCTCGACGGCAAGGCCGTCGTCGGCGCCGTGCCGCTGCCGGTAGGCGTACCGTTCGTCGTCGGCCGCACCCTGCTCCGGGTAACCCGCACGTAAGCACAGCGTATGGAAACGGCTCGTACCGTCACGCAGGCGCGCGTGCTCTTCGACGCGTTGCCGCGGCCGCTTGGATTCGTGCCCACGATGGGCGCACTGCACGCCGGTCACCTCGAGCTCGTGCGGCGCGCCCGGCAGAGGTCGGCCTCGGTGGCGGCCTCGATCTTCGTCAACCCGATGCAGTTCGGCCCGAACGAGGATCTCGCGGCCTATCCGCGTGACGAGGCCGGCGATCGCGCCAAGCTCGCCGCCGCGGGAGTCGACGCGCTCTTCATACCGGAGGCGGCGGCAATGTATGCCCCCGACTTCACCAGCTACGTCGACGTTGGCCCGCTCGGCCAGATCTTGGAAGGAGCGGTGCGCCCGCACCATTTTCGCGGCGTCACGACCGTGATTGCGAAGCTGCTCAACATCGTTGCGCCCGACATGCTCTTTCTGGGGCAGAAGGACGCGCAGCAGGCGGCGATCCTGCGCAAGATGATGGCCGACCTGAACTTTGCGGTGGAGCTCGAGATCGTACCGACGGTGCGCGAGCCCGACGGCCTCGCGATGTCGAGCCGCAACCGGTATCTGGACGCGCAGCGGCGGGCGGACGCCCCGACGCTGCATCGCGCTCTCGTGGCCGTCGCCGATGCGCTGGCGCGCGGCGAATCGAAATCGGACGCGATCGCCGCCGGCGCCGCGGCGCTGAGCCCGGCCGCGCAGCTCGACTATCTCGAGCTCGTCGATCCGCAGACGTTCGTCCCTCTCGAGCGGCCGCGCTCGTCCGTGCTCATCCTGGGCGCGGCGCGATTCGGCTCGACGCGGCTGATCGACAACGTGTTATCGGAATGAACGGAGCCCGCATCTTCCTCGGCGTCAGCGGCGGGATCGCGGCCTATAAGGCGGCCGCGCTCACCAGCACGCTCGTGCAGCGCGGCGCGCAGGTCGACGTCGTGATGACGGCCGAGGCCGAGCGCTTCGTGACGCCGCTCACCTTCGCGTCGCTGACGGCGCGCCCGGTGTATGCGTCGCTATGGGACGCCCCCGAGCGGATCCCGCACATCCGGCTCGTGCGCGAGGCCGACGTCGCGCTGGTCGTTCCGGCGACCGCCAACGTCATCGCGAAGCTCGCCGCCGGCATCGCCGACGATCTTCTCACGACGGCGCTGCTCGCCGCGCGCATCCCGCGGATCCTAGCGCCCGCGATGAACGAAGCGATGTACGAAGATCCGGCAACGCAGGCGAATCTCGCGGCGCTGCGCGCGCGGGGTTACGAGATCGTCGACCCCGAGCGCGGCTTCTTGGCCGAACGCGAGGTCGGCGTCGGCCGTCTGGCGGCCGAGGAACGCATCCTCGACGCGCTGACCGTAACGCTGGCACGCCGCCGGGCGCTGTTGGGCAAGCGCATCGCGATCACGGCCGGTCCCACGCGCGAGGCGTTCGATCCGATACGCTTTTTGAGCAACGCGTCGAGCGGCGCCACCGGCATCGAGCTCGCGCGCGAGGCGGCGCTGCGCGGCGCGCGCGTGACGCTGCTGCTCGGGCCGACGTTACTGGCGCCGCCTCCCGGCGTCGACGTCGTGCGCGTCACGACCGCGAACGAGCTCTACGACGCCGCGCTCGAGCATGCGGACGGCGCCGATCTCACGATCGCCACGGCTGCGGTCGCCGACTGGCGTCCCGCGCAGCGCTCCGATTCGAAAGTGAAGAAGACGGGCGAAGATCTCACGGTCCGGCTGGCGCCCAACCCCGACGTGCTGGCCGAACTGGGCCGGCGCAAAGGCCCCGGCTTCTTGGTGGGCTTCGCGGCCGAAACGGACCATCACGAGGAGCACGCGCGGGAGAAGCTGCGCGCGAAGAACCTAAATGCCATCGCCGTCAACGACGTGTCGGGCGAGCGCGGTTTTGGTCCGGGTGACAACGCCCTCGTGCTGCTCTGGGGAGAGTCGGGGCGTCGCGAGCTAGGGCGGGCCGGCAAGGCGGTGCTGGCCGCGCGCCTGCTGGACGCTGTCGAGGAGCTGATGCGATGCTCCTGACGATCGACGTCGGCAACACGGAGACGAAGCTCGGCTGTTTCTTGGTCGGCGACCTGAAGCACACGTGGCGCGTGACCACGGAGCTGCGGCGCACGCCCGACGAGTACGGCGTGTTCTTCACGCAGCTGTTCGCTACCAGCGGCGTCGAACCGCGCGCGATCGACGCGGTCGCGATCGCGAGCGTCGTGCCGAAACTCGATCCGGTTTTGGAATCCGCGTGCAAGCGCTTCTTCGGCGTAGCACCCGTGTTCTTGAAGCCGGAGACGCAGCGCCTGATACCAATCGATACCGAGAACCCGTCGGAAGTCGGCGCAGACCTCGTCGCGGTCGCGATCGGAGCACGCAGCAGCTTCGGCGCACCGCTGATCGTCGTCAGCTACGGCACCGCGACGGTGTTCATCGCGATATCCGCCGCGGGCGAATACCTAGGCGTGGCGATCGCTCCGGGGGTGACGGTCTCGATCGACGCGCTGATCGGCCGCACCGCCAAGCTGCCGCAGATCGCGCTCGAGGCGCCCGGCCGGGCGATCGGGCGCAACACCGTGGAGGCGCTGCAGAGCGGCATCGTCTACGGCTTCGCCGGGCAGGCGGAAGCCATCGTCGCGCGCATGCGCCGCGAGATGGACGCCGCCGTCCGCGTGGTGGCCACGGGCGGTCTCGCCGAGATCGTCGCGCCACAGACGCCGATCGTCGACGCGATCGCGCCGCACCTGAGCCTGACGGGCTTGCGCCTGTTCCACGACGCCGAGGCGCGCGGCGGCGAGCCGTTTAAGAGATAGCAGCATGCGTCCCGCGCCGCTGTGCATCGGCCCGATCGAAATTTGGCCGCCCCTGATTCTGGCGCCGATGTCCGGCGTTACGAACCGAACCATGCGTGCGCTCTACCGCCCGTTCGGCGTCGGCCTCACGGTGACGGAGTTCGTCTCGTCCAACGCGCTCGCGTACGGTAGCCGCCGGACGATGGAGATGATCGACCAGCACGGGCTCGAGAAACCCGTCTCGACGCAGCTCTGGGGCGACGATCCGGCGACGATGGCCTTCGCCGCGAGGGTCGTGCGCGAGTGCGGCGCGGACATCGTGGACATCAACTTCGGCTGCCCCGCGCCGAAGGTCACGAAGACCAACGGCGGATCCGCGTGTCTGCGCGATCCAGATCGCTGCGAGGCGATCATGCGCGCCGTCGTGGCCGCCGTCGATTGCCCCGTAACGATGAAGATGCGGCTCGGCTGGACCGAAGACGCCCTCGTCTACGTCGACGTCGCGCGCCGCGCGCAAGACGCAGGCGTGCGGGCCGTCACGTTGCACGCGCGCACCGCGAAGCAGTTCTATAAGGGCGAGGCGGATTGGGGGCACATCGCGCGGCTCAAATCCGCCGTCGACATCCCCGTGATCGGCAACGGTGATCTCGACGATCCGTTTGTGGCGATGCGGCGCATGCGCGACGGCGGCGTCGACGCGATCATGCTGGGCCGCGCCACGCTCGGCAATCCGTGGCTGATCTCGCAAATTCGCGACCTGATGGAGGGGCGCGCGCCGCAACCGGCGCCCGCCGCGCCGGATCGCTTGCGCTTCGCGCTCGTGCATTATCGCCGCATGGTCGACGAGCTCGGCGAGCCGCGCGCGGTGCCGCAGATGCGCAAGCACGTCGCGTTGTATCTCAAGGGCATCCCCGGCGCGGCGTCGCTGCGCGAGAGAATCATGCGCCTCGATTCGGCCGCCGAAACCATCGCGACGATCGAAGCGACGATCGCGCGGCTGGAACTTGCTCCGCCGGTCGCCGCATGAAAAACAAACGAGACCGGATTTCTCCGGTCCCGATCGGTAGCTTACTCGACGTAAGCGCAGCCCCGACTAAGCACTTCGACTCTAGCGCGGGTGACCGGTCCGCGTCAAGATGCTCAGCCGGAGCGACCGCCCCCGGCGGGACTCAAACCCGCATCACCAGCTTAGTCAGGGCCGGGCTTTGTTCGTTTAAGCTACGGAGGCCGGTGCTCCATCACATGTGCAGGTCGACATGACGAGGGCCAAGGCGTGATCGAGGAAGGGCGAGAGCTTTACGGCGCGGCTTCGCCGCAGGCGCTGGCCGCCGAGACGTACGAGAACTACAAGCGGTTCGTCAATCCGCCGCTCGCGCGCGTGATGAAGCTGTCGGGTTCGCCCGTCGAGGTGCGCGCGCAGAGCTGCACGATCTGGGATCAGACCGGCAAGGCTTACTTGGACTTCGCCGGAGGCTACGGCGTCTTCACGCTCGGCTACGGCCATCCGCGCGTCGTCGAGGCAGTGCGCGCGCAGCTGGAGCTGATCGCTCTGTCCGGCAAGACGATGTTCAACGTGCTGCTCGGGCGTGCGGCGCGCCGGCTCGCCGAGCTCGCGCCGGGCGACCTGCAAATTTCGTTCTGGTGCAACAGCGGCACCGAGGCGATCGAGGGCGCGATCAAACTGGCACGGGCCGCGACGCGGCGCGCGAAGATCGTCGGCACGATCGACGCGTATCACGGCAAGACGCTCGGCGCGCTCTCCGTCAGCGGGCGCGAGAGCTTCCAGTCGCCGTTTCGCCCGCTGCTGGCCGACTCGGTCTCGATACCGTACGGCGATTCGGACGCGCTGGAGCCGGCGCTGCGGGATGCGGCAGCGTTCGTCGTCGAGCCCGTTCAAGGCGAGGGCGGGATCAACGTTCCGCCGGCGGGGTATCTGCGGGCGGTGCGTGAGGCGTGCGACCGAACCGGCGCGCTGTTCGTTGCGGACGAGGTCCAGACCGGACTCGGGCGCTGCGGGTACCGCTTCGGCTGCGACCGTGACGGCGTCGTGCCTGACGTGATGACGCTCGCCAAGGGGCTGTCCGGCGGCGTCGTTCCGGTGGGCGCGTTCATCGCCCGCCCGAGCGTGTGGGAACGCGCGTACGGCGACGCGCCGCTCGTGCACACATCCACGTTCGGCGGCGGCGAGATCGCGTGCGCGGCCGCGCTGGCGGCGATGGACGTGCTGGAAGAGGAGGCGCTCGCGCAGCGCGCTCGCGAGCGCGGCGAACAGCTGCTGCGCGGAGCGCGCGCCGTCGCGAATGAGTTTCCCGCTGTCGTGCGCGAGGCGCGCGGGCTCGGGCTGCTCGTCGGCGTGGAGCTGACGCACGAAGGCTACGGCGGATATGTCATCCCCGAGATGCTCAAAGCCGGCGTCACGGCGGCGTGGACGCTCAATCAGCAGCGCGTCATTCGCCTCGAGCCGCCGCTGGTCGTCACCGCGCCGGAGGTCGAGCGCGCGCTTGCCGCGCTGCGCTCGGGCGTCGCCGCGGCATATGACAAGCTCGGCAATCTCTGCGCGTAAGCGATGCCGTATGTCGAGAGCAGGATCGTGATCGACGCCCCCGCGCGAGTCGTCTACGAGCTGGCCAAGGACCAGGAGCGCTTTCCCGACTTCATGCCGGACGTCGAAACGGTGACCATCCTCGAGCGCCGCGCCGACGGCGCGATCTCGCGCTGGAAGACGCTCGTCGAGGAAGCGCCGATCGAATGGACGGAAGAGGATCGCTTCGACGACGAGGCGTTGCGGATCGAGTACCGTTTGCTCGAGGGCGATCTCGACAAATTTGAGGGGGCCTGGACCTTCGAGCATCGCGACGGCGCGACGCACGTCGTGCTCGGCGTCGACTACGACTTCGGCGTACCGACGCTCGCCGAGCTGATCGGGCCAACACTGCAAAAGAAGGTGCGCGAGAACAGCGAAATGATGCTGGCCGCGCTCAAACGTCAAGCGGAGCAACAATGAAATACGAGCGGTTCCTCAATTCGCCGGTGTTCAAGCGGTTCGTCCGGCGAAGGCTCTTCGAGCGCGGATCGGTGTTCAGTCGCATGCTCCTCGCGTGGTTCTCCGCGCGGTCGATGGGCCGCCGTCTGCCGGCTACGCCCGAAGGCATGCGCGACTCCGAGCTGTTCAATCAGTGGTGGTACTACAGCTTCGAGCTGGCTCCCGGAGTGATGACCAGCTCGTCGTTTCCGCCGGACTTTCCGCTGCTGCCGCGCATGCTGATGCGCAACGCCGATCTGGCCGGCTGCGACTGCCTCGACATCGGCAGCGTCGAGGGCCTGATGCCGATCCTGATGTGCCGCCAGGGCGCTCACGAGGTGATCGCGACGAACCCGCACTTATACAACTACGAGAAGATGCAGGCGGTCCGCAGGCTCTTCGGCGTCAACTTCAAGTTTCGCCAGATCGGGTCGCTGTATGACGTCAGCGCAAAACTGGGCAATAAGGGATTCGACCTGATCAACTTGTCCGGCGTGCTGTACCACGTCTACTCGCCGATGCACGTGCTCGCCGGGCTCCGGCCGCTGCTGAAGAAGAATGGGCTGATGATCGTCTCCACCAACGTCGTGAGACGAGCGGATCTTTCGATGGAGTTCAACGACCGCGGCAAGCTGCAGCGCGAGGCCACGACCTATTGGTATCCGTCGATTCTTCTCTACGATTATTTGCTGCGCTACTTCAAGCTGCAGCCGATCGACTGTCTCTACCATCCGTACGCGCGCGACGACTCGACGCGCTTCACGGCCGAGTTCGAGTCGGGCTATCTGTCGGTCGTGTGCCGCGCCACCGAGGAGCCGTCGTTCGACGCATCCGACACGTGGGCGCCGGAATCCATCACCGACTCGTACGAGAGCATTTTGCTCTGGGACCAAGCCAAGGAGGCCGCGCAGCCGGCCTCGCCCATCGGGTACCGGCACACGCCCGGCGCGCATCTGCTGCACGACGGCGGACGTTCGCTGGATCTCTGGAAGGCCGTCAACGAGCTTCCGCCGGTGGGCGTCGCCGGAACGCCGCAGGATACGCACGCGCTGCTGCTTTCGGATAGTTCGTGAACAGATTCTGCTTCGTCATCCACCCGCTCTCGTTCGACGACATCGCGCGCTACGAGCCGGGCGCCAAGGGCAAGGGCGAGCCGATCTTGCGCAAGATCATGGAGTGGATGCCGCCCTACACCGCGGTGCACGTCACGGGCGTGTGCGCGCCCGACGGACGCGAGACCGAGGGCTGGTTCGTCGCGGCGCCGCTCTTGCCGCAGCAACTGATGGATTTTCCGCGCGAGGAGGTCTACCGGCGCGTGCTCGGCGCCATCGAGATCGGCGCGCAGCTCGGCGCGCAGGTGGCGGGCCTCGGCGCGTTTACCGGCGTCGTCGGCGACGCGGGCATCACGATCAACGAGCGTTCGCCGATCCCGGTCACGACCGGCAACTCGCTGACGATCGCCGCCGGCGTGCAGAGCCTCTTTCGCGGCGCGTCGGAGATGGGGATCGATCCGGCGTCGTCGACGGCGGCCGTCATCGGCGCGACCGGCTCGATCGGCGCCGCGTGCGTGCGGCTCATCGCGCCGAAGGTGCAGCACGTAATGCTCGTCGCGCGCAACGAGACGCGCCTGCGCAGACTCCACGAGTCCGTCGCCGCGACGCTGCCGTGCCCGAGCGAGCACACGACCGACCTCTCGTCGGCCGTGCGTTCGGCGCGCCTGATCTTGACCGCCACGAGCTCCACGCAGGACGTCATCGAGCCGGAGGACCTGCAGGCGGGCGCCGTGGTCTGCGAGCTGTCGCTCCCGCACGACGTCAGCCGCCGCGTCGCGCTGCAGCGTCCCGACGTGCTCGTCGTCGAGGGCGGCAACATGGTCGTCCCGGGCAACCCACGCTTCGAGCGCGTGCGCGAGCCCGGTTCGGAGTTCGACCTGAACCTGCCGCCGCACACCGCGCTCGCGTGCATGAGCGAGACGATGATCCTCGCCCTCGAGGGACGCTTGGAACCGTACACCCTCGGCCGCGGCATCAGCCTCGAGCGCGTCGTCGAGATCTCGGAGATGGCGGAGCGCTGCGGCTTTTCGCTCGCGGACATGCGCGCCTTCGACGCGGCGATCACGCCGGAGAAACTCGCCGCCACCCGAGAGGCAGCCAAAGCTTTGAGCGGAGTGACGTCATGAAGCGCGTCGTTTCGGTGTCGCTGGGTTCCAGCAGTCGCGACCATCGCGCGCGCGTAAACTTCCTGGGTGAAGAGTTCGACATCTCGCGCGTCGGGATGGACGGTAAGCTCGACGCGGCCATCTCCAAGGTACGCGAGCTCGACGGCAACGTCGACGCGATCGGATTGGGCGGCATCGACGTGTATCTCTACGCCGGGCGCCATCGCTACGCGCTGCGCGACGGGCTGCGGCTGCTGGAGGCGGCTAAGGTGACGCCCATCGTCGACGGCAGCGGGCTGAAGAACACGCTGGAACGCGAGGCGGTACGCTTCATGCAAGACGAGCTCGCCATGGATCTGCGCGGCAAGAACGTTTTGATGGTCAGCGCGCTCGACCGGTTCGGCATGGCGCAGGCGCTCGTGGACGCCGGCGCCGACGTGCTGTTCGGCGACTTCATCTTCGCGCTCGACAAGGACATGCCGGTGCGCGACCTGCACGAGTTCGAGCGCATGGCCGAAAAGTATCTGCCCGACGCGTGCAAGCTGCCGTTTCAATTCTTCTACCCGACCGGGAAGAAGCAAGAAAAGCCGCCCGAGCCGAAATATCCGCAGTATTATCACGCTGCCGACATCATCGCCGGCGACTTCCACTTCATGCGCCAGTTCATGCCCGAGCGGCTCGATGGGAAGATCATCTTGACGAACACGGTCACGCAGGAAAACGTCGACGAACTCACCGCGCGCGGCATCCGGATGCTGATCACGACGACGCCTGATCTCGCGGGCCGGTCGTTCGGAACCAACGTTCTCGAGGCGGCGCTGCTCCCGCTGCTGGGGAAGGCGTGGAGCGAGGTCGTGCCGGCGGACTACGAACGCGTGCTGCACCAGCTGCGGCTGAAACCCCGCGTCGTTAAGGCCGATTAGGGCCTGGGTATAGGCTGAGCGGCGGCCTCCGGTAATGCAGGAGGCCTTGAAGCGGCCCCCTAGAACAAACCGCGCCAGCGTTGTAGAATACGCCATTACGTGCTGTGGGGTTCGCGCTTGAACCCCGGTGAGGGTCTATAGGTTGAACGACAAGGAGATCGTCCTGACCGCGGAAGGTCTATCGAAGCTGGAGCATGAGCTCGACGAGCTCAAGAGCGTCCATCGGCGGGAGGTCAACGATCGCATTCGTCAGGCCAAAGAGTACGGCGACCTGAGCGAAAATGCCGAGTACGAGGACGCCAAGCAGGAGCAGGCGTTCATCGAGGGCCGCATTCTGAAGCTCGAGGCGATGATTCGCAACGCTCGCATCATCGACGAGTCGGAGTACGCCGCCGACGAGGTGCATCTCGGCGCGGTCGTCAAGGTCAGGGATCTGAAGAGCAACGAGACCTACGAGTTTTCGATCGTCGGTTCGGCCGAGGCCGATCCGCCGAATCGCCGCATCTCCAACGAGTCGCCGCTGGGCAGCGCGCTGATGGGCCACAAGAAGGGCGTGACGGTCGACGTCGCGACGCCGCGCGGGCTCGTCAAATATAAGATCGAATCCATCAAGAGCAGCGCACCGAAAAAGGCCGCAAAGAAAGCTTCATAAGTAGGAATCTTCTTGGAAGAATTCGGCAAGACCGAAGCAGCGCTCGTGGCGGCCAGACGTGAGAATCTGGCCGCCTTGCGTTCTCGGGGGAAGGATCCGTTCGCGCAGCGGCGCGCCGACGTGGATGCGACCGCCGCCGAGCTGTCGGAGCGTTACGGTTTTCTAGAGCCCGGACAGGACGCGGCCGCCGAGGCCTGGAGCCTCGCGGGCCGGATCCTCACGAAGCGCACGATGGGCAAGACGATCTTCGCCGATCTCGGCGACCGCACGGGGCGGCTGCAGCTCTACCTGCGCAGGCAAGACGTGGGCGACGAAGCCTTCGCCGACTGGGGCGACCTCGATCGCGGGGACCTCGTCGCGGTGCGCGGCTACATGTTTCGCACCAAGCTCGGCGAGCTGACGCTGCACGTCACGAAGTTTAGCGTGATCGGCAAGGCGCTGCGGCCGCTGCCTGACAAGTGGCACGGACTGCAAGACGTCGAGAAGCGCTACCGGCAGCGCTACGTCGACTTGATAGTCAACCCGGAAGTGCGCGACGCGCTAGTCATGCGCAGCCGGCTGGTTGCAGAGATGCGCCGCTTCATCGATTCGCACGGCTTCTACGAGGTGGAGACGCCGACGCTGCTGCACCTGGCGGGCGGCGCCGCGGCGCGGCCGTTCGTGACGCACTGCAACGCGCTGGACAAGGCGATGCAGCTGCGCATCGCGACGGAGCTGAACCTGAAGCGGCTGATCGTAGCAGGCCTCGAGCGCGTCTACGAGATCGGCCGCATCTTCCGCAACGAGGGCATCGACACGACCCACAACCCCGAGTTCACGATGCTCGAGCTCTACGCGGCCTATTGGGACGTGTCCGACATGATGGAGTTCAACGAGACGCTGATCGCGCATCTCGTCTCGATCGCCACCGACGGCGGCACCGATCTACCGCACGGCGAGGCGACGATCTCGTTCCAAACGCCGTTCGCGCGCATCGAGTACCTGGAGGCGATGGCGCGCTACGGCGGCGGAAAATACACGCGCGACGGCCTGCTCGACGCGGCGGCGTCGGCGGAGCTCCTCGCCGAGCTCGGCCTGCCCGCCTCGCCGACGCACGGCCACGCGCTCGATAAGATCTTCGAGCGCGTCGTCGAGCCGCAGCTGATCGCGCCGACCTTCGTCACTGGCTATCCCGTCGTGATCTCGCCGCTCGCGAAGCGGCGCGCCGACGATCCCGAGATCGCGGACCGCTACGAGCTGTTCTGCGCGAACATGGAGATCTCCAACGCGTTCACCGAGCTCAACGATCCCGACGACCAGCGCGCGCGCTTCGACGCGCAAGTCGCTGAGCGGCTCGCCGGCAACGAAGAGATTCCGGAGCCGGATTGGGACTACGTGCGCGCGCTCGAGTACGGCATGCCGCCGACCGCGGGGATCGGCGTGGGCGTCGATCGGCTCGTGATGCTGCTGACCAATCAGCGCTCCGTGCGCGACGTGCTGCTCTTTCCGCTGCAGCGTCAACACGGATGACGACGCCGTTGCGCGTCGCGGTTTTGCTGCTCGCGCTCGCCGCGACCGCGCTCGCGCCGCTCTCGCCCCAGACGCCCACCGGCTACTACTACCTCGATCCGCGCCGCATCGACCTGACGGTCCTGCTACCGCCGCCGCCCGAGGCCGGCTCGCCCGAGGCGCGCGCGGACATGCAGGAGGTGACGGCTGCGGTCGCGGCGCGCAGCCCCGCGCAGCTGCTCGAGGCGCGCGAGGCGTCGGTACGCAGCGTCTTTTTCTTTGCACCATCGGTCGGCGCGGGCTTCACGCCCGACCGCTTACCGCTGACCGCGGCGTTCTTCGAGCACGTCGGCGCGGACGTCGCGCGGCTCATCGCATCGGCGAAGCGATACTGGGAGCGGCCGCGGCCCGACGGCGCCGGCAGGAAGCACGGCTCGTATCCGAGCGGACACGCCGCGTTCGCGTCCGCGTCGGCGATCGTCCTGGCGCAGCTGCTGCCGGAGCACCGGTACGCGATCTTCTCTCAGGCGCGCATCTTCGCGGCGAACCGCATCCTGATGGGTTTGCACTACCCGACCGACATTGCGTCGGGATGGACGGCCGGCACGCTGGCCGCGTACGTGATGCTGCACGATGCGGCGTTCCGCCGCGACTTCGCGCGCGTGCAGGCGGAGCTGCGCGGCGCGCACTTCACGGCGGCGGCCGCCGCCAGGTAATCCCGATCCACCTGCGCCTCACCGTCGAGTACGACGGCACGGAGTTCTGCGGGTTTCAGTGGCAGCCGGCGCTGCGGACCGTTGCCGGCACGCTGGAGGCCGCGCTTGCGAAGCTCTACGCGGAGCCGATCAAGGTCACGGGTGCGGGAAGAACCGACGCGGGCGTGCACGCCAGCGGTCAGGTCGTGTCGTTCGCGGCGAGCCGGCCCTTTGCGCCGGAGCGCCTCGGGCTCGCGCTCAACGCGCTGCTGCCCCGGGATTGCAGCGTGCGCGACGCCGCGGAGGTGGACGACGATTTTTCGGCGCGCTTCTCGGCGCTCGAGCGGACGTACGTCTACGCCGTCCTGAACCGGCGCGAGAGCAGCGCGCTGCTGGCGCGGTACGCCTATCACGTGACGCGCCGGCTCGACCTCGCGGCCATGCGCGCGGCGGGCGCATGCCTGGTCGGCGAGCACGACTTCCGGCCGCTGATCGCAGGTGCGGCGGGGCCCCTCGTGCGCAGCATCGGCCGCCTGGAGATCGAGCCGCGCGGGGACCTGCTGCGCATCGAGGTGGCCGCCAACGCCTTCCTGCGCCACATGGTGCGGGCGGTCGTCGGCACGCTGCTGGAGTGCGGCGGCGGTCGCCGCAGGCCGGAGGAGCTGGCCGGGCAGACCGGCCGGCAGATCGGCGCCCCCACGGCGCCGGCCCACGGCCTGTTCCTCGCCGGCGTCCGTTACGACGGCTACGACTCCTTCGCCGAGCCCCCGCCCTTCGGGCGCCCGCCGTCCGCGGCGTCTTGACGGGACTTGCGCCTTTCCCGTAGGATACGTGGGTTGTGCGCACCTATCAACAGACGACGGCTCAGACCGAGCATCGCTGGTTTATCGTGGATGCGGCGGGCCATCGCCTTGGCACGCTCGCCGTCCGGATTGCGCGCGCGCTCTCGGGCAAGCACAAGCCGACCTGGACGCCGCACATCGACGACGGCGATCACGTCGTGGTCGTCAACGCCGACAAGATCGAGCTGGGCGGCCAGAAGTGGAAGCAGAAGCTCTACTATCGCCACAGCAACTATCCCGGCGGCCTGAAGGTGCAGACGGCGCGCGAGATGGCGGACAAGCATCCCGAGCGAGTGATCGAGAAGGCCGTGCGCGGTATGCTCCCGACCAACCGCATGCGCGACGCGCAGTTGCGCCGCCTGAGCGTCTACGCCGGAGCGGAGCACCCGCACGGCGCGCAGAATCCCGCGCCGCTTCCGGTTTCGAAATAGGAGCCCTCGTTGGATCAAGTCAGCGACGTCGTTCAATCCACCGGCCGCCGTAAGCGCGCCGTCGCGCGCGTGAAGCTCGCGCTCGGCCAGGGCGTGATCACCGTCAACGGCAAGGCACTGGACGAGTATTTCTCGCGGCCACAGCTGCTGCAGATCGTGCGTCAGCCGCTCGAGGCCACGCAGAGCGGCTCGCGCTTCGACGTCACGGTCAAGACCGAGGGCGGCGGCATCACCGGGCAGGCCGGCGCGATCCGCCACGGCATCGCTCGCGCGCTGCTCGCGATCGACGAGTCGCTGAAAGAGCCGCTCCGGCGCAACGGCTTCCTCACGCGTGATCCGCGCGAAAAAGAATCGAAGAAGTACGGCCGCAAGCGCGCGCGCAAGCGCTTCCAATACAGCAAACGCTAAGCACCACCGTAAAGATCATCGCGATCGCGCTCGGCGCGCTCGCACTGCTGTTTCAACCATCGCCCGGCTGGATCGAACGCGCCTACGTCAACGGCGCGTATCCGGGCTGGGAGCATTTTGCGTTCGCCCTCACCCATCCGCTGCCGTGGTCGCTCGGCGATGTGGCGGGGTTGCTCGGCGTCGCCGCGATCGTCGCGCTGATCGTAGGGTTCTTTCGCGCGCCTTCGCGATCGCGCGCAAACGATCTCATCGCGTTGCTCCTGAGCTGCGGTGCCGTCGTTGGGATCTACGCCGTGTGGTTCGAGCTGAGCTGGGGATGGAACTATGCGCGCGCGCCGCTCGAGACGCGCGTGCAGTTTTACCCGGAGCGCGTGACGCCGGGCGCGGCGGCGAACCTGCGCGCGCGGGCGATGGCACAGGTGAACGCGCTCGCCGCGGCGGCGCACGCGAGCTCCGCGCAACCGCTCGATATCGAGGCGCTGCGCGCGGCGTGGCTGCCGGTAGTGCAGCGCGCCGGCGACGACTGGTCCCCGCGCGTCGGGCCCGCGAAGCGGACGCTGGCCGATCCATTCATGGTGGCGACCGGAACGAGCGGCTTCATCAACCCGTTCACGCTCAACGTCGCGACGGCATCCGACCTGCTCTGGTTCGAGCGGCCCTTCGATATGGCGCACGAGTGGAGCCACGACGCAGGCTACGCGCGCGAGGACGAAGCCAACTACTTGGCTGTCGTGACCTGCCTGCGCTCACCCGATCCGGCGGTGCAGTATTCCGGATGGTTCGAACTGTTCTTGTATCTTCCGCAAAAGCGGCGCTACGCGCATCGCGAGTTCGTACCACTGGTATGGCAAGACTTCGCGGCCCTGCGCCGGCGCGACGCGCGACACATCAACGCGCTGCTCGCGCACTGGTCGTGGCGCACGTATAACACCTACCTCAAGACCAACCGCATCGCGACCGGCGTCGCGAACTACGGCGAGATGACGCGGCTCGTGCTCGGCGTGCCGCTCGACGCCGCGGGCCTGCCGGTCGCGCGCTAAAAAGGCCTCGTAAAAAGGAGCAGGGACCCGAAGATCGGGTCCCTGCGTTTGTGAACGGAGCTTCTAAGCGCGCGGGGGTTTGTTCTTACCCTGGCCGCCGCCACCGTTCGGATGCCCTTGGCCTCCGCCCGGCGGACGCTGGCCGCCACCGTTCGGATGCCCTTGACCTCCGCCCGGCGGACGCTGGCCGCCCGGATGCATCGCATTGCCTTGGTGCATCGCACCGCTGGGAGGCTGCTTATGCATCGGCTGCGCCTGCATCGAGTTGGGCTGCTTGTGATGCGCCGAGTTCATCGTGTTGTTCGCCGGCGGTTGTTTGTGCATCGGCTGCGCCGGAGGCTGCTTGTGGGTCGGCTGCGCCGGTGCCTTGTTGGTGGTCGTGGGCGCCTTGTGTTCCGGCGCCATCTTGTTGGTGGTCGTCGGCGCCTTGCTGGTAGTCGTCGGCGCCTTGTTGGTGGTCGTCGGCGCCTTATTCGTGGTCGTGGGCGCCTTCATCGTCGCCTGTCCGGCCTTCTTGTCAGCCGACGTGACGGGCGCGTAGTTCGAAGGCTTGTTCGTGGTGCTGAGCGGCTTGTTGGAGCTGGTCAGCGTCGGTTTGCCCTTGTTGACCGAGGCGAGCTGGTTGCGGTCTTGTCCCGCGATCGTCGCCTGATCGCGCTGAGCGGTCGTCGGAACGCGGCCGGTGCGCCGCGCGTCGATTTGCGCCGTGGTCGGCCGGGCGCTGACGCCGCCGTGGCCGCCGTTATAACTCACGCGATTGGTGTTGTAGTTGTTGATGACCGTCTTATTGACGTACGTGTTGTTGATGGTCGTCCGGTTGACGTTGACGACGGCCGTGTTGTAACGGAAGTTGTTTCCGTTCCACGCGCCCCCGGCGAAGCCGGAGCCGTAGTAGCCGAAGCCGTAGTTGACGCCGCCGTAGAAGCCCACCGTCTGGCCCCAGTAGCCGGCGTTCCAGCCGTAGTAGCCGCCCGAGTAGCCCCAGTAGCCGGGGGTCCAGAGAAGACCGACGGCGGGGGCAGCCACCCAGACTCCAGGCACCCAGTAATAGCCGGCGGTTCCCCAGGCCCAGTAGCCGGGGGTCCACTGATAATTCGGGTAGGGTGCCGGAGGCATGCTATAGACCGGCAGCGGCGGCGGCGGCGAGCCGATCGTGAAGCCCACGCCGATGGTAAACTGCGCCGGCGAGGGCAGCGGTATTGCGGTGATGAGTATTGCCGCGATGATTGCGGGAAGCGATCTTATGATTCGCACGTTTCCTCCTTTTCCGGACACCATTATAGCCTAGTGCCCTCTCCTCTTTACCCGTGGACCGGGCGCTGGGAGCGGTTTCAACCCTATTCTTACCCCTTAATTAGGCCGTTCCAACTTAATCTTCATCCCGCTCTCACGTCATATCGCGGCAAATCCGGGTACGCCCGGCAGTCAAACCGCCTCGCTACGATGGGCGCATGTTTGACGTTGGAGACTCCCTTCGCGACGCCATGTCCGCCGCCCACACACGCCTGCGCGACGCGCAGGCCGCCGTCGCGCGGGCGAACTCCGGCGCGGCGCCGGAACGCTCCGCCGACGCCGCGATGGCGCAGACCGCGCAGGCAGCGATCTTCACCGAGGCGCTGCTCGGCGCCGAACGGGCCCGCTTCGAGGAGATCAAGGCGGTGGCCAAATGAGGATCGACTTGTTGGACGCGGCCGCGAGCGGCATGGATGCGCAGCGGGCCGCGCTCGACGTCGCCGCTCGCAACGTCGCCGCCGCCGAGGCGGCCGGCCCGAACGCCGACTACGCCCGTATGATTCCGGACTTTCGCGTGCTCGACTCCGACGACGGCGAAGCTCGCGTCGAGTTTGAGGGCACGCACACCGAGCGTGGGACGAACGTCGACATTCTGACCGAGATGATTGCCGTCATGAACGCGTCGCGAGCATACGAGTCGGACGCGTCGATCTTCGACGTTGGGAAGACGCTCGCCGAGCGGACGATCGAGTTGGAGCGGCTGTGAAGGTCGAGCCGATCGTGCCCGATCTCCCGGCGGCCGCGAGCGCGCAGGCCGACGGCGCGGATTTCGCGCGCGCGCTCGATGCGGTGGGAAACGCGCTTACCGGCGCGACCCGGGCCGAGGATGCGTTCGCGTACGGAACGGGGACGCTCGATGCGGCCGTCTACGAACGCGCCCAGGCCGACGTGGCGCTCTCGGTCGCGACGGCCACCGCACAGCGTCTCGTGCAGGCGGTCCAATCCGTTCTGAACATGCAAATTTAGTCTCATGACAGCGCTGGCGCAGCTGCTGACCCGATGGAACGCACTTTCGCGGGCGGCACGCTTAGCGGCGAGCGCCGTCGCAATCGGCGTAGTCTCGGTAGCGATCGGCGGCGTGCTGCTCGGGCACGCATCACGGTCGGCGCTCTTCGCGCAGCCGCTGCATCCCGAGCAGCTGACCGAAGTCGAAGAGCGTTTGGCGGGCTGGAACGCGGCGTTTACGCCCACGGCGGACAACGTGATCGTTGACGCGGCGCGCCGCAACGATCTGCTGCTGCGACTCTCACTCGCCGGAGTGCCGCATCAACACCTCTTCAGCACCGGCGAGGCCATGGCCGGCATCGGCGTGCTCACGCCGCAGTCCGTCGTCGACGCGCAGACCCGCGCCGGATTGTCGGGCGACAT